>CAUZVG010000011.1:0-23240 GCA_963583215.1 Campylobacterales bacterium | reverse complement strand
ACACTAAAAGTAAAAAGGTACTCAGTGCGACAAGATAACAATAGCCGAAAGACTAGTTACGATTTAAACAATTCAAATCAGAAAAAGCTTGTTCAAGTCTTTTCACCATACCAAGTTCACCCGCACGCAACCATTTACGAGGATCATAATGCCCCTTATTCGGCTTATCATCACCCTCTGGGTTACCAATTTGACCTTGTAAGTAGTCCTTATGTTCAACAACATACTCTCTTACACCATCCCAAAATGCCCATTGAGTATCTGTGTCAATATTCATTTTAATGGCACCATATGAGATTGCTTCTCTAATGTCGGAGAGTTCAGAACCCGAACCTCCATGAAAAACAAAATCAACAGGTTTTTTAGCTGTATTGTACTTCTCTTCAATAAACTTTTGAGAGTTATCAAGAATTTTTGGTGTCAAAGATACATTTCCTGGTTTATACACACCATGTACATTTCCAAAAGATGCTGCGATGGTAAACTTGTCAGAAATTTTTAGTAACTCTTCATAGGCATACGCAACCTCTTCTGGTTGTGTGTAAAGCAGTGAGTTATCAATGTCTGTATTGTCTACACCATCTTCTTCACCACCTGTAACACCTAATTCAATCTCTAAAGTCATACCCATTTTTGACATACGCTCAAGGTAAAGTTTACATGTTGCAATGTTCTCTTCAATAGGCTCTTCAGAAAGGTCAATCATATGTGAAGAGTAAAGAGGTACACCATAGGTTTTAAAGTGCGCTTCAGAGGCATCAAGTAAGGCATCAATCCAAGGCAATAACTTTCTTGCTGCATGGTCTGTATGAAGTACAACAGGTACACCATAAGCACGAGCTACCATATGTACATGCTGGGCTCCAGAGATAGAACCTAAAATGGCTGCTTCGTCAGAAGGAAGTCCTTTACCTGCGTAATAGGCACCCCCACCATTGGAAAACTGCACAATGACTGGCGAATTTACATTTTTAGCCGCTTCTATAACAGCATTCACAGATGTTGTACTCACAACATTCACCGCCGGAATGGCAAAACCTTCTTCTTTTGCTACTTTAAACAATGTTTGAAGGTCATCACCTGTGACCACACCTGCTTCGATGAGATCTAAAACTTTTGTTGACATTACTAACCTTCTAAAACTATTTTACTTTTACTTTCGCAGACTTCATAAGGTCTGAAAGTACTTTCTCTTGAGCAATTTGCATCTTGATGCTATTTTTTGCTACTTCAAATTCTGGGATCGGCTGCTTAGACTTTGCTTTCTTTGCCGCAGCTTTCATCTTTTCATACACAACTTTTGCTTCTTCATCCGTCACTTTAGTTTCTGCCATCTTTTTCTGCATCCAGAAACCTGAAAATGCTGCTTCTTTCTCTTTTTTACTTAAAGATTTTGAAGCCTTTTGGACCACTAATTTTGACGGTGCCATCATTTGAAGAATCTGCTTTTTCTTCTCTGCAGTCAAGGTCTCCCATTTCTGCGTACCTTTACTGATAATATTTAAAGCTTTATCTGCTTCTTCTACAGTGATGATTATACCATTGACTGTACCTGCAGTTTTTGCATACATTGCTGTTGTACCAAGTGCCAAAGTTAACGCTAAAATAGTAAGTCTTTTTTTCATTTAAATCTTCCTTCTAAAATTCTTAGGTGTATTTTACCTAGATGTTTTGCTCATATGGGTTAAGTGTTTAGTTTGCCACTTCTATCTTCACATCTTCCATCAGTTCTGCAAGAATCTTTTTTTCAAGCATTTGTGCCGTTAATTGCTCTTTGATAGCTTCAAAAGAAGGGATGGGTTTTGAATTATTATTGTCAAGCGATTGTTTTTTAATGCCTTCATAAACCACACGTACCTCTTCTTCTTTAATCTTCACAATGGCTGCTTTTTTTCTCATCCACGTACGTGTTATCACCATCTGTTTTTCAGTCTCAGTCAATTCTTTGTTTGCAGCATTTATCGCAAGTAGTGGCATGATTAAGTCTTGGAGAAGTCTTTCTTGTTGTTTAGCAGGAATATAATCATAACTTGTGATTTTTCCTTTGGTACGCTCTTTTAAGTAGCTATCAGCCTCTTTTTTCAAAATCTTATGCCCATTCACTATAGCAATGACTGTAGAACCTGGTCTATTTTTACGTACGTTAGCTGTTGCTTTTGTTTTAGCATCTAAATTAATATGACTTAAATCAACGATGGGTACGGAGTCATCCGTCTTCATGATGTTGCTTAACGAGTTTTTTAAAGCATCCGCAGATGCTGTTGATGTGAGCATAGCTACAAAAAGTGTAGCTAACAGTAAATTTTTCTTCATATTCTTTTCCCTACTTATTCTAAATTACTTTTTTGTTGCGTTTACTTCTACACTCATATCTACAATAGTTGCTTTACTTTTAAGTTCAGTGGCAACTGCTGATATTTTAGCTGCAAACTGTTTTTGTTTGAGTGAAGCAATGATTTTTTCTTTTACTTCATCATAGGGAACAGGTGCAGCTTTTGTTTTTTTCTCTAAATAAATTACATGGTAACCAAACTGTGTTTTCACCGCTTGCATGGTAATGGTTTCATCTTTAAGTGCCCATGTTGCTGTAGCGAACTCAGGTACCATTTTGTCTTTTGTAAACTCACCAAGGTTTCCACCATTTTTGCCTGATGGACCTGTAGATTTTTCTTTGGCTAAGACAATAAATTTTTCAAGTAATTTCGCCCCTTTTAAAGGTTTAAGCTCAGTAATAATTGCTTTGGCTTCTGCTTCTGTCTTTACCAAAATATGTCTTGCTTTTGCAGATTCTGCTTGTTTAAATTTATCGATATTTTTTGCATAAAACTCTTTGGCTTCACTGTCACTTACTACGGCATTGTCAAGCTGTGCTTTCATCCACATGTTTACAAGCAGTTCAGCTTTGAGTTTTGTCATATTTCTTTTAAACTCAGCTTGTTTATCTATACCCTCTTTTGCTGCTAACTCTGTAAAAAGTTCTTTTTCAATCAATCTCTGTTTGATCATCTCTTTCTCTTCAGGTTTAAGATCAGCAAAAATAGCAGAAGGTGCTTGAGATGTTACAAAAGTCTGCGCATCTTGTTTTGTAATATTTTTTCCATTGACTGTGACCAAAATATCTGAAGCAAGTGCTGAAGATGCTACAATTGAAAGTGCGAGTAGTGAAGTTTTTGCGAGTTTTAACATGTTTTGTTTTCCTTAGGTATCATAATTTAGCAAAAGTATAACTCTCTTGGGTAAATCATTGATTAATGTGCTAATATTTTATTATTATTTAATTAGAGTAAGGTTTATACTGATGGCAAAACAGGCAAAAAAAGTAAAAAAAGCAACAAAAAAAGAGATTGAAGAGATAAAAGCACTTTTTTTGGAACATTATCCAGATTCTCTCACAGAACTCAACTATACAAACCTTTATGAACTACTCATTGCGGTCATGCTCTCTGCCCAATGTACAGACAAACGTGTCAATGTTATAAGCCCTGCTCTTTTTGAAGCATTCCCAAATCCTATTTCTCTTGCTAATGCTGACTTAGATGAAGTAAAGTCATACATAAACACTTGCTCTTTTTTTAACAACAAAGCCAAAAACCTCATCAAAATGGCACAGTCTGTGGTAGAAAACTACAACAATGAAATCCCACTCATACGTGATGAACTTATAAAACTTGCAGGTGTAGGACAAAAAACAGCCAATGTTGTCATGATAGAATACGCCGGTGCCAACCTCATGGCTGTCGATACACACGTCTACAGGGTAGCACACCGTTTAGGCTTGTCTGATGCTAAAACAGCCACAAAATGTGAAGAAGAACTCAGTAAAAAGTTCAAAACAGAATTACATCTCTTACATCAAGCCATGGTACTTTTTGGACGCTATAAGTGTAAAGCATTAAAGCCAGAGTGCGGTGGGTGTTTTATGGAAAAACACTGTAGAACGACACAAACATTTAAGGTGTAAACACGTAGGGTTGGCTTTAGCCGACCACTTATACCAGAATTTATATCTTTTAGATGGTCGGCTGAAGCCAACCCTACAAACGTTCAATAATCCCTAACAATACTTCATACGTTCTTTCAACAGAATCCAAATCCACCTCTTCACGTGTGGAGTGGGGATAGCGAATGGTTGGACCAATAGATGCAAACTTCATTGCAGGATACTTTTCTGCAATCACCCCACACTCAAGCCCCGCATGTATAGCCATCATCTTTGTTTTTCCAAACACAGCTTTCATTTCTTTAGACACAAGATTTGTAAAATCTGAAATATCTGGTTTCCATGCAGGGTACTTGTCTTCAACTTGAACGTCAAAACCAAAGTCTTCAAACATTTCCACAGTCTCCTTGGTTAAAGCCTCTAAATCTTCTGCGCCCATAGCCCTTGCAGAAGTCTCAATTTTAACCCCACCTTTTTCATCTGCAGTGATGATGGCAAGGTTAATACTCACATCAGGAATACCAAGCTCTTCATTTGTTGCATGTACACCATGTTTAAAGGCTTGCATGAGCGCAATGATTTGTTCACCTTTACTTAAAACTTTAGGACTTTCATTGAGCACACGAACCTCAACTTCTCCCTTAGACTCCAAAGGTGTTTCTGAGCGGACAATGGCCACTGCATTCGCAGGGATAGAGTTACGACGCTCTCCTGCATAAATACTTGCCAATTGCCTAACATCATTTTCAACCAAATAAGCTGCCAAGACTTTAATGGCTGAAGCGATACCTTTATCGATATCTACCCCTGAGTGTCCACCAACCAAACCTTTGACTGCTACTTCATAACAGGTACCTGACCCAGCAACATAAACATCTTCTTTAAACGCAGTAATGTCTGCCCCACCTGCACAACCAATATAAACTTCAGCCTCATCTTCACTGTCTAGGTTAAGCATATATTTACTCTTTAACGCAAATGCCACCGCGTTCGCACCAATGAGACCTATCTCTTCATCTGCAGTGAGTAAAAACTCTAAGTCTAAACCCTCATCCATGTTTTGCATCATCATCGCAATTGCCATACCATTGTCTGCACCCAATGAAGAGTCTTTGGCACGCATTACACCCTCTTCTACATAGGTTTCAATACAGGGTGCTTTACCCATACACACCATGTCATAATGCGCTTGCAGACAGAGACTAGGTTTTCCTTTAGAGATATAAATATTTTTAACCGTATCTACTTCAACTTCATAGTCTCTTTTTTTTGCAAAATCAACCAAAAAATCTAAAAGTTTATCTGCATCTTTAGAGCAGTGGGGAATCTGAGTGAGTGTTTTAAAGTGTTCTATAATGTTTGACATGTTATTCCTTTGCTGATTGTTGGGCTAAAGACTGTTTGAGACTCTCCTGAGCATCATGCTTACGTTTTTCTATCTTCTCTTTGCTTCTGTCATCATACATTTTATAAGGAAACACACCTTGATGTACCATGTAAGACATAGCCATATTGAGTATGACCGAAAGTGTAGAAGCTAGCAAAAACCTAGCCAAAACAGAAAGTTTTGTTTTGGCTTTAAATATCCAAAATACCCCTAAAGCAAGTATGCTTAGGTAAAGTGGGACTTCAATCAAAGGCACAAACTTAGGACACATAGAAGAGAACACAGACAAAAACATGATGCCTGTAAACAAAAGAGCCATAGCCGACTTATAGATAGAGTAATTTTTCATTGCTGTTTCTGGCATTTTCGACCTTTTTCTTCAAATTATAGTACAATCACATAAAAATTAGGACCTCAAAGATGTGTCTCATCGTTATGCTAGTCATGCTCATACTTGCTATACAAAGTCTTTTACAAGCACAATACCTTGCAGGTAGCATGCAACTCATTATTGCTTTAGGTTTTGCAGTACTTCTCATTCGTAACATCATCGCGGTACGGAACATGAAAGAGGGTTGCACAAATTCTAGCTGTGCAGGAACCAACTGGTTCGCAAAGCTGTTTAAAAAGAAAGAAGAGCAGTAATGGAACATTTTTTCATGTGCCCGTATTGCTGGGAGAGAATCTCTATGATATTAGACAACACAGAAGAAGTCAGCGACTACATAGAAGACTGTGAAGTCTGCTGTAGACCTATAGAACTCTTCTTTCGTTTTTCAGGAGAAAACTTAGTCTCTTTTGAAGCACGGGCCATGGAAGGTATTTAATAACAAGGGATTTAATAAAAAATCATATACAAAATTGTAAAAAGCGTTAGCATACCTACTGTCCAAAGCAGTGCATTTTTAGTATCTTGTGAAGGATTAAGTGTCCCACAATGCGGACAGGACTTTATTCCTTTTTCTATCGTACCATGACAATAACTACAGTTCATCATCAACCTTTTCAAAACGTTTTTGCATCACCCCATCTACTTCAACTTCAGAAGTAAACATTTCATACGGTCTCACCCAAGTAGAAAAGTACCCATACAAAGTTTTATACACCACCATCCACTCTTCTGTCTCAGAGTGTCGTGCTGTATCTAGTACTTCGTAAAAATGCCCTTTATAATGTTTATAGCGACCCTTTTTTAATTCCATCTATAATGCCTTAAAGTTTTTTTTCCATTGTACCCAAACTAGCAAACAAGCTAACACACTTATTCATGTATCATTCACACAAGACTGCTGCCATTGTCTTATAAAGGATGATAAATGGCCGTGGGAAGAAAAAATCTAAAGTTTGCTATAGTAGTAGATAAAGGAGCAAACATGAAACTATTATTTTTTCTATTAATCATATTTCATATCTCTGCTTGTACCACAGAGGTCAAAAACAGTCAAACGACCCTCCTAGCAAATAATACACAAATCCCTACAAAGAAATCTACCCAAAATAGTTTTCAAGAGGTATGGCATCAAGTTACATCAGACCCCTACACCACCCTACCTCAAGATACAGTAGCTTATGGAAAATTGTTTACATGGAAAAGAAACATTATCTTAGAGGATTCCAAGAGAACACTCGAGGAACATGCAGATATCTTGGCACCATTTGATAAATTGGCACATCCAAATGGTATATGTCTCAAAGGGTTTTGGAACATCCATACAAAAAACCCATACAGTGGATACTTCAAACAAGACAGTAAAGCCCTCATAATCGTACGTGCATCCTCAGCTATGTCAAATACCCATCGTGGAGAAATACGCGCCTTCGGCTTTGCAGGGAAACTATTCCCAAGTCTAAACCCACAAAAGATAAACAAAGAAAACACAGCAAACTTCTTTCTGATAGATAATTTAGGAGGCACTGATGCTGAACATTACACCGATGTAACATTAACCAACGAACCTTTGTTTAGTACCACATCCGCCATATTTAAAAACTTATTGTACGGATTAAAACTAGCCTCTGCTTTTGCTGAATCGGATGAAAACCCTGGTATTAGACAACTACATGAGATATCTGAGTTAGGTGAAAAAAAGAATGCCCACATCATCACCCCTAAATGGATGAAGATAGAAGCCCAAACAGGACAAAGAGTTGATGCAAGTGATTTTCGTGATGAGTTACATATCAGACCCAATAATAAATTAGTTTTCATCATCTCTGTAGCTAGTAAAGAGCATAAAGAAGGTAAAAAAACGTGGCAAAATATAGGAACTATCACACTTGATGCTTCTGTTGTCTCAACTTCTTGCGATCATAGGTTACATTTTCATCATCCTAAATGGAGAGATGATTTAAGTTATGGGGAGTTGTAAAATAACCGTAGGTCGGGTTGCCCCATCCCGACGAAAATTGAAACAATCAATCAAAATATTTTATCTCAATTAGACCGAATAATAAGTAGCCTTAGAGTGATGTACTACCAAAGCAGTAGTACTCTGCTCTGGATGTATTTGGAAGGTCTCTGAGAGTTCTATGCCAAACTCTTCAGGCTTGAGTAAATCAAATATTAATCTACTCTGCTCCAAGTCTGGACAGGCAGGATAACCAAATGAATACCTAGCACCATGGTAACGGTTCATACGTACATCACGCAGTGATCCACCCTCTTTGTCTGCAATGTTTAAGTCAAGTCTTATCTGCTTATGTGCCACTTCTGCAAGCGCTTCTGCGAGTTCCACAGAGAAACCATGTACCATGTTGTACTCAAGGTATTTGCCTGCATCATAAAGCTCTTTTTCATAGGCAGAGAACTTGGAGCCAGCACTCACACAAGTAAGTGGCAAGACATCATGTCTATCATGGTGAAAGAAGTCAGAAAGTGCACGGTGAGGTTTACGACCTTGTCTTGGAAAAGAGAAAGTCCCTACAGCTCTGCCTATGACTTTGTCTAAAGGTTCTCTGTTGGCATTGGCATCTACATTCCAGCCTTCAGACTCGTCAAAAAGGTATAACTCTTGGTCTTCTGCACGTACAGGATAATAGCCATAAATTATCGTAGGATCAAACAAGTCCTTGTCTATAAATTCACGTTTTAAACGCTCATACGCAGGATAAACTGTGTCATCAAGAAGTTTTTGATACGCCTCTTTTGTCATACCTTTAGACTTGTATCCCCAGTGGAACTTGATAACTGTTCTTTGGTTAACCCAGTTAAAGATCATCTCTAAATCTAAATCTTCTTTTTGCAGTACCCTGCGTCCCCAAAATGGTGGCGTTGGTACTGCTTGCGCCTCTGGCATCTTCAGTTCTGCAAAAGGAGGGATTATAATCTCTTTTTTGACTTTTTCTACACGTTCTTTCATATCACCTGCCATACGTGTGTCAAGTTCAGCTTCTTTACCTTCTGCAATAAGTTCATTATACTTCTCTATACGTGACATAGAAATGACCCCATCAAAAGCATCTCTACAGTAAAAGATTGGCCCTTTGTAGATAGGACGACAGAAGTCATCGACAAAAGCACGTGTGAGTGCTGCACCCCCAAGTAAAATAGGGATATCCATATCCATCTCTGCCATGGCTTCTAGGTTGTCCTTCATCACGGCTGTAGACTTTACCAAAAGTCCTGACATACCTATGGCTTGGATGGACTGACGTTCAACTACATCAAGGTACTCTTGTAAGTCTGTTTTTATCCCTACATTGACTACTTTAAAGCCGTTGTTTGAGAGTATGATATCTACTAGGTTTTTACCCACATCATGCACATCTCCACGTACTGTACCAATGACTAGTGTGGTGTCTGTGTCCTTTACTTGTTTAGTAAGGAATGGATTTAAGTAATCTACCGTAGTTTTCATGGTCTCTGCGGATTGCAGTACAAAAGGTAACTGCATTTGCCCCGAACCAAAAAGTTCCCCGACTACTTTCATAGCATTTATGAGTATCTCATTTACGATACGGTCAGGCTCAATATTATGTCTTGCCTCTTCTACCAAAGGTATCATGCGATCTTTATCACCATCAAGAAGAAGTCTTGATATCTTCTCTTCTTGACTCATCGCTTCATACTCTTCGTCATTAGCCTCATCATCGATATTTACATCTGAGAAATAATCAATGAATTTAAAGAGTGAGTTATCGTCTGGGCTAAAGAGTACTTCTTCACAAATAGCTCTGTCCTCATCTGACATCTTGGCTAGTGGTATGATGTGTTTTACATTAATAATAACGGTTGTAAGTCCCACTTTTAAACAATGGTGTAAAAATACTGAGTTTAAATAACGTCTAGCATTTATGTCAAGTCCAAAGGAGATGTTAGAAAGCCCTAGGGTTGAGCCTACTTCAGGGTGACGTATGTGCAGTTCTTTAATCGCCGCAAGTGTTTGTATGGCAGCATCTCGGTATTCTAAGTCTCCAGAACCTATGGTAAAAGTAAGCATATCAAAGATAAGATTACGTGGGTCTATGCCATGACCATTTACTGCCATGTCATACATACGTTCTGCTTGAGCAACTTTGTCCTCTTTGGTCTTAGCCATCCCTACTTCATCTATGGTCAGACAAACAAGAGCAGTACCAAACTTCTTAGCCAACTTACAAATGGCATGAAACTTCTCTTCACCGTCTTCAAGGTTTACAGAATTAATGATGGGTTTTCCACCAATACACTTAAGCCCCTCTTCCATCGTGTGCACGCGTGTGGCATCTGGCATGAGAGGTAGGGGTATCTTTTGGTTATACAACTCCATAATGGCTTGCATATCTACTGCACCATCACGCCCTGCAAACTCGACGTTCACATCGAGACAATGCGCACCATCACGTACTTGTGCCTGACCTACTGTGAGTGTTCCTTCATAGTCAGAAGCGATAATAAGTTCTCTAAAAGCTTTAGACCCCGTCGAGTTAGAACGCTCGCCTATGAGTAGAGGTGCTGGCTCTTGGAAAAGTTCTGTACTATTAAAAAGTGAAGCGATGCTTGGCTCTATACTACCAGAGGCTTTTTTGGGTTTTAATGTTCCCACAGCTTTTTTAAGTGCTTGTATGTGCTGTGGTGTAGTTCCACAACATCCACCTAAAAAGCTCACACCATCAAAAGCTGCAAACTCTAACTGTTTATCTGTAAATTCATCTGGCCCCATTGGGTAATACGTATAGCCTCCACGGTTTTGAGGCAATCCCGCATTGGCATGTACAGAGATAGGTATATTACAAAGTTCAGAGAGTGTTTTGAGGTGTTTCTTCACTTGATCTGGACCTGTACCACAGTTGAAGCCCAATGAAAGTATGTCAAAAGGTTCTAAGATAGTCACAATCGTTGTTGCATCTGTACCGATGAGCATACTTCCACTTAGCTCTATCGTCACAGAAATCATAATAGGCAGTTCTACATTACGTTCTACATTTGCAGCTTCACAAGCATGGAGTGCTGCTTTTATCTGTAAGGGATCTTGGCAAGTCTCAAGCAAAAATATGTCACACCCTCCATCTATAAGTCCTAAGGCACAAAGCTTGTAACCCTCAAACATTTCATCATAGTGTATGTGTCCAAGCGATGGCAGTTTTGTTCCTGGTCCTATAGACCCTAACACAAAACGAGGTTGTTCAGGAGTACTATACTCATCACATATCTCTTTGACTAAAACGGCACCTTTTTTAGAAAGCTCATAAGCACGTTCACCCATTTGGTATTCATCTAGTACCCATGGCATGGTTCCAAAGGTATTGGTCTTAATGAGGTCTGCCCCAGCCATAGCATAACGTTTATGAATACGTTTAATGATCTCTGGTGCTGTGTCAACAAGTAGTTCGTTACAGCCCTCTTGGTCTACACCTTTTCCATCTATCCAAGCTTCAGCAGGGACATCAAGGTCTTGTATCTGTGTACCCATAGCACCATCGATGACTAAAATACGTTTTTCTAAAATGGAATGAATGCTTTGTGTAATAGACACGTGGAATCCTATTGTTGGTATGAACCCATTGTGTGCACCTAGGTTATTCAAGGGGTTCTATTAGTGCAATTGTACCAAAATATGATGTATATCAAGCCATCTCACTAGGAGGATTAAATATAATAATGTTCAAAATAATGCGCTAGGAAAAATAGATGGGACAAACAATCAAAAACACACTCACGGGTAAAGAGATCACAAAGCCTGAACCTACGAATGAAGAGATACCTTTTGATGGTGGTGTCATGATCACAGAGACTGACGCAGCGGGTATCATTACCTATGCAAACCGTAAGTTTAGAGAGCTTACAGGATATACTAAAGAAGAGCTTATCGGTTCTCCACATAACATCAACAGACACCCCGACATGCCAAAAGCAGCATTTAAAAACTTATGGGAAACGGTTAAAGGTGGACATTATTGGGAAGGTATTGTAAAAAACATGACTTCTGAGGGTAAACACTATGTCGTAACCGTATGGATAAAACCTAAATTGGATGACAATGGTAAGACCATAGGGTACATAGCTGGGAGAAAAATTGCTGATCAAGATACAAGGGATCGAGCCTTTGCTAAATATGTGATCATGAAAAAAGAAGAAGAAGAGAAGTAAAAAAGTCTTAAAGACTTTTTTACTTTTATAAACTTTTTTTGGCTTCTTGTAGTGCAGCAATCACTGCATCGATGTTTGCTTTAGGAATGTGTACTTTCCAATCTGGTTCTTCAGCACCTGCTTGTAAAGAAATCCCTATACTCGCTACAGATTCACTTTTAGGTCCATAAGGCTGTTGCACTGTTGTAATGCTAATTTTTCCATCTTTTGTACCACTTAATGTCATCTCATCAATATTTGTTATTGTTCCACTCATTTTAAATCCTTTATGTTTTTATATAGAAAATAATTATATCATAATTACCTGACTATTGTTACACTTTTTTGCGTTTTAAAAGTCCTGAAATTTTGGCTTGTATTTTGAGCCACTTTTTGTGGTCGATTGCAGGGAAACCAGCATAGGTTTTTCCACCTTCAAGCGATTTTGTAACACCACCTTTACCTGCGATGATTGCAAAGTCACCTATGTTTAAGTGTCCGGCTGTGGCACTCTGTCCACCCATCACTACATTTCTACCCAAAGTACTAGAACCGGCAAGCCCAACTTGTGCCGCCAGTAAAGTATGCGGTCCTACGTCACAATTGTGTGCAACCTGTATAAGGTTATCAAGTTTAGACCCTTTACGGATATACGTAGTACCAAATACTGCTCTATCGACTGTACAATTTGCACCTATCTCAACATCGTCTTCTACCACAACTGTACCATTTTGATAAATCTTAACATGCTCACCTGTTCTGGTATGTGCAAAACCATAGCCATCACAACCAATCACTGTCCCCGCATGTACAATACATCTTTCACCCACTTGTGTGCCATGGTAAAGTGTGACATTGGGGTAAAGTAAGGTATTGGAGCCTATGACAACATTGTCTCCCACATAACAGCCAGCCATAATGGTGACATTAGCCCCTACTGTGACATTGTTTCCAAATCGTACACGTTTGTCTACATCATATCCCTCACCTAAAGAGGGATGTCCACCTTTGGTTACAATTTTATGTGTAAAAAACTTTGAAGCAAGTGCCAGTTTCAAGTAAGCTTCATCGGTAACGAGAGCCAAAGTTGTTGATGGCAGTAAGTCTGCATGTTTCGCATCAATGAGCACTGCAGCCGCTTTCGTTGTAGAGAGTTGTGAGGCGTATTTAGCATCGGTAAAAAAAGAGAGTTGTGAAGAAGAAGCTTTTGAGAGTGTATGAATACCATCAATGCTTATGTCATTTGAGGGAAGGTCTAAAGCCAATTCTTCTATGATTTCGGAGAGTTTGTAGGTCATAAGGATATTTCCTTTTATATTTGTAGCGTGGGCATTCCCACGCAGAGCACGGGAACGAGTTTCGTTGTATTAGATTAGCGTTCGATAGCCACCACACCACCACGTACAATTTCACATGGATTGTAACGCTGTGCTGCTTCTATAAAATGTTTGATACGCTGAGGCTCATCTGCTACCATAGCAATAATCATCTCTTTTCCAACATTCACAATGCCGCCATTGTACGCTGCACATAAAGCACCAATGTCAGAAAGATGTTCGCCAATAGGGAACTTGGCTAAAACCATCTCTTTCTCAACCATCTCTTCATGTTCAACCACTTTATAGACAGGAATGAGTTTATGAAGTTGTTTCGTAATCTGCTCCATTACTCTTGCAGAACCATTGGTTGCAATGGTAATGTGTGACATATCTGAATTAGGAATAGGTGCCACAGTCAAAGACTCAATGTTGTACCCACGTCCTGCAAACAATGCCGTAATACGCGCAAGCACAGAACTTTCATTGAGGACAATCACGGAAATAACACGTCGTTTAGTTAAAGTATTTTCCATCTTATGCCTCCCCTTCTGATTTTGTTGTTTGTGGTAACATCATGTTAAAGAGTGCCCCACCAGATGGTACCATTGGAAGTACATCTTCAAAACGGTTAACGATAACATTCATAAAACACACTTTGTCTTGTTTTATCGCATCTTTGATTGCTGCATCAAACTCTGCTTTTGTTTTGACATCATAGCCGATCCCACCACAAGCTTCAGCCAAAGCTTTAAAGTTTGGTTGGAACGATAAGTCTGTCTCAGAATAACGTTTTTCATAGAAAAATGTTTGCCATTGTCTTACCATTCCAAGGAAATGGTTATTGAGAATGAGGTTAATAACTGGGATCTTGTACTCTGCTGCTGTGACCAACTCTTGCATATTCATAAGAATGGACCCATCACCTGTAATGTTAATAACAGTCTTTTCTGGAAAAGCTCTTTTAGCGCCAAGTGCAGCGGGGAAACCAAAGCCCATCGTTCCTAAACCACCGGAGTTTATCCATTGGCGTGGTCTGTCAAACGGATAGTGTTGTGCAGCCCACATTTGGTGCTGCCCAACATCTGAAGTAATAATGGCATCTTCACCAATAAGCTCACCAATACGTTCAATGGCCCACTGTGGTTTAATGACTTCATCTGAATCTACATAAGACTGAGGATGAAGTTCGTCATAACGTTTAAGTATGCCTCTCCACGCTTCATATCTGTCAGTGTCTACGTCATCAAGTTGTTCTAACATTTTGGTTACAACTTCAGTAATGTCACCCACAATAGGGAAGTCAACATCAACTAGTTTACCAATGTTTGCTGCGTCAATGTCCACATGGATAATGTCAGCATATTTGGCAAACTCAGAAAGTTTTCCTGTTACCCTGTCATCAAATCTAGCACCCAAAGAGATAACCAAATCTGTCTCAGACATGGCCATATTTGATGAGTAGTTACCGTGCATTCCTAGCATACCAAGAAGTAGAGGATTTTTAGCACCCAATACCCCTCTTGCCATCAATGTTTCAACTGCTGGTATTTGTGTTTTTGCTGCCAATTCTCTTACGAGTTCATAAGCATTTGAAAGTACAACCCCACCACCAAGATAGAGCAATGGTTTTTTTGCATTTTTTATCGCTTCAACGGCTTTTTCTATCTGCTTTGCATTCCCTTTGTAGGTTGGTTTGTAAGTAGGAATATTTACAGAATCAGGATACACAAACTCACCAATATCTACAGTGATGTCTTTAGGAATATCTACAAGAACAGGACCTGGTCTACCAGAACGGGCAATGTAAAATGCCTCTTTAAGGACACGAGGGAGTTCTTCAAGTGTACGTATCAAAAAGTTATGTTTTGTACAAGGTCTAGAAATACCTACAGCATCAATTTCTTGGAAGCCATCTGTCCCAATGAGTTGTGTAGGCACTTGTCCTGAAATGACAACAAGAGGGATCGAATCCATATATGCCGTTGCAAGTCCTGTGACTGCATTGGTAAAACCAGGTCCAGAAGTAACCATAGCTACCCCCACTTCACCGGTAGCTCTTGCGTATCCATCTGCTGCGTGAACAGATGCTTGTTCGTGACGGTTCAAGATATGCTCAAACCCATTTTGCTTATATACTTCATCATAAACGTGCATGATAGCGCCACCAGGGTAACCAAATACGGTTTTAACACCCTCTGCGATGATCGCTTCACATATCATTTGTGCACCAGACATTTGCATGATTACACACTCCATTATTATATTTTTCTTGATTATAGCGAAATTAGATTAGATTTTATCCCAGATGGTACATATTCTGCTTACTATACATATCTAAGGCAACACCCTCACGTAAGCCATCATCAATCACAATACAAGATTGAAACCCTAAAAGTGTGTAGAGTTGTTTATAAATGAGTATCCCTGCAGCAATAAGGTCTGAACGCCCTGTACCTACAGCGATTTCTCGTTCTTCAAAAGGCAAAGAGAGTAGCTTTTTTAAGTAAAAATCTAACTCCTCTTTTTCTAGAGAAGTGCCATTGATCTTTGCTGCGTCATACGTCTCATAATTAAATCCTAACTTCATGGCTGCGACCGTTGTAGGTGTACCTGCTGTGGCAACAAAAGAAGAGACTTCACCTCTAGTTGCTTGTATTTCCGAAACAAACACTTGCATGTCCAACATCTCTTGTGGCAGTGCTTTTTCGATGCTTTCTAAGTCTTTATAACTTTGTGCAATGGTCACAATGCCTACAGAAAAACTTTTAGAAATTCGCTCATTCCCATAAGAAAATATCACTTCTGTGGAACCTCCACCAATGTCTACAAGCACAAAAGAATCTACGCCATGTTGTAAAACTTCTAAGCGATTTTTTACTGCTAAAAGGGTGAGTTTTGCTTCCTCTTCTCCAGAAATAATTTCAAAACAAATGCCAGTTTCTCTTTGTATTTTTTCTAAAACCTCAGCAGAATTTGAAGCTCTTCGTATTGCTTCTGTTGTGACTGCTCTTAGGGGATGAGAAGTAAAATCTATCTTTTTTTGTGCCTCTTTGATGGCTAAAATGACTCTGTTAATAGCTTCTTCATTGATCTTTCCAAACTCAGCTAGACCATCTGCTGTTTTCACTACTTTTTCATACTCTGCAAGAGGTGTTTTAGTTTTAAAATTATAAGCTAAAACACGTAAAGTATTGGAACCCAGATCTATGGCTATCATTTAATTTTCTTCCTTAAAAGAAAAACCACCTTCACGTAATTTTTCACGTATCTGCTCTTGGTGTTCTACACCTTTGGTCTCTAAAAAGACAGAAACATGGGCATCTCCAAACTCTAAGTCTGTAGACGTTCTGTCATATCCTATTTGTACAATGTTCGCACCAATATCCGTTAAAATACCTGTAAAGTCTTGAAGCGCACCAGGTTTGTCTACCAAAATCACTTGTAGTTTCATCTTACGTGCAGACTTTAAAAGTCCTTTTTCTATAATGAGAGAAAGCATGGTTACATCTATGTTTCCACCACTTAAAACTATGGCCACCTTAGAGCCTTTAGGCAAGTTTATTTTTCCATGTAAAAGTGCTGCCACACCCACTGCACCCGCACCTTCTACTAAAACTTTTTGCTTTTCAAGTAAAAAAAGTATGGCTGAGGCTATTTCATCTTCACAAGCAGATTCAAAAACGTCTACATATTTTAAAATGTAGTCTAATGTAATAGTAGAGGTGTCACGTACAGCAATCCCGTCTGCAATGGTTCTTACGGATATCGTATCTATGGCAGTTTTAGCGTCAAAAGATTTTTTCATGGCAGGTGCACCTGCAGCAGAAACGGCGATGAGTTTAGTCTTAGGTGACAAGGCCTTCATAGCCACAGCCATACCCGAAATGAGTCCACCGCCACCTACAGGTATAACAATAGCATCTAAGTTTGACTCTTTTTCTAAAATTTCAAGTGCCACCGTACCCTGTCCTGCCATCACCTCTTCATCTGTAAAGGGGTGTACAAAGGTATAGTTTTTCTCTTTGGCAACTTCTAACGCTTTGGTATATGCTTCATCATAATTGGCACCATGAAGAATGACTGTGCCCCCTAACTCTTTCACACCCAACACTTTGGTCAGTGGAGTAGACTCAGGCATCACAATACACGCAGGGATGTCAAAATGTTTTGCTGCAAATGCCACACCTTGTGCATGGTTTCCAGCTGACGCTGCCACCACACCGCCTTTGTGATTGTCTTCTACTAAAGAGGCAATTTTATTAAAAGCCCCTCTTAGTTTAAAAGCCCCTGTACGCTGAAGGTTCTCTTTTTTCAAATATACTTCATAACCTGACATTTTGCTCAGGATGGGTGCATAGGTAAAAGGGGTGTTGTGCACCACAGCAGAGACACGTTCATACGCTTTTTTAATCTTCTTTAAGTCTAACATTAACTTTCCTAGGTAATAATTGTAGAGAGTATATCAAAATTAAGGATAAATCATGGAATGTGAAATGCCACTTATTAACAGTAACAAAGATGAGATGAGAGAAATCTTTAACTCAGTCAAGACCATTGCCATTCTTGGGCTTTCTCCAGATGAGAGTAAAGCCAGCAATCGTGTCGCTAGGTACTTGAAAAATGCCGGCTACAAAATAGTCCCTGTCTACCCAAAAGAAGACTTCATCTTAGCTGAAAAAGTCTACCGTTCACTCGCAGAAATTCCCTTCAAAATAGACATGGTAGACATCTTTAGAAAACCTGCTGCCTTTGATGCTGTAGCAGATGCCTGCATCGCACGTGGTGACATAGATGTCTTCTGGGGACAGCTAGGCCTTGTCAACAATGCCGCAGCACAAAAAGCAAAAGATGCAGGTATGAAAGTGGTGCAGAATTACTGTACGAAGATTGAGCATGCATTGTTGATGTAATTTAGCTCGTTTTTTTCATCGTAATCAGCTATCTTTCTTTGGAGAAACTTTTTTGAATTATGCTTAAAGTTATTTAAAAGTTAAAAATGATACTTCTTCTCTCCACATACGCTCTAAGAAAACAAAATACTAGTTTCGGCCATATGGCTTGCTATAGTTTAGCTATTCTGATATACTCTACGCATTGAAAGATGATTTAGAGTTCATCTTTGGCTAGACTTTTATTAATAACCTTTGTTTGCAGTATTATCCTCCCTAAGAACACTCCACTTTATATTTTCAGCACTTCAGTAATGATGTGTACAAAAAACCAAAGGAATTGCAATGGCAAATCTAGTAAACGGATCAGTAAAATGGTTCAACAGTGAAAAAGGTTTCGGTTTTATCGAACAAGAAAATGGCGGAAAAGATGTATTTGTACATTACCGTAATATCAATAGTAATGGTTACGATCGTGTTTCTCTCAATGAGGGGCAAAAAGTAACTTTTGAAGTGACAGAAGGCGACAAAGGCTTACAAGCCGAAAACGTTACTGGTCTTTAAGACCATCACCATGGACAGAGTATTCTGTCCTGGCTCAAACTAAATCTATAGAGAACAAATCTAAGCCCTCATAAGTTTTTTACAATTTTAGATCAAGAAAGATTGCTCTAACTCTCTAAAGAATTATCTGGAGATGATTTAGACTCATCCTCTTCCTTGTTATCATCATTTTTCTTATTCAGCTTTTTCTGACGCTTTTCTTCTTGTTTTTTCTGTTTTTCGAGTTCTCGACCCCGTTTTTCATAAGAATAGTTTGTTTTTGCCATTAAAGTAGTTACCTCCTGTAGTATATACTGCTATCTCCATAGTATCATACTTTTTTTCAAGATAGTACATAAAAGTTCAATTACCACTGTATTACTCAATTACATATACTTTTATAGTAAATATTTCTTTCACTGTTTTATAATATACTGCTTATGCAAGTATCACTAGTATAGTTTGAATCTTATGAATATTTAGAAGGGATAATTCATTAGCATACTTTAAATATTTTAGTTAATATAAAGCTAGTTCTATGCAAGTAAAAACCTTATAATCTTATATATTTTATAAGGTTTTAGAAATAAGATGTTTGATTCTTATTTCATTTTCAAGAACAGTAAATAATTGTCTCAATAATTATTAGCAATAACTATGAGTATCTATATTTAACTATTTGTTAGGGGAACATAATGTCTTCAAATTGCTTTTTATTTAATATTATAATATAATTTAATATAATAAATTAGAAAGTAAAGAAGAAGACTGAAAGGAATAAAACAATGAAATCGACATTAACTCTCTGTTTAACTCTAGCGCTAGTCGCCTCAACTTCTGCTCTGGTGGGGGCAGATAAGGATAAACAAAAGAGCAGCGCACCTGCTGCCCCTCTTCTAAAGTCAGAATACTCAACCTCTAATACTGGCGTAAAAACCAAAACCGTCGAAGGATTTGATGGTGTCATTGCGAAAAGCTATAAAGACTCAAAGGAATGGTGGGCAGCTGAAAAGCGCCCTAAGAAAGACGCGCCAAATGTCATCATCTTCTTACTCGATGATGTTGGGTTTGCACAGGTGGGTAGTTTTGGCGGCCTGATTGAGACACCTAATATCGACAAGCTTGCAGAAGGCGGACTGCGTTTTAACAACTTCCATACAACAGCATTGTGTTCTCCTTCTCGTGCATCTTTGATGGCGGGGCGTAATCCCCACTCCATTGGTTTAGGTAGTCATGCTTTAACGGCAATGGGATTTCCTGGATATAATGCGATCATGCCGGAATCAGCAAAGTCGGTCGCCAACTACTTGCAGGAAGCAGGATATGTAAATTATGCATTGGGTAAGTGGGACCACACGCCTTTATACGAAGTGTCTCAGGTTGGTCCATTTGATCGTTGGCCTAGTGGTGAGGGATTCCAGCATGCTTATACCTTCATGGCGGCTGACGTTCATCAGTTTGTGCCTGTTATGTGGAATGATCACACGCCGGAACCGTATCGCAAATCGGTGCATCTAGACCAAGACCTTGCAGATCGTGCCATTGAGTGGATTACGGGTCACAAGTCGATCAAACCAGACCTACCGTTCATGATGTTATGGGCATCGGGCTCGATGCACTCACCGCATCATGCACCCGATAGCCATATCGACAAATATAAAGGCAAATTTGATATGGGCTGGGACAAAGCGCGCGAGCAGATTCTCCAGCAACAAAAAGCGCTCGGTATCATTCCAGAGAATACAAAACTCACCGAACGTATCGACCAAATTCCTGCCTGGGATTCGTTGTCTGCAAAAGAGAAAAGCCTTTATGCACGCCAGATGGAAGTGTTCGCTGCGCAAATGGAATGGGTGGATCTACAGATCGGACGTGTCGTAGCAGAGCTGGAACGCATTGGCGAACTCGATAACACGCTGATCTTCGTCACCGCAGACAATGGCGCCAGCGGTGAAGGTGGTCTCGCCGGTACGTTCAATGAAACCTATGTACTGAACGGACTACAGACGCCGATGGAAGCCAACCTGCGCGCCCAGAAAGACTGGGGCCGAGAGAACACCTACCCGCACTACCATGCGGGATGGGCCATGGCTGGAAACACACCGTTCCGCTATTTCAAGCAGAGCGAACACCGCGGTGGCCAGCAGGATCATCTCGTTGTACACTGGCCAAACGGCATCAAAGCAAAGGGCGAGATACGCAATCAATACCACCATATCTCCGACATCGCACCGACGATCATGGAGGCTGCCGGCATCGAAGTTCCTGATGAATACCACGGTGTGAAACAGCAACCTATGGAAGGAGTTTCGATGGCATACTCTTTTGATAATGCAAACGCAGCAAACAAGAAGAAACGACAATACTACGAGATGTTTGGTAATCGTGCGATCTGGGTCGATGGCTGGAAAGCCGTTACGCTGCATGCCAAGAGGATGCCATGGGACGTGAACGTCGTGTTGCCGTTCGATAAAGACGAATGGGAGCTGTATCACGTTGCAAAAGACTTTTCCGAGAGCACCAATCTCGCCAAAAAGTACCCGGAAAAATTGCAGGAGCTACGAAAAATCTTCGACGAGGAAGCCTGGAAGTACAACGTCTATCCGCTCTATGACGATATGATCAGACGCCTCGGCGCGCAACAAGACCGTTTGTTTGGTGATCAGAAGGAGTTCGTTTATTTTGCACCGGGCGCGGTTCGTATTGCAGAAAAGTCTTCAGCACCGGTCAAAAATCGAGCACATACCATTGTGACACAACTTGATCTCAAAGGTGACGAGGAAGGTGTCATCGTCGCATGCGGCGGTATGACAGGCGGCTACACGATGTTCATCAAAGATAACCGCCTGTACTACGACTACAACTTCCTCGACGGTGTGCACTACATCTTGAAGTCGGCGCCGTTGCCAAAAGGCAAAGTCGAACTGAAGTTCAATTTTATAAGAACCAAACCGTTTGGTGGTAAAGGCGAGCTTTATGTCAATGGCAAAAAAGTTGATGAAGTCGAAATGCCACAGATGCATATCGCCACCTACTCACTGGCCGAAACCTTTGACGTAGGACGGGATACGGGCACTCAGGTCTCTGGCCTGTACAATGGGATATTCAAGTTTAATAGAAAACTTGACAGGGTCATCATCACAGTATCAGACGATGATACTGTGCCACCGCGTAAATTGACACCATGGGCTTACTAACGGCTTGGGATTGGACTGAATAAGAGAGGATCACTCTCGGTAAGTCCTTGAAGCAAGAAAAGTCATAAATCAGAAATAAAAACCTTATAAAGTTATATATTTTATAAGGTTTTGAGAAAAAGCTATTTTCGATATACTCTTTATACTGAAAGAAAGATATAATCCCTCACTTAAAAAACAGGACACAGTATGAATTATCTACATAACTACAAGATCAGGAAAAATATCATGGGCCTCTTGCTCTTGGTAGTAATGCTCTTTGGAACTTATGCTGCATTTGCTGACACACTTAAAGATGCACTAGGTGGAGAATCGAGCAGCTTATGGATTGAGATGGCTCCATTCTCAGGATATATAGCATTAGGAGCTATCATCCTGTATATTCCTCTAAATATATTAGATAAGAGACTTTACGAAAAGGCGTTGAAAGAGAATAAAGGCAAAGGCCGTAGCTAAAGTTGTCTCTTGTGAAAAGTTTTGTCGTTATAGCGGTAGATAGTTATTCTAAATGAGTAATGAAAACCTTATAAAATTATATATTTTATAAGGTTATTCGATATAGCAACGTTTGCGGACTATGAATCTGTACCCTTCAATTGGAAACCTTATAAAATGTTCTATATAGGAGGTTTTATAAGGTTAATTACTAGCAAAATATGACAATTTGACATAAAATCATTGTCTAAACAAAGTCCCTGATATTATCAAGCGGAGTATTTATCTCAGATTTTAAAGGATGGTGATACAGATGAACTTTTATCTGCCATTGGTGACATTGCACAAGCCAAAGGAATGTCACAAATTACTCAAGACACTAGGATAGGAAGAGAAAGTCTTTATAAAACTTTTAATAGCGGTGTCAAACCTAGGTTTGACACGATTGTGAAAGTACTTGATTCTTTGGGAATCAAATTACAGGCTATTGCATAAACCTAATTTCTTCTGAGAAAATACCTAATCTTTTGTATGCTCTTTTTTTAGTTCTAAACGCAGATCTATAAAAATAGTATCAAAAATTTTATGCATACCTAAAAATTTAAAAAACTTCGCCGAACCATAGAAGATATCCCATCTTGTTTTATCTAACTCTACTCTAGCGTTCATGACTAACTTGTCATCTACTTCAGACAAAAGCAAGTTGAAACTTTGGGTTCTTTTTAACCCTCTAAGTGTCAAGTCTCCTTTTATCTGATAATTGATATCTGTTTGATAAGGCTTTGGGAGTGCTTTGATGTCTTTAAAAGAGTAACGTGCCTCAGGAAAAAGCTTTACCAGAAAAAAGTCTTCTGATCTTAAGTGTTCATCAAGATAAGAAGCCCCTTCTTCAAGACTTAGATCTAAAGTTTTTATGGAATCCATATCTAAAACAAAGTCCCCTGAGAGAGCCTGATCTTTTAGTGTTAGATTTCCATGTTTAA
>CAUZVG010000010.1:0-23249 GCA_963583215.1 Campylobacterales bacterium | reverse complement strand
TGGGTGAACGTGGAATTATTTCTAAAGAAGATGTTGCTTCGATTGATGAAGGTTTAGCAAGTATTAAAGCTGACATTGATACAGGTAAGCTTCTGTTAGATGGTGATGATGAAGATATCCACATGGCAATTGAGCGTAACTTAACAGAACGTATAGGTGACGCAGGTAAACGTTTACATACTGCACGTTCACGTAATGACCAAGTGGCACTTGATTTTAGAATGTATGTACAAAGAAATGGTTTGATCATTGCAGAATTACTTTTAGAAAACATTAAAACGTTTATGAAAGTGGCAAAAGAGAATGTAGAGGTGATATTGCCTGGTATGACACACTTACAACATGCACAGCCAATCAACTTTGGTTTTCATATGATGGCTTATGCATCTATGTTTAAACGTGATTATGAACGTTTCATGTCTTCGTATGAGCGCAATAACCTTTCGCCTATTGGTTGTGCAGCACTTGCAGGTACGCCACACAATGTAGATAGAAAGATGACGGCTGAGAAGCTAGGTTTTGATAGACCTTCATTAAACTGTCTAGACACAGTATCAGATAGAGATTTTGCACTTGAAATACTTTTTAACATAAGTACTATGATGATGCATATTTCTCGTTTGAGTGAAGAGCTGATTATCTGGTCTACATCTGAGTTTGGTTTTGTGACTTTGTCGGACAGACATGCTACTGGATCTTCCATAATGCCTCAAAAGAAAAACCCTGATATTCCTGAGCTTTTACGTGGTAAAACAGGTCGTGTCAATGGTAACCTTATCTCACTACTTACCGTGATGAAAGGACTTGCTTTGGCGTACAATAAAGACATGCAAGAAGACAAAGAGGGTGTTTTTGACTCTGTACGTACAGCGTTACTTTCACTGCAAGTGATGAATGAGATGGTGGCTGACATGACAGTGAATGTCAAAAAAATGGAAGCTGCATGTATGATAGGCCACCTTTCAGCCACAGATTTAGCTGACTACCTTGTGAAAGAAGCAGGACTTCCTTTCCGTGATGCTTACCACATCGTAGGTAATGTTGTAAACATGGCAGAAGAGAAAAATTTAGACATTTCTGAACTCTCTTTAGAGGATTTACAAAGTATTGATAAACGTATTGGCGAAGGGGTGATTGCACTCTTAGATAACCGTGCTTCTATGAATGCCCGTACCTCCGAAGGCGGAACGGCTAGTGTTAGGACTTTGGAGCAGATTGAAACTTTGCAGGGTTGGTTGGAAGAGAAGATTTAAAAGATATTTTATATTAATTCGTTGGGTTTTCACGACTTTTTACTCTTTCTGTGTCTTTTTGTATGGAAGAAAGATAAAAAATTGAATTAAAATAAATATTTTATATTTTTTTAAAAATTATCATAGTATAATGCATTCACTTATTAATGTTAAAAGCTAAACTTGTTGTGAAGCAAGGACAGAAAGTTATGGGTCTTTATGCTAAAGATTGCCAGACTACACATTGAAAGATATATCTTTCTAAACAGATAGAAGGATAATTCTGTCTTCTTCACTCCTAGCTTTTGATATGTATATGATACAAACTCAATCAAAGGATAGTCGTGAAAAAATCTCTCTTTTTTTATTTCATTGCCCCGCTTTTTCTTTTTGCAAATACTGCACCATTGTCGAAACCTCAAAGTATCAAAGCAGATCTGGTTACAGTGATAAAGTCAGAAAGGAAGATGTATCTTTCATGCAAAGGAAAAATTTTAAAAACATATGACATCGCCTTAGGTGGCAATCCTGTAGGTCACAAACAAGTACAAGGTGACCAAAAAACGCCGGAAGGTTATTATAAGCTTGATTACCTAAAATCAAACAGTTCTTATTATAAAGCTTTGCATATTTCATATCCGAATAGAAGAGATTATCAGAGTGCAAGAAAAGCAGGCAAAAGTGCTGGTGGATTGATCATGATTCATGGACAACCAAACAATAAAAGATCGAAGAGATCATTTTTTAGTAAACCTAGTGATTGGACGGCAGGATGCATAGCACTTTTCAATAATGAAATTGATGAAGTCTTAAAACTTGTGAAAGTAGGCACGTACATTCTAATCAAGCCTTAAAACTTTATACCTAAGTGTCTTTGTCCAGAGTTTAGTATTTCTCTATCTTCTCAATAATCTTCCAATACTTTTTCCTTATAAATGCCATTTGCTGTAGGGATGTTCTATAAGATTTGAATTGTAATATCTTGCATCGTGACTGACTTCTTCTTTTACCCACTTGGGTAAAACAAAACTTTCATCTTCACTTTTTAATTCTATCTCTGCAATAATAAGCCCTTGGTTGGCACCTTCAAAAATATCTACTTCCCAAGTATGTCCTTCATGTTCTACAAGGTAACGGGTTTTTTCAACTAGGGCACTTTGGCAAAGGTTTTCTAACATTTCATTGGCATCTTGCAAAGGGATAGGATACTCAAACTCTAGTCTTGTTGTGCCTTTATTTTTACTTTTTAGCGTTAAAAATGCTTCTTTGTCTCGTATACGTACACGTACCGTGGTAAAGTCAACCGTTTTGATGTAGCCTTGTTTGATTTGGTAGCCGTTTTTTAAAGGTCCTAATACATTTTTGTCTATTAAAAATTTACGTTCTATCTCTAGTCCCATGAAAACCTCTTAAATCTTTTGAAGTAGTATACTTATTTTATACTAATTTATGTTTGTTACTGTACACTTAGAAAAAAATTTAAAGGCATAAAAATGAATGTATCTGTAGAGTATTTGGGTGAAAAAAAATTTAAGGCCAATACACTGAAGTCAAGTTATATATTGGACTGTAAAGAGATTACACCTGTGGAGTATTTTGCAACAGCTATCATAGGATGTACGGGGATCGACCTTGTAATGATGGCTGAAAAAGATGGGTATATTGTGTCTAATTACAAAGTAATTGCAGAGATAGAGAGAAGTACTTCTGTACCAATGAAATTTGACTCAATGCATATCATTTACGATTTTGAGGGTGCTTTTGACAGTACAAAAGCAAAACGTTACATCTTGGCTTCTTTAGAGAGTTACTGTACTACGGTCAACTCTGTACGTGATTCAGTAAAAATCTTTTATAGCATTGTTCATAATGGCGTTAAAATAGCAGACAAAGAGAGCATTACTTCAGGTACTGGGACTTTACTTGAAGATGGTTTTGGCGGAGCTTGCTCTTCCTAGCTTTTAGAGCTCGTGTATTTTAGAGCTCATGTATTTTGGAGATGAGCTTTGAGATACGTTGGGCTTTGAATTTCTTTCCCTTTACTTTCGCTACAGGTTGTTTTTGACACATATCACACATATCGATACATGACTTTATGATAATCGTATCATCAGGAAAAGCTTTCGTGAGTTTTTTCTGAAGCTTATTTACTTTCAAGAATTTTTTACATATTTCTATCTTCATATTCTACTATAACACATTTTTGGATGCTTCAGATACTTTTTAATGTTATGGGAGTATCATAATCCTAATATATAATAAAAAAAGGTAAATCATGAATCCTGTAGAACAAGATATTTTAAGAAGAAAAATAGAAATCATCTCCGAAGTGAATGCAGTGTTTAAGCTCAATATGAAGATTACTGATTGGGATGTGCCTGAAGCAGATGATGCGTTGGCAGGTAAAATGATCATAGATATTATGCAAGAAGCACTTGATGGGTTGAAGGTAAAATTGAGTGAGGGTGAATTTAAAGATTATTAGTACAAAAAATACAAATGTTGATAGCATTCTCTCCTGCTCAAAGCGGAGAGAACTCTTTTAGATAAGGCCAAGTTCAGCGAGCAGTGCTTTGATTGTGGGTGATAGTTCACTTAACTCTTTCATGAAAGTACCCGAGGCCATATCTTCCCTATACCACTCTTCGATGCGCTTTACAGAGTCACTTTTTTCTTCTTCTGTGAGTCTGTCTGATCTGTCAATACTCTCTTTAATTTTTTCTAAGTGTTTTAAGTTGCTGTCACTCATTTTTTATCCTTTTTGTAAATGTCTATATTCATTATAGAATGATAATACTTTCATACATATATCACATGACTTACTTTGGGTGCAAGTAGGAGGATAATAGATTATGATAATTAGAAGATGAACTAATAGACTTTTGGCTATAATTCCAAAAAATATTTGATACGGAACCTTATTATGATACAACTTACAAATCTTACCAAAAGCTTTGGTGGACAAACACTCTTTAATGATGTAAATTTTAAAATGCAAGCACAGCAAAAAATAGGCTTTGTAGGACGTAATGGGTCGGGTAAATCGACACTTTTTAAGATGATACTGGGAGAAGAATCACATGACAGTGGATCTATTAGTATTCCTAAAAACTACCGTATTGGTACACTGAAACAGCATCTAGTATTTACAGAACCTACGGTACGAGAAGAGTGCGCTTTGGTACTGCCTGAAGATGAACAGTGGAACTTTTATAAAATCGAAAAACTTCTTTTTGGACTTGGTTTTTCTGAAGCAGACTTAGACAAAGACCCTATGAGCTTTTCTGGGGGTTATCAAATTCGTATCAATCTTGTAAAACTTTTGGCAACAGAGCCAAATATGTTATTGCTTGATGAGCCGACTAACTACCTTGATATTATTTCATTACGTTGGTTAAAGGGCTTTATTCGTGACTTTGATGGAGAAGTCATACTCATTACTCACGATAGAGACTTTATGGACTCTGTGAGCACACATACGATGGGTGTACAGCGTAAAACTTTGCATTTAGTTTCAGGGGATAGCTATAAGTACTATGGCACCTTAGAAATGGCCGATGAAACCTACGAAAAAACAAAGGCAAACCAAGACAAAAAGCGTAAAGAGCTTGAAGAGTTTGTAGCAAGAAATAAAGCAAGAGCTTCTACTGCTGCGCTGGCACAGTCTAAACAAAAAGAACTTGACAAAATGGAAGAGATGGATGATTTGGCAACAGATACAAACCTTTCTTTTAAATTTAATTACAAAGAGACACCTGCAAAGGTACTTTTCCGTGCGAATGAACTAGGTTTTGGTTATAACCCCGAAGAGCCATTGTTTCAAAACATTACTTTTGCTATGGAACGTGGAAAGAGACTGGCTATTATTGGTAAAAATGGTAAAGGTAAATCGACTTTACTTAACTACATTGCTGGAGAACTTGGAGAACAGCAAGGAAACATAGAGTTTCACCCCTCTACCATGTTTGCACACTTTGGTCAAACGAACATTGAAAGACTTAATGTAAAAAATACGATTGTAGAAGAGATTGCTTCTATGTCTAAAGAAGTAGGCATCCCACAAGCACGTAATATTGCTGGGCGTATGATGTTCTCTGGAGAATTGGGAGATAAAAAGATAGATGTTCTCTCTGGTGGAGAGCGAAGCCGTGTGATGTTGGGTAAGATTATTGCAACACCTGCAAATGTATTGTTCTTGGATGAGCCTACCAACCACTTGGACATGCAGTCTATTGATGCTTTGGCTGATGCCATAGATTCTTTTGAAGGGTCTCTTATTATGGTTACTCACTCGGAGATGCTTTTACATAGACTGGCAGATGCCCTCATCATATTTCATAAAGGTGGGGCTGAATATTTTGATGGTACGTATGCAGACTTTTTAGAGAAGATTGGTTGGGAAGAAGAAGAAGGTACTAAGACGAAAAAGAAAAAGAAGCCAAAGATTGACTATAAAGAGCGTAAAAAACTACGTAAAGTAGTGACTAAAGAGCGTAATGAAGAGAGAAAGCCTTATACTAAAGAGATACAAGTCTGTGAAGAGAAAATAGAAAAACTTGAAGCAGAGATGGCTGTGAAAAATGAAGCTTTAGAGAAAGCGTCAAACTCAGGTGACAATGACTCCATTATGGAACACTCAAAAAAAGTTGGACTTGTACAGCAAGAGATAGATGCTTTGTTTGAGAAGTTGGAGATTGCTTCTGAGATTGATGAAGAGATTGTTGCGAAATATGAAATTAAATTGCAAGAGATTGATGAATAGGCGTATTAGCTTAGTCTAAATTACAATCCGCGTAGGTCGGCGTGCCTCACCCCGACAAAAAACTGAACTACAAAAAATAATCTTACACAAATAACCATAAATTTTAGAGTAAAAATTGAGAAGCTTTTATTCTGATTATAATTTCGGGGTAAGGGTACCCCGACCTACGAAAGCATGATGTAATAAAGCAATTGAAGGTGCGAAGGCAATCGCACCCTACAAACTTTTGTGATTATCTTCATGGGTATGATCCCAAGGCATTTTTGCTCCACCTAACATGTGAAAGTGTAAGTGTTCTACCTCTTGTCCTCCATCTTTTCCATTGTTAGTAATGAGTCTGTAACCAGAGTTATCTACACCCACTTTTGTAGCGACTTCTTGGGTAAATGTGGTGAGTCCTGCCATGGTCTCTGGGCTGGCATCTTGAAAACAATCCACATGTTGTTTAGGGATGATGAGAATGTGTATAGGTGCTTTTGGGTATAGGTCGTGAAAGGCTAAAAAGTTCTCATTTTCTGCTACGGTATTGTTAGGAATTTCTTTGTTTATTATTTTACAAAATATACACATATTTGTGTCCTTAAGAGTGATTTATTTAGACAATTATAACACAGTAAATAGCGATTAAATCACCTTATTAGTAAGATTTGGATAAAATCACGATAATAACAATGAAATAAATGGGAAACAATGAAAGAATTAGAAGATAAAATCACCCAAGCTGATTCACTTGAAATACTTGAAAAAGTACGTGTAGAGCTTTTCGGTAAGAAGGGTGTCTTGAGCGCAGAGTTTGCAAAAATGAAAGATGTCCCTGGTCCTGAGAAGAAAGCATTTGCTCAAGGCTTAAATGAAAACAAAGCAGCCTTGCAGAGTGCTTTTGATGCACGTTTTGCAGTCCTGAAAGCCTTAGAGATAGAGCGCGTTCTAAAATCAGAAGAGATTGATGTATCACTTTATGGTACCTTGGCACAAAAAGGTGCTTTGCATCCAGTGATGGAGACGATGGACAAAATTATTGACTACTTTGTGGCACTAAACTTTGCTGTAGAGTCTGGTCCTATGGTTGAAGATGACTTTCATAACTTTGAAGCACTGAACCTTCCTAAGTATCACCCTGCACGTGACATGCAAGACACATTTTACTTTAAAGATGGTGGTTTACTTAGGACACACACTTCCCCTGTACAGATTCGTACGATGTTAGAGACAAAACCACCCATTCGTATGATTGCGCCAGGTACCGTGTTTAGACGTGACTTTGATGTGACACACACACCCATGTTTCACCAAGTAGAAGGTCTTGTGGTTGATGCCAAAGATAAAGTGAGTTTTGCAAATTTGAAGTCTATCTTGATTGACTTTTTACATTACATGTTTGGAGATGTGGAAGTACGTTTTAGACCTTCATTTTTCCCGTTTACCGAACCTTCTGCTGAAGTAGACATCTCTTGTATCTTCTGTGAAGCAAAAGGATGTCGTATCTGTTCTCATACAGGTTGGTTAGAAGTCCTTGGTTGTGGGATTGTTGACCCTAATGTCTTTAAAGCAGTGGGTTATGAAGATGTGAGTGGGTATGCCTTTGGTTTAGGTGTGGAACGTTTTGCAATGTTGATGCATAAGATACCAGATTTAAGATCTCTCTTTGAGGGAGATATAAGATTGTTGGAGCAGTTTAGATGATAATTACAAGATCTTGGTTAAATGAATATATTGACCTTACAGAAGTTTCCAATGAAACACTTTATGAAACCTTTAACGCGATTGGACTTGAAGTAGACAGCCTTAATCAAATTACCATTGCAGATAAAGTGCTGGTAGGGAAAATACTCTCCGTTGAAAAACATCCAGATGCAGATAAGCTTAACGTATGTCAGATTGATGTGGGTTCTGGCATCAGACAGATTGTTTGTGGTGCGGCGAATGTTGTAGATGCTGAATATGTGGCTGTGGCAACCATAGGTGCTGTGCTTCCTGGAAATTTTGAAATCAAACATGCCAAACTTCGTGGCGTAGAGTCTGAAGGAATGGTTTGTGCCTCTTCTGAGCTAGGTTTACCAGATACAGGTAAAGGGATTATGATTCTTGATGAGAGTATGGGTGAACTTGAAGTGGGTCGTGAATTAAGCTCTTATGCAAGAGTGTCAGATACTATTATTGAACTTGAACTTACCGCAAACAGAGGGGATTGTCTCTCTGTGTATGGTGTGGCCAGAGACTTGTCTTCAGCACTTGACCTTGAAATGAAAGAATTCCAATATAAAGTAGAAGAAAAAATAAAACTGGGCATTGCTAGAGAAGCTGAACTTCATTCTGATGGACAGATGGATGCAGACTTGTATTACAAGTTAGCCAAAGTTCAAAATATACGTGTAAACTTTTTGATCTCTCTTCGTTTGGCGATGGTAGGCGTAGAAGCTGAAGGTTCTTTATCTGCGCTACTTGCCTATGCTACCCATGCTACAGGTGTGATTTTACGTGCGTATGATTCTGACTTTTTCAGAAATTCTGACAATAAAGTCTCTGTACTTCCTAAAAGTGTTGCGAGTGGTATTACAGAAGTAAACGCTGAGAAAGGTTTGGCTTCTATTGTTGGTGTGAGTCAGAATGATGAAGCCAAAGCAAACGATGAGACAAGTGAATTATTGATTGAAGCGAGTTATATCCACCCAGATACTCTCGTAGAAGCAGTACATGCAAAATCGTTGAAGACAGATCCCTTGTACTACAAGACTTCTAGAGGGTCTAACCCCGATCTATTTTTTGGTCTTTCTGCTTTGGCTTTATTGTTAGAGAGAGATATGACCATTGCATGTTATGAGGGTTCTTTAAATGTAAATGTTGATAGAGAACAAGAACGTGTGAAGGTAGATGCCAAAGAGATCTCTGCCATTGTGGGTATGGAAATTGAAATTTCTAAAATTGTGACGATTTTACAAAAATTAGGTTTTGAGATTACCACCTTAGGTACAGATGTGATTTCTGTACTTGTACCACTATTTAGACATGATATTAAACATATTCAAGACATTGCTGAAGAGATTGTGCGTATTATTGGGATCAATAACATTCAAGCAAAACCTTTTGTGTTTGCAGAACAGTTTAGACTCAATGCCACAACAGACAGATATAAAGCAAAAAAATCTTTTAGAAACGCTGCAGTGGGTGTAGGGTATTATGAAAATGTCTCATATGTATTTTCAGATAAAGTGCTTTTAGAAAAATATGGTTTTGCAGTGACTGAAGATCCTTTAGAACTTGCTAACCCTATTGCTGAAGACCTAAATACACTGAGAAGTACCATTTTGGTCAATATGCTCAATACTGTAAAACGTAATGTCTCTTATACGAAGAAGTCGATTCCTCTTTTTGAAATAGGGTCTATTTTTGGTGCTAAAAGAGAAGAGAGTGAAGTGATTTCTTTTGTATTCTCAGGGCACGTTGAAGGTGAAAATGTACGTAATGCAGGAAAACCAAAAGTCATTGATTTTGAAAGCTTTACACAAAAAGTAGGTGCTGTGATTGGTACATTTACACTGGAACCTTGTAGCTATGAGAATGGCTTACTGCATCCTTATCAGTCTGCCAATGTACTTGTAGAGGGAAAAGTGATTGGGTTTATCTCTAAACTTCACCCCTCTGTACAAGAAGAGTTTGGTATACCGGTGACTTTTATTGCAGAACTTAATTTTTCTGCATTGTTGCCTAAACACATCAATGCCCATGCCATTTCTAAGTTTCAAGGCGTCTATAAAGACCTCTCTGTGGTCATAAATAAAGATCTTTTATACTTTGATGTTGCAAAAGTCTTACATGCTTTAAAATCACCAATGATTAAAGACATTTACCCTGTGGACATTTATGAAGATGAAGCACTAGGTGAACAAAAATCACTTACCATACGTTTTTTCATTCAATCTATGGAAAAAACACTTGAAGATGCAGATATTGAGGCAGTGATGTCTGAAGTGATGTCAGCGCTTGAGACGCAATGTCAAGCAAGCTTGAGATAAGTGGAGAGTATACGATGAAAATAGTCTTAGCTTCTTCTTACGGATTTTGTTTTGGTGTAAAACGTGCCATTGAGATTGCTGAAGAGCATAGAGGTGCAGTGACTTATGGTCCACTCATTCATAATAAAGATGAAATTAACCGTTTGAAAGTTGGTTTTAACATTGGTCTTGCTGAGTCTTTAGATGATATTGCTACGGACCAAGCTGTTGTCATACGTACACATGGCATCCCTAAAGAAGAGTTACATGCTTTAGAAAAAGCAGAGAAAAAAATCATCGATGCAACCTGCCCTTATGTGACGACACCACAAAATATTGTTGAAAAAATGAGTGAAGATGGGTACAGCATTGTGATATTTGGAGATGCTGAACATCCAGAAATCAAAGGTGTGGTCTCGTATGCTAAAGATTTGGAAGATGCTTTTATTGTTTTAGAACCTAGTGAACTAGATGCCCTTCCTTTAAAAGGTAAAGTAGCAGTGGTGTCACAAACTACAAAAAAACCTGAAGATTTTGCAAAAATTGTGACAGCACTAATGGCGACACGAAAAGAAATTCGTGTGTTTAATACAATTTGTAATGCCACATTTGAGAACCAAGATGCCGCAGCTGAGTTAGCAAAAGATGCAGATGTGATGGTGGTTATTGGTGGAAAACACTCTTCCAATACTAAGCAATTACATAGTATTTGTCAACGTGACTGTAGCGATAGTTATTTGATCGAAAATGCAAAAGAACTGGATGCAGATTGGTTTGATGGGAAGACATTTTGTGGTATCTCTGCGGGTGCATCTACACCAGACTGGATTGTACAAAATGTGATCAACAAAATCCAAGAGATGAAAAGTGTAGAAGCTTAAGATGAATACTTTAACCCTAGACCCTATTAAAAAAATAGAAGGTGTAATTAACCTACCTGGTTCAAAAAGTCTTTCCAATAGGGCTTTACTTCTAGCAGCTTTAGCAGAAGGGACAAGTACCATTACGAATTTGTTGGAAAGTGATGACACACGTCATATGTTGAATGCGTTAAAGGATCTTGGGGTTAAATTTAGACTTTCAAAAGACAAAAAAGTTTGTGTCATCGAAGGAAATGCAGGTCCTCTGCATACACTAAAACCAAAAGAGCTTTTTTTAGGTAATGCAGGAACAGCAATGCGTCCTCTTTGTGCTGCTTTATGTTTAGGAACAGGTGCGTATGTGCTGACAGGTGAGCCACGTATGAAAGAGAGACCTATAGGACACTTGGTAGATGCTTTACGTGAAGCTGGTGCAAATATTGTTTATCAGGAGAAAGAGGGTTATCCACCATTTCTCATTGAAGCCAAAGGTTTAAAAGGTGGAAAAGTGAGTATCGATGGTGCCATTTCAAGTCAATTTTTAACGGCGCTTCTTATGGCTGCACCTATGGCTGAAGATGATATGGAGATCACTATTATAGGTGAGTTGGTATCTAAGCCGTACATTGACATCACGTTAAACATTATGAAAGACTTTGGTGTGGAAGTAGAACATGAGAACTATAAAACTTTTTTCATCAAAGCAGGACAAACATATAAAGCTGTAGAGAGCTTTATGGTGGAAGGTGATGCTTCTTCCGCTTCTTACTTTTTAGCGGCAGCCGCTATTAAAGGTGGTACGGTTAAAGTCACAGGTATTGGCAAAAACAGTATACAAGGTGATGTGCAATTTGTTGATGTCTTAGAAAAAATGGGTGCAAAAGTAGAGTGGGGAGATTCTTATGTCTCAGTCACAAGAGATACTTTGCACAGCATAGACATGGACTTTAACCACATTCCTGATGCTGCAATGACCATTGCAACTGTGGCACTGTTTTGCGAGGGTACTACGACACTAAGAAATATTTATAATTGGCGGGTGAAAGAGACGGACAGACTTTTTGCTATGGCGACAGAGTTGCGTAAAGTAGGTGCTGAGGTAGAGGAGGGTGAGGATTACTTGAAAATCACTTCTCCCAAAGTACTTAAACATGCAGCCATAGATACCTATGATGATCATAGAATGGCCATGTGTTTTTCACTTTTGGCTTTAGATGAAGCTTCTGTCACCATTAATGAACCAGAATGTACAGCTAAAACTTTCCCTACCTATTTTGAAGTGTTAAAAAGCATTTCGAAATTCTAAACTACGTAGGTCGGGGTACCCTTACCCCGACAAAACTATCTAAAACCTATTTCCCCAACAAATCATTCATCGCTTTGTTTTGTTCTTCCACTTTTTTATTGCTTTGAAGCACAGATGCCTTGGCACTGTCTATGGCGTTAACACGACTGTCTAAGTACGTGTTTACAGGATTTGTAGAAGGCTCTGAAGTTTCTTTTTTCTCTTCTTGTATCTCTGTTTTTGTTTCTTGACTACAAGCAGAGAAGAAAACTGTAAGTGCAAGCATAGTAAATAGTTTTAGATAGGACATAGGGATACCTTTTATTTTATAGGTATGAGTGTAACATATTTGTCATCACTTTTCTATGCACGGCGTATATGAATACGGGAGACTGGAAAGTGATACACTGGGAAATTTAAGTTTCTTCACAGTCTATAGAGAGTTTTGAGGTAAGCCACGTTTATGTTTAAAAGGGTATAATAACGCAAAATTTGTGTACACAGAAGGATAGGTATGAAGTTCGAAGATTTCGAAATAGATGAAACAGAAGATTTTGCAGCGATGCTCGAGGAATCGTTTAAAAAATCAGAGTCAAAAAGTGATTTAGTTACAGGTACAATCGTTAAGATTGATGAGAAAGACAATTTAGTGGTTGTAGATATCGGTGGTGGTAGAGATGCTAACCTTGATCTTACTGAGATTACAGATGAAGAAGGTAACATTACTTTTGCAGTAAATGATACCATTCAAGTTGTATCAATGGGTAGAGGACGTATTTCTCATAAAGCAGCACTTGGTCGTGTAGCACTTAACGAGTTTATTGCTGAGTATGATGACGAGCAAGAGTACATCATTGAAGGTATTGTAACTAAGAAAAACAAAGGCGGATACGTTGTAGAAGTAGACGGTTTAGAATTCTTTATGCCTCGTACACTTTCTTATCTTTCTTCTAAGCCAGGTGTGGATGCAATTGGTAAAAAAGTAAAAGCTGTTATCGTTAAAGTTGATAAAGAAAAAGGAAGCGTTGTTGTTTCTAGAAAAGAACTTATCGAAAGAGATAAAGCTAAAACTGACGAAATTGTTGCAGGACTTCTTGAAAACAAAGACCCAGTTATTGGAACAATCAAAAAGATTACTTCTTATGGTATGTTTGTTGATGTTGGTGGTATGGACGGACTTGTTCACTACTCACAAATCTCTCATAAAGGGCCTGTAAACCCTTCTAAATATTTTGCTGAAGGTGATGAAGTTAACGTTATCGCACTTGAGTATGATAAAAAGAAAAGACACCTTTCACTTTCTATTAAAGATGCTAACCCTGATCCTTGGGCTGACATTGATGCAATCATCGGTGTAGGTGACACAGTTACTGCAACTGTTTCTAACATTGAACCTTATGGTGTATTTGTTGATCTTGGTGAAGACCTTGAAGCATTCCTTCACGTGTCTGAAATTTCTTGGGATAAGAATGTTAAACACCCGAAAGATTACTTAGAAAATAACTCTGACATCAATGTTGAAGTAATTGAAATTGATAAAGAGGGTAGAAGACTTAGAGTAAGTCTTAAAAACCTTCTTCCTAAACCAATGGATGCATTTACATCTGCAAACAAAGTTGGAGATGTTGTAACTGGTACAGTAACATCAATCACTGATTTTGGTGCATTTGTTAAAGTAGGTGTTATTGAAGGTCTTTTACATAACCAAGAAATCTCTTGGGACAAAAGTAAAAATGCAAAATCAGAGCTTAAAGCTGGTGATGAAGTAGAAGTTAAAATTATCAAAATCGATAGAGATGCTGGTAAAGTTTCACTTTCGAAAAAAGCACTTGAAGCTTCTCCTGTAAAAGCATTTGCTGAAAAGAACAAAAATGGTGCTATCGTAACTGGTATAGTGAAAGACAAAAAAGACTTTGGTGTATTTATTTCACTTGAAGAAAATGTTGATGCACTTATTAGAACAGAAGATCTTTACCCAATGAAATTTGACGAGATCGAAAAAGGTCAAGAAATCAAAGGTGTTATTTCATTCATTGATGGAAACACTGACAGAATCAGAGTTTCTGTTAAGAAACTTGAGCGTCAAGAAGAGAGAGAAGCTATGGAGCAACTCAATCTAGACCAAGACGACAGCATGACTTTAGGTGATGCTTTTGGTGACTTTAAAAAATAGTCCCCACTCCACCCAATAACAAACCCTTTGCGGTTTGTTATTTTTAAACAGAAGGCTCATACGAGCAGTCGTATGTTTCCCTCCTAAAACTTTTTAACCTATATAAAGGACTGAAATGTCAAAAAAAACTATTGTAGTATGTGATCATATTCATCAAGATGGATTAGATATTCTTGCAAATGACAGTGAAATAAACCTTATTAATGCAGCAGATGAACCTAAAGATAAACTCATTGCTGAGATTATTCCTTTAGCTGACGTGGCAATTACCCGTTCTTCTACCGATGTAGATGATGCATTTTTAGCAGCGGCTAAAAATATAACCGCTGTGGTACGTGCTGGTGTAGGTGTAGACAATGTAGATATCCCTGGTTCATCAAAACAAGGTATTGTCATCATGAACGTACCGACGGCAAACACTATTGCTGCAGTTGAACTTACAATGACGCACATGCTCTCATGTGTAAGAACTTTCCCTTATGCACACAACAACCTCAAACTTGACCGTGTATGGAGAAGACAAGACTGGTATGGTACAGAGCTTAAAGACAAAAAACTAGGCATCATTGGTTTTGGGAACATTGGTTCACGTGTAGGTAGTAGAGCCAAAGCATTTGAAATGGATGTTTTAGCGTATGACCCTTATGTAGATCCTTCTAAAGCCACGGACTTAGACATAAAGTATACAAAAAACTTTGAAGACATTTTGGCTTGTGATATTATTACTATTCATACACCAAAAAATGCTGAGACTATTGGCATGATTGGTAAAGATGAAATTGCTAAAATGAAAGATGGCGTGATTCTTATTAACTGTGCAAGAGGTGGTCTTTTTGATGAAGAAGCACTTGTAGAAGGTCTCAGATCTAAGAAAATTGGATTTGCAGGGATTGATGTATTTAACAAAGAACCAGCAACAGACCATCCACTGCTTGACCTTGACAATGTAACGGTGACACCTCACCTTGGTGCAAACACTAAAGAGTCACAAAAGAACATTGCCATTCAAGCAGCAGAAAATGCCATTGCAGCAGCAAAAGGTATTTCATACCCGAATGCCTTGAACTTGCCAATCAAAGAGAATGAGTTGCCTGATTTTGTAAGACCATACTTGGAGCTTATCCAAAAAATTGGACATCTCTCTGCACAGATAACAAAATCAGCAGTGAAGTCTATTAAAGTGATGGCAGCAGGTCCTGTTGCTGATCATTTAGCTTCTATGAGTACCTTTGCAACCGTAGGTGTGCTCACTGAGTCTTTAGGTGACCAAGTAAATTACGTCAATGCAGAGTTTGTAGCAGAAGAACGTGGCATAGAAATCAGCTCTGAAGTCAAACCAAACAACTCTGGTTTTACCAATAAAGTGGGTATTAAACTTACCACAGTAGATGGGATTATTTCTATTTTCGGTACAGTATTTGATGGCACGGTGCAACGTATTATTGAAATTGATGATTATGACTTAGACGTAGAACCAAAAGGTACCATGATTTTCTTCCGTAACACGGACACTCCAGGTGTGATTGGTAACGTAGGAAAGATAATGGCGGAGAATGGCTTGAACATTTCTGACTTTAGACTAGGACGTGATTCTAAACAACAAGCATTAGCTGTTGTACGTATTGACGGACAAGTAAGTAAAGAGGTGATTGAAGCACTTCAAGCTTTAGAAGCGTGTATCTCTGTAAGTCACGCTACACTATAATTAAAATTTTAAGGAGCTAACATGGCTACAATGGGAATGGGTGACATCAAAAAAGGTGCAAGACTTGAGATAACAGGAAATCCGTTTAGAGTGACAGAGTTTCAACACGTTAAACCAGGAAAAGGCGCAGCCTTTGTACGTATGAAAATCAAAAACCTTTCAACAGGTAAAGTGATTGATAAAACAGTACATGCTGGTGATAAATTTGAAGTGCCAGAACTTGAACAAAAAACAATGCAATATCTTTATGATGATGGTGAGTTTTTACAGTTTATGGATACCACAACATTTGACCAAATTGGTTTACTTCATGAGCAAGTAGGAAAAGATACTTTTTCATTTATGATTGATGGTATGGAAGCAGAGATTTTGTTTCATAATGGTAAAGCTATCTCGGTTGAGATTCCACAAACTATTACGCTTACAGTCGTAGAGACACCACCAAACTTCAAAGGTGACTCACAAGGTGGTAAAAAACCGGCAACACTTGACTCTGGAGCTGTTGTACAGGTACCATTCTTTATTTTGGAAGGTCAAAAGATAGTTGTAGATACCGTAGAAGGTAAATACTTAGAAAAAGCCAAGTAGAATCTTCTTTTACTAGGCTTGTCTTAGGCACTTAAGCCTAAGTAAGAGGAGGAGACTCCTCTTTTTTTATTGTGCTACTACTTCTTTTGTAGCTGTCTGACTTGTACTTACTGCAACTGTCATACTCTCTGTACTTTTTGCATTATTAGCTGGTCTGTCTTGCGTCGTGCTTGACAATACTTCTGTCATCTCTTCAAATAACGCTCCAAAACTAAAGTCAGCTTGTACTGAAGTCACTAATGCAGCCACAACTAGGGCGCTTTTAATCATTTTTTTCATTCTTATTCCTTGTCTTTGTGTGTATCTATTAAGTCGTAGAATCATACGTAAAAGGTAGACTTATTATAATTATAAATACAGGCTATAAATAATCTTAATTAAAATTTTAAGATTAGTAAAAATTATATCTTTTAATTTTTGATATCTGTCAATTTTGTGATTATTTTAAGTATTTTAAACGTCAAAGATCAAAAAAGTAACACTTCAAATAAACTAGTCATTCTGAATAATACGTGATACAATAGAAAATAAATTAAAAAAGGATTCATCATGGCAAGCGTATTATTACCTTTAGCAAAAGGTTTTGAAGAATTAGAAGCTGTAGCCCTCATAGATGTGATGCGCCGTGGAGGCATAGATGTGCGTGTGGCTTACCTCGAAGATGAACTGCAAGGTGCCCTTGTTTTAGGTGCCAATGGCATCACTATTCAAGCAGATATTTCCATAAAGACAATCATCTCAGATGACTTTGACATGATGGTTTTACCTGGCGGTTGGGATGGTACCTATGCTTTGGCAGAGAATGCACGTATTTTGGAGCTTTTAACAGAGTTTAAAGAGAGCAAAATAGTAGGTGCCATGTGTGCTGCACCATATGTACTTAAAAAAGCAGGAGTATTGGGTTCTAACTACACTTGTTACCCTGGAGCCAAAGATGAGATAAACCATCCCGGATATAGTGATGCCTCTAAAGTAGTTATAGATGGCAATGTTATCACTTCCCAAGGGCCAGGTACAGCTGTTTGTTTTGGACTAGCTATTGTTGAAAGACTTGTTGGTAAAGAGAGTATGCAAGCGGTGAAGGATGGAATGTTGTTGGATTATTGTTGAAAACGGCTAGTCGCTTGAGCTCTCCGCTGACAAGCAACTAAATTGCAGTGCAAGCGAGGCACTAAATGCCGAGTCATAGTAGAACAGAGTACTCGCGTAGTATAGAGGGCTTTGTTCTGAATGTATTCTATGAGAGTGTTATAATTTTGAAGCAGTATTTTATGATGCTGCCTCTATTTGAATTCAAACTATTTTTAATCAATAACTTGCAGCATAGTAGCTGTCGCATCAGAAAGAATAACTGTATCTGTTAAAGGTGTGACCTGTTCAATAGTATTTGCACAGCTTTCTAATGAAACGCCTAGTGAGCTGTAGATGACTGAGAGATCACCTAACATTATCAGTGTATCTGTAATTAATATTATATATATTATTAGTTTAAATTATAGTTAGTATGAAGTGAGAGTTGATATGAAGCATCTGACCACTCAAATTGTTTAAGAAAAATAGTACACTGTTTTCAATCCATTTTTACCTAAACTTTGCTATATTAACTCCTAATATACGCAAAGGTCAACTATGTCAGAAGAGCCAAAGAACACGCCGCAATTTACCCATTTACATTTACACACAGAGTACTCACTACTAGATGGTGCAAACAAGATAAAAGACCTTGCTAAAAAGGTAAAAGAGCAGGGTATGACATCTGTAGCAATGACAGACCATGGTAATTTGTTTGGCTGTATTGACTTTTATAATACGATGCGAAAAGAGGGTATCAAACCTATTATTGGTATGGAAGCGTATGTGCATAACCAAGAAGAGTTGGATGACAAGTCTGTACGTCAGCGTTTTCACCTTTGTCTTTATGCTAAAAATGATGTTGGGTACAAGAATTTAATGTATCTTTCTTCGCAAGCGTATATCAAAGGCTTTTATTATTATCCTCGAATTAACTGGAACTTACTCAAAGACAATGCGGAAGGACTGGTGTGTACTTCTGCGTGTTTACAAGGTGAAATAAACTGGAACTTAAACCTTTCAGAACGTAACATCAAGTTTGGTGCACAAGGGTATGAAAAAGCCAAAGAGGTGGCACTGCGTTATAAAGAGGTATTTGGAGATGACTTTTACTTAGAACTCATGCGTCATGGTATTGGTGACCAACACCGTATAGACAAACAAATTATACAGCTTTCTCAAGAGACAGGCATCAAAATAGTTGCGACCAATGACACGCATTATACCAATCAGCCTGACGCAGATGCACATGAGGCATTTATGTGTATTGCGATGAACAAACTGTATGATGATCCGAACCGTTTGCGTCACTCCGTGCATGAGTTTTATGTGAAGTCACCTGCACAGATGGCAGCACTTTTTGCAGACATTCCTGAAGCACTTGAAGCGACACAGGAGATAGCGGACAAATGTAACCTTGAGATAAAACTAGGAGACCCAACCCCTCCAAACTTTAAATTTTCCAGAGAAAGAGCAGCGGAGTCAAACATTACTCTGCCTCATCCCGATATTGAGTATTCACTAGAAAATGATATTGTACTTTTTGTTGAAGAGTCTAAAAAAGGACTTGAGAAACGTTTGAAGATAGTGCCTGAAGAGAAACACGAAGAGTACAGAGACAGACTTAAAGTTGAAATGGACATCATCAACTCTATGAAGTTCCCTGGCTATATGCTCATTGTATGGGACTTTGTTGATGCTGCGAAGAAGATGGGTATACCTGTAGGTCCTGGACGTGGCTCAGCTGCGGGTTCACTGGTAGCTTTTTCACTAGAAATTACCGATATTGACCCTATGCCTTATGGTTTACTTTTTGAGAGATTTCTGAACCCAGAACGTATCTCCATGCCAGATATCGATATGGACTTTTGTCAAGCAAGAAGACAAGAAATTCTTGACTACGTAGTGGAAAGATACGGCCGCGTAAACGTGGCTCAAATCATTACTTTTGGTAAGTTACTTGCCAAAGGGGTCATTCGTGATGTGGCGCGTGTACTTGACATGCCTTACTCTAAAGCAGATGCCATGGCAAAACTCATCCCTGATGAATTGGGTATAGACCTAAAAGGGTCGTATGAAAAAGAACCCAAAATCAAAGCATTGCTTGACTCAGACCCACAAGCAAAACGTACTTGGGAGTATGCACTAGCGCTTGAAGGTTTAAATAGAAATGCAGGGACCCACGCTGCGGGTGTTGTTATTTCCAATGAACCTCTTTGGCTAAAAACCCCACTTTTTAAACCAACAGGACTTGATACACTGGCGACACAGTATTCGGGGAAGTATGTAGAAGATGTGGATCTCATCAAGTTTGACTTTCTTGGACTTAAAACACTTACCGTCATTGAAGAAGCGTTGAAACTTGTTGAAAGAAGACATGGAAAACGTATTAACTTTGTGGAAGAGAATATTGAAGACAAAGCAGTCTATAACTACATAGGTACAGGTGAAACACTGGGACTCTTCCAGATAGAGTCAGCAGGTATGCAGGATCTTGCGAAAAAGCTCAAACCTGATGGTTTTGAAGATGTTATTGCAATGCTCGCACTCTACCGTCCTGGACCAATGGAGTCTGGTATGCTCGATGACTTTGTTGAGCGTAAACATGGTCGTGCTGAAATTACCTATATGTTCCCAGAACTCGAAGAGATACTCAAACCTACTTATGGGGTTATTGTTTATCAGGAACAAGTTATGCAGATTGTGCAGACCATTGGTGGATTCAGCCTTGGTGGTGCTGACCTGGTACGTCGTGGTATGGGTAAAAAAGACCAAGAACTTCTCGATAAACTCAAAGTGGAGTTTGTTGAAGGTGCAGTGAAAAATGGTTTTGAAGAAGTCAAATCAGCTGCACTGTTTGACCTTATTTTGAAATTTGCAGGATACGGGTTCAACAAATCTCACTCAGCAGCGTACGCGATGATTACTTTTTACACTTCATACTTAAAATACTACTACCCTACAGAGTTTATGGCAGCGATTATGACTTTGGAAAAAAACAACACGGACAAAGTGGTTAAATATGTGGATGAAGTGAAACGTATGGGTATGAAACTACTTCCTCCTGATATCAATAAATCAGGCCTTGTTTTTGAAGCACGTAAGATTGATGGTGCAGAAGTGGTTATGTTTGGTATGGGTGCTATTAAAGGTGCAGGTGATATTGCTATCAATACTATGCTTGAAGCAAGAGGTGATGAAGAGTTTAAAGATATTTCTGATTTTGTGTCGCGTATTGATTCGAGTAAAGTGAACAAAAGAGTGATTGAATCTCTTATTAAAGCAGGTGCTTTTGATACTTTTGGCTACTCTAGAAAAGCGATGCTGACACAGTTGGAAGATATCGTAGATATGGCTAAAAAAGCGGGAGAAGCAAAAAAACAGGCTGTGAACTCACTTTGGGGTGATGATGAAGAGCTTACTTCTGTGACGCTTGAACTTACAGAAATGGAAGAGTTCGAACCTATGGAAATTTTGGATTTGGAAAAAGCATCTTTAGGTTTTTATGTCTCAGGTCATCCACTTGACAAGTACCGTGAACAACTTGATGGCATTAGCTACACGCTTAGTTCAGAAATAGACGACCTTGCAGATGGCTCCCAAGCGATGTTCATAGGGAAAATAGAAAACATCGTAGAAAAGATTTCTAAAAAAGGGAACAAGTTCGGTATTGCCAACATTATGGACTTGCACGGAAACATTGAGTTAATGCTTTTTGAAAGCCGTCTCAAAGAGCTTGAAGAAGATTTTGACCTTTCTAAACCTATAGCCTTTAAAGTCAAAATCACCAAAGATCGTGATTTTACCCGTATGAATATCTTAAAAATATCTAACATTAAAGATGCCAAGAAGACAAAAGTAAAAGTAGAAAAAGAAATTAAACATGTGGAAGAGCCAGAACAGCCGCCACTCATTTTAAAACTTAATCTTATGCCTGATTCCAAAACGATTGAAGAACTCCTATGTTTAGTAGAACGTCACCCAGGAAAACGTCCTTTAGAGTTACATATTAAGTCTAAATTGGCAGATGTCATCATAGAGTCTAAAATGAAAGTTTCTGAGCTTATTGTAGAAGAAGCAAAAGAATTAGGTGTGTTTATGGAAGAGTCTTTGACTGTAGTAAACTAATCTTAGATTTAATTTATAATCTTATAATACACACAATATAACATAAAGGTATAACCATGATGAAATTAATTAAAGGTTTATTTACACTTGTTGGAGCCATCGTTGTGATTGGCGCTATTATTGGTGCAGTAACAATCGGTCCTAAAATAGCAAAGCTTGACCCACAAGCAATACCAGAGTACATAAAAATGTTTGATATCGTCCTCACTACGGGTGATCCAGCTAAAGGTATGGTTCGTAGAGTGAAGATGGTTATTCCTGAAGGTGTAACAAAGCAAGAAGCATTTGAAAACGCTATTGAAGTAATGGATGAAATCGGTGCTGAATATGGTCTAGCAATGGTAGATCAAAAAACAATGCCAAGAAATGGAAAACTATTTAAAGATGGTGGCCTTCTTACACACATTCGTTCATACTGTTCACCTGCCATTGCAGATAGATTCTTAACACACTCTGGTGAGTTTATTGGATTTATGCCATGTAGAATCGGGATTGTTGAAGATAAAAATGGTGATATTTACCTTTATACAATGGGTATGGAACTCATGATTAACGGAGGACATACATTGCCTCCAGAAATGTTAGAATTAGCAAACGAAGTAAGAAAAGGTATGTATACCATGATGGAAAAAGGCGCAGCAGGTGAAGACCTCTAGTTAGTGCAGTAATAAATATTTTCGCTCTTTGAGCGAAAATTCTTCCATCCCCTCTCTTTTTTACTCCCTTACAACTTTTACTATGTTAAGATATATTCAAATAAAAACAATGGATTTCTATGTCAAATACAGAAGATGAAAAAGCCCTAAAACTTTTAGAAAAAGCCGTCTATAAAGCCCAAGATTCACTTGAAAAAACAAAGCACTTCCAACCCTTTTTAATGTTACTGTCTGATACAGGTATCATTGAAGTTTTTGAAAATGAGATAAGAGATTCCACAGAGAGTTATGAAGCTTTAGAGACAATTTTGACAGAGCGTATGAAAAAAAATGATGTTGATGTTATGGTTTTGGTTGTTGACACAGAAATACCAGAACGTTTTGTGACAGAGGTACACACGGGCATCCGAGTACACTTAGAAGAAAAAAGTCAGAAAGATAAAAAGATTGGGGCACGGTTTTTGTATGTGCCTTATGAACTCTGTACATCCTCCGAATGTGAACTTTTTGTAAAGCTACATATGCCCATTCCCGTAGGTTTTCCGGCAGAATACATTGTTTGACTCTATTTTCACTTAAAAGCTGTGTAGTATGGAAACAACTAAGGCTCTAAGGCTTTGATTATCTTACACTTTCAATTTTCTTATAGTAGGAAAGTGCTAATATCTACGTACTAAATATCAATTTAAGGAATTTAAATGTCAAAATTACCAAAAATCATATGGTCAAAAATCGATGAAGCACCAGCACTAGCTACGTATTCATTGTTACCAATCGTAAACGCGTTTACTCAAGCA
>CAUZVG010000009.1:0-24104 GCA_963583215.1 Campylobacterales bacterium | reverse complement strand
GTGACAAGGCGTTTAAAGTTGTTTACAAGTGATTCATAGAGTGTGTTGAACTGGCTTGCTTCTTCTAAGTCATTTTGCTTAAGTATGGCCCATTGTACAATGGCTGTTTCAAAAAGAGCTGTGGGAGTGTCTGCATTAAATTCTAAGAGTTTAATCGCTTTTCCGTCAATTCCCCCAGCTAAGTCAAAACGTCCATAGAGGTGCCAATGTATATCATTTTCCCAAGACTCTTTAATCATATCAACGAGGTTAAAAGGAATACCTAGTTCATGAAAAAGGTTCTTGTCTATGACATGTTGGGCTGCTTCGACAAACATATCATAAAGGGTATTTGTCGCTTCATAATAGGCTTCTGCTTCTTTTTCTGTGACAGAAACAAGGGTATTGGAAACATAAGCACTCTCATCACTGTCTGTATGCCAAACGAAGCCAAGAGACTCTAGGTACTCAGTGTCAAGCGCAGTGGTTTGTACTAACTTAACCACCGAAGAAGCCTCCTGAACGTGAAGAAGATTTTTTGCCTCCAAAAAATCCAGATCTTTTTGAAGTAGATTTTCTTGATTTAGAGAAACTTTTTTTAGATTTGGAGTAGGTTGAAGCAGATTTGTATCCTGCTTTTCTGTTGTTTTGGTAGTTTTGGTTTCCAAAAAGTTTGTTTCCTATCCATGAACCAAGCATAGCGCCAGCCATACTTGTCATGATAATCGCACCTAATCCCATTCCTTGACTTGCTTGAGGATTCTCTTGGGTAAGGCTGGAAGTACCATTGTCAATTTTGGCTGCTTCCTCTTTGATAAGTGCATCGAGCTGTGCTTGTGTGAGGACATTTTCACTACCATCCAGTTTTTTCAGTACGATACGTGTTTCATCAGCAGGAAATTCATCTACAATTTTGTATTTGCCTATAGCCGTCTCTTCAATGATGACAAAAGCACCTTTGGCTTGTGCTTGTTCTTGGGTTTGTTGTGTACAGCCCGTGACACCAGTAGCGAGGACTGCGGCTAAACCAGTAGCAGTAAGAGTGGAGAGTTGTTTGATGTATTTCATTATTTTTCCTAAAAAATGTTTGGAGTATCATAGCGAAAAATGGTTAATATGGGGATGTAAAAGGGGATATGTGATAAAGGGGCATAAGCAGAGAAGGAAGAGTTTCTCTACTTAGTTAAAAGGGGAAGAGCAGAGTGGAAAAGCTTAAAGCTTAGTCCATCTGCTTTCTAAGAAATGTTGGGACATCTAAGATGTCTTCATTTTCTCCATTGTATCCACCCACAACCATTTTAGATTTTACAGTGTTGATGTTACATATGTTGGCAGTTAAAAGTGTTTTTTGTGTCTTAACTGCTGGTTCAGCAGTCACAGATCTATCTTCAAATCCTGTTGCCACAATAGTGATTTTTACTTCATCAATAGCCATATCTGAATTAGTCGTAGTACCAAAGATAACATCTGCATCTTCATCAGCACTGTCATAAATGATTTCCATTGCTTCAGAAATACCATTTAAAGGATAGTCTGGGTGAATGTCAAATTGTACAAGTACACCCATAGCACCATCAATAGAGATGTTGTCAAGGAGTGGAGACTCAATAGCCATTTTTGCTGCATCATACGCTGCAGATGCACCTGAACTGTATCCTGTACCCATGAGTGCTAAACCTCTGTGGTTCATGACTGTTTTAACATCGGCAAAGTCAAGGTTAATGTCATTTTCTCCATGAGAAAGAATCACTTTTGAAATACCACCAACTGCCTGAGTAAGAATGTCATCAACCATTCTAAAACTCTCTTTAATACCAAGGTTCTTTTCTACAATAGAAAGAAGTTTTTCATTGGGTACCACAATAATAGAATCACTCTCACGTTTAAGTTCTTCTAAACCCTCTTTTGCAAGTTTTGTTCTTTTACGACCCTCAAATTTAAAAGGTGAAGTCACAATAGAGACAGTCAGTGCACCAATTTCTTTTGCCGCTTGTGCAATGATTGGTGCAGCACCTGTACCAGTACCTCCACCAAGACCAGCAGAGATAAAGACAATGTCAGAACCCTCAAGCATCTTTTTAATATCTTCAAAAGACTCTAGTGCAGCCTCTCGTCCTTTATCTGGAACCATACCCGCGCCAAGACCTCTTGTCGCATTAAGACCTAGTTGCAGTTTGTAAGGTGCCAAAGAACTCTCAAGTGCTTGTGCATCTGTATTGGCTACGATAAGATCAATGGTATTGATTCCCTCACTTATCATGTGGTTAATCATGTTACCACCACCTCCACCAACACCGATAGCTTTAATTTTTGCACCATTTGTATGACATTTAGTCTCAACGATATCTATTTCAAACTCTTCCATTCTTTCCTCCTTTTATTGTGTTTCAACCCTTAAAAAAGTTGCCTTGCCCAGTTGGCTAACTTTTTAAATGGATTTTTGTTTTCATGCCCTAAATCATCAGGTAATTGATCAAAGATAATGTTTGTTTCATTAGGGTTTTCTTTTCTATCATGCTCTGCACCATTTCCTGCAGTGATCGTACTCTTTTCTGTTTCTGGATGAAGGCCAGTTTTAATCCCTCTAAGGTCATCTTCTTGGATAACTTTAGAGTGTAAGAGTACTTGTTTGAAATCTATCTCATACTGCGTATGTCCACCTGCTTTGTAAAGTAGCAAACCCACTACCGTTGAAAATGCAGGGTTTTTAAGATCGTCAAAAAGACCTGAAACATTTTTTGGGGAAGCTACTCTTACAGGCATACCAGAGAAGATCGCTTGTGCCAACTCTCTTATACCTTTGAGTTTTGTCATACCACCGGTAAGGATGATACCTGCACCGATCTGTTCTTTAAGCGCAGACTTCTCAAGCGATTTTGCTAAAATCATAAGGGCTTCTTCTACGCGAGAGAAAATGACAGAATGTACAATCTCCAAAGAGACATTGTTACGGTTCTCTTCATCTCCGATAATAGGAAGTTCAATCACTTCTGTTGAATTTTCTACTAAGTTTCCATGACGTATTTTTACATTTTCTGCAATTTGCAGTGGTGTATGTAACGCCATAGACAAGTCATTGGTAATGTGGTTTGAACCCACACCTAAGAAGTCGTTGTAACGTATGGAATTACCTGTATGAATGACAAGGTTAGAAGTTTGTCCACCAAGGTCAATCACAGCTACACCTAACTCTTTTTCATCTTGACTCATTGTGGCAATGGCTGAGGCATAACCAGAAAGTACAATACCATCAATCTCAACACCTGCAGAACGTACTGCTTTTTTGAGGTTAGAAAGGTTAGATTTTTGTGTCATGATGATGTTTACATCTACTTCCATACGAGAAGCATTCATTCCATATGGATCTTCAATAAAATCTTGGTCATCTACTCTAAAGTTGTAAGGCAGTACATGCACGACTTCATACTCATTAGGTACATTCGCATTGTAAAGTGCTGTTTGCATCACACGGTTAATCTCTTTCATGGAGATGTCTTTGTGTGGGATGTTGACAATCCCTGTGGAGTTTAAAGATTTTGCATAAGCATTTGAAATGGAAACGGTAGCAGTGGTAATGTTTGAACCTGCAATACGTTTGGCATCGTTAATGGCTTGTTTGATAGATTTGGAAGCAAGTTCTATGTTGGTGATGGCACCTTTTTTAATCCCTTGGGATTTGGTGATGCCATGTCCCTGTATATTGACTTCATTGGTGTCTGAAATCTCAGCGATGATAGCGCATATTTTAGTAGATCCGATATCGATTGCTAAGATTGTTTCACTCAATTTGAAAGCCCTCCCACATAGGTTTCAGTTGGATACTTTTTATCGAGTATTTTGATAAAGTTGGCTTCAAATGTCCCTTCTTTCAAACTGTTGACAGTTTGCTTGACAAGTTCTCTTTGATTTTCATCTATTTGAGCCAGTTTTTGTTCCAAAATATTGTAAACGATAATTTTATCCCGTACGCTTATCATACCCTTTTCTTTTGTAGATGTAAAGAGTTTTTGTAAAAATTGTAAACTTTCTTGAGTATTCAATGATTCAAGGTTGACATTCGCATCTAATTTGACAAAATCTGTAATGATTGAAGTATTGTTATCAAAGTTTTTTAGACGCTCTTCTGCTAGTGTTAAAAGTGCCTTTTGTTTGGCTTGAAGTGTGTAAAGTTCTGTGACTTCTTCTTTTGCTGCTTCATAGCTCTTAACCGTTGGTAGCGTGATTTTCTCTATCTTGAGTGTGGCATACATGTTACCCACAACTTTAGGTTTGAGAATGTCACCCACTGCTCTCTCTTTAACAGCATCCCAAGTCTCTGCTGAGAACTTTAAATCATCTATAGGAAGAGAGAGTGTTTCACTTGTTATCTCTTTACCTTTTTTGAATGCTATGTAGGCTTTTTGTGCAGATTTTTTTGTCTTTTTAAGTTTCAAGTCTTCTGTAACTTGTGTTTTTGCCTCTTCAAATGGAAGTTGTTTTCCTTCTGCTGAACTGTAGTTAAATGAGTTTTTGTCATAAAAGTTTTTGATCTCTTCTTCACTCACATTTGTCTCTTTTGTAGCAGTCCATACCACAGAAAAGTCATACATTTGTGCTGTCATGAAGTTCTCTTTTTTCTCTTCCCAAAAGACTTTTACATCCGCATCTGTACTAGAGAGATTTACATCTGCTTGTGTCAATACTTGGTAAGCAATTTTGTCAGAAACATTCATAGCTGCGCCAATAGCCTCTGTCTCAAGAGGTAAAGCGTCAACACTGAGTAACTCAAGTGTTTTTTGAATGAGTAACTCTTCTCTGAGTGTGGCTTCAAAAGTTTTTGCTTTCATACCTTGTGCTTTGAGGTAACCCTTGTAAATCTCTTTGTCAAAGAGACCATCTTTTGTAAAGGTTCTTAATGTTTGTAGTCTATTGGCCACTTCACTGTCTGATACTATTATGCCAACTTCTTTTGCAAAGTTAAGTACTTTAGCCTGTGTCACAAGTCTAGCAAAGGCTTGTTGAATAAGTCCTAGCTCTTTGGCTTTCTTCTCATCAAGTTGACCTTGCATCTGCTGGTTCATTTGGTTGTAAATACTTCCATACACCATGTTGAGACTTGCTTGAGAAATTTCAATCTCTCCCACTTTTGCTACATTTCCTGCTTTAGAGCTTCCGTATCCTGCACCAGAAAAGATTGGTCCTGAGGCTATAAACGCTATTGTTGCGATCCATATAGTCCAAATAAGGAATTTATTGTTTTTTTGCATCCATGTGATCATACTTCATCTACCTTCTATCGAAAAATTTGTATAATATTTTATCTAAATAAACTTTTAGGCAAGCCCTAATAATTGTTAAAACTAAAGGAAAGCAATGACAAGTAAAAACAATGAAATCATGCAACGCGACTTGGAAGTCATATGGCACCCCTGTACACAAATGAAAGACCATGAAACATTACCATTAATTCCTATAAAGTCTGGAAAAGGTGTTTATCTTTATGACTTTGAAGGCAATGCCTATATCGATGCAGTAAGCTCTTGGTGGGTCAATCTTTTTGGACACAGCAATACCCGTATCAATGACAAAATAAAAGCACAGCTTGACACACTAGAACATGTACTTTTGGCAGGTTTTACACATGAACCTGCAGTAGACTTGGCACATAAACTTGTAAAGCTTACAGCCCCAGAGTTAAAAAAAGTTTTTTATGTTGACAATGGCTCTTCTGCAGTGGAGGCATCGTTGAAGATGTCTTATCATTATCATTTAAACAAGGGTAAACGTAAACCAGTGTTTCTTTCATTGACAAATTCATACCATGGTGAAACCATTGGTGCACTCTCTGTGGGTGATGTTTCTTTATATAAAGAAACGTATGAACAATTGCTGATACAAAATATGCAAGTTGCTGTCCCTAAAGACCAAAGTGTTGAAGCTGCCAAGCTAGCTTTGGAGAGTTTAGAAAAACTCTTAAAAGAAAAGTCTCATGAAATTGCGGCACTCATCGTTGAGCCACTCATTCAAGGTGCAGGGGGAATGCATATGTACCATCCAGACTACCTTGTTGGCGCACGAAAGTTGACAAAAGACTATGATGTGCATTTGATAGCAGATGAAATACTGACAGGTTTTGGACGTACAGGAAAAATGTTTGCCTGTGAACATGCCAATATCTCTCCTGATTTCATGACACTCTCTAAAGGCTTAACAGGAGGCTATTTACCCCTTTCCGTGGTCATGACAACGGAAGATGTTTATCAAGCTTTTTATTGTGACTATAATGAACATAAAGCCTTTTTACACTCACACTCTTATACGGGTAATCCTTTGGCTTGTGCCGCTGCATTGGCGACATTAGAAATCTTTGAGGATGAAGATATTTTAGGTGAAAATGCCAAAAAGTCAGTTTATATTATGGACGCGTTAGAGAAATTCCATGCTTTAGACAATGTAGCATCTATCCGTCAACAAGGTATGGTGACAGCCATAGAACTCAAAGGCTATGATTCAACAGAACGTGTAGGGTTAAAGATTTATGAATACGCATTGACACAAGGTGTCTTGTTAAGACCTTTGGGAAATATACTCTATTTTATGCCACCTTATATCATCACTTATGAAGAGATAGATAAGATGGTGTTGGTGGCGTATGAGGGTATAAAGAAGGTTTTAAAGATTAAGCCTTAAAAAAACTTTTTGGTCCTTTAGTGAGACGGCTGTAGTGTTTGTTGGCTCTTTGTATGCCAGCATCCACTGCACCTTTATAGAGCTCTTCTGCTTTGTTTGTATCCACTTTTGTCGCAATACCATTTTCATAAAATTGACCTAAATCACAAAGTGCTTCTGGGTAGTCATCTATGGCTAAAGCAGACATGAGTGCAAATGATTCAGGGATGTTTTTACTCAGTACGGAACCGACATACAGCTCTCTTGCTAACATAAATTGTGCAAACTTTGATTCTGTAGCAGCACAGACAAGTAAAAGTTGTGCAGCTTGGGTATATTGGGCATTGGATATTAGGGTTTTTGTTGACTCAATTGCATTTTGTATCTCTTCTTCAGAATATCCTTGTTGTGAAATCTTGATGATAAGGTTTTCTATTTCCTCAAATTTCTCATAGGTTTTTTGAATGGCGGGATAACGTCTTTTCATATCGATGAGTTTAAGTGAAATATGTGACATGGCCTCGTAGGTTAAAGGGTAAAGACCCTCAGTCTCTGCATCAGAGTCTGAAGCTTCTTTCTCTTCTACAGTGTCCAGACTCTCTTTTTCGACAACTTCTTCTACAGCTTCTTCTTGCACATGGCTAAAGAGTGCTTGAGTATCTTCCTCTATTTCATCGTGCAGCTCTGTTTCTTCTTCACGTGCTTCTAGCTTGAAGAAGTCATCTTTATCTTTATCCTCTTCTTCGACTTCCTCTCTGTTTGAAGAAGCTTCTTTGCTTGAGGCAAAAAAGTCATCATTAGTGCTGGTTTCCAGGAGACTATTTTCTGCTTGGCTGTAGTCATTCTCTTCTACAGAAAGAGAAGAATCTTCAAAAGAAGTCTCTTCTTCGCTAAGTATTTCTTCTAGACTTTCTATGGGATTTTCTTGCGTTAGATTTTCTTGCTCTAACGCATTCTCTGCTACATTTTCTTCTTTTAGATTTTCTTGCGTAGGTTCTGGAATATAAGAGAGGAACTCATTGATGTCAACTTCTGTTGTCTTAGCGTCAGCTACTGAGGCATTACTCACAATGAGTTGAAACTCATCTATAATGGCTTGATCTTCTAGGGATACTCCCTGAGATACATTGATATGGGTTCTTTGAACGACTTCTTCAGGTGCATACTCAATATAATGACTGATAAGTGATTGGGCTTGTGCAAAGTTATCTGATGCTAAAAGTGTGAGTATATCTTGTATTTCCACATCACTTTGAAGGGGGGAAAGCTTGAGTGATTGGAGTTGTATAGTCTCTAAATCTGTAATAGATATAGCCAGTTTAATAATACTTAATCGTTTTTTTGTTTGATTCATCTTATGCCCAATAATATGTATATGTTTAGAGTATAACGAAAGGAAGCTGACACTAAAGTGTAAAGTGTTGACAATGTCTATTTTTTGTAACTTACTCTATAAGTTTACACTATAAATAGACATATATCTATAATGTAAGTAAAATACGTAAATTTAGATGTTTGCAGAGAGTGCAAGTAATCTACAGGAGTTTTCCAAAAGTGAGATTTTTTTGGCCATTTCTGTAATGTCTCTGTCATAGGAAATTAGTCCAAATCCTTTAATGAGAAGGAGGTGTGTGTCATGTTTTTGGAAAAACTGAGGTATCTCATAAGGGGCACGCTCTAACCAGTCATCAATGTTCTTAGGGTCATAAACGATGATTTCTCCTAAGATCTTTTTACCAAAAAAGTCTTCGGGTACAACCTTGTCATGTTTGAGTGAATAGGCAGTGGCATAAGGAGGCATAGTATAAGAGATGTACTTGGCATTGGGGATGGTTTCATAAATGTGCTCATGGATATGTACATCAGGGTTGGCCATGGACCAGCGGTAATCTCGTTTATGACAATCAAGTTTGACAAGTGACTCTTCTGTGACTTCATCTAAGATAGTATCTTTAGAATTGATGATGAAACCATGGGTAGAGACCCTTGCCGAGATTGATCCATGATAGACCCCAAAGAAGTTTTTGTTAAAGAGTGAAAGTGAGATGTGTTTGATATCTTCTATGAGGTGCTTGTCCATCATGGTGAAACCTTTGTTAGGAATATTTTGCTATTATAACGATTAAATTAGAAATGAGCCATTAATTGCCATTTTTTGACGTAAGGAAACGCATGAAAACCCCACATATCCCTGTATTACTAGAAGAAGTGTTGAAAAGTTTTAACGGTGTGGGTGAGGGCTACTTTGTAGATTGTACCTTAGGTTATGCAGGGCATAGTTCTGAAATGTTGATGAAGTATGATGACTTAAAACATATTGGTATTGACAGAGATGATGAAGCTTTGGCCTTTTCTAAAAAACGTTTAGAGCCTTTCGCGACACGTAGTACCCTATATAAAGGCACGTTTGCCACCGTCTTTCCTACTTTGGAAGAGACACCCATCAAAGCAGTATTGGCAGACTTTGGTGTCTCTTCTTTACAGCTTGACAAAATGGAACGGGGATTTTCTTTTAATTCTGAAACCTTAGACATGCGTATGGATGCTTCTGCTGCTCTCTCTGCCTATGAGGTAGTCAACGAGTACCCAAAAGATAAGTTGGAGTACATTTTTGATGCATACGGCGAAGTACGTTCTTACCGTAAGTTAGCAGGTGCAGTGGTAGAAGCGCGTGCTAAAGCACCCATCAGCTCTGCAAAAGAACTTTCTGAAATTGCCAAAACCATCATCCCTGCTGGAGGAAAGATACATCCAGCCACACTGATGTTTCAAGCCATACGTATAGAAGTGAACAATGAACTCGGTGAAATAGAAGGACTCTTAGATGCCCTAGAGAAGTCTCATAACAAAGGGGAAGTGCTTTCACTTATCTCTTTTCACTCTTTGGAAGACCGTTTGGTTAAAAATCGTTTTAAAAAGTGGGCCAAAGCCTGTATTTGTGACCCACAAGCCATGCGTTGTACCTGTGGGAAAAACCACGCTTTAGGCAAAGCACTCTCTGGCAAACCTGTAACCGCTACAAAAGCGGAACTTAAAATCAACCCACGTAGTCGCTCTGCAAAACTAAGATCATTTAGGTTTAACACAGATGCCAGTTAAGAAGAAGGTGACCAAAAAAATAGCCAAAGCCAATGGTATCACTGGGGGGATGATTGCGGTCATACTCATGACCGTGGTGATTGTACTCATCTTAAGCAGTATTAAAATTTATTTGTCCAATCAGATTTATTATGAGTCTAAGGTTGTCAACCGGATGATAAGAGAAGTCTCCATTCTTAAAGCTGAAAAAGTGATGTTAGAACAGGGTGTAGAAGCACTTAGATTTAAAAACAATGTCACAGATACTATTTTTACTATTCAAGAGAATGGGTAAATTATGAGTATACGTAACTTTGTTACCTTTGCTGTAGATAAACCCAGTATCAACCACATTTTTATGGTGTTTATGTTGATGCTTTCTGTGTTTGCCTATCAAAATATCGCCAAAGAGATTTTCCCTGCGTCACAGTTAGATAAAATCTCAATTTCGGGTGCTTATGTGGGAGCATCTGCTGATGTATTGGACAAAATGGTAGTGGGGACCATTGAAGATGGGTTAAAAGGAATTTCTGAGATTGACACCATTTATACCACGATTCAAAATGGTTCTTTCATTATCAAAGCAGACATTAAAACAGGGAACGATACCCAAATGGTACTCTCTGATGTGAAAGACATTATCTCTAACACAAGACGAGACCTCCCTGGGGACATGGATGAACCCGTTGCACGTATTGCTATACATGATTACCCTGTGTTACTGGTTGCCATCTCTGGTCATGTTGCTAAATCTGCGCTTATTGATGCAGCCAATGACCTTAAAGGAAAACTGGCACTGATTAATAATCTCTCAGGTATTGACATTCGTGGAGATGCAGATGATGAAGTAGTCATTACTCTTAATCAGAAAAAATTGGATGCTTATGGTTTGGAAAAAACAGCAGTCTATCAAGCCATTTCTAACATTGCTTCTATTTTCCCCGCGGGTACCTTAGATGGCCAAGGAGATCACCTGTATATCTCTACCATCAATGGTGAAAAAAGTGAAGAGGCCTTGGGTAGTATTTTACTGACTGTGGGAGACAAACGTGTACGTTTGAGTGACATTGCTTCAGTCTATCTTGGACTTGAAGACCCTTTACAAGTTTCACACTTTAACGGTAAAGAGAATGTCTCTTTAAACATTAATAAAAGTAAAGAGGGAAATGCTATTGCTCTGAGCAAAGAGATACGTGCAGAGCTTGCAGAGTTTTCCAAAAACTATGACAACATTGACTTTATTGCTTACACCGATACGTCTATTTGGATTAAGAACCGTTTGAACTTGGTCTCATCAAACATTTTGTTTGGACTCATCTTGGTAGCACTTGCTCTACTTCTGTCAGTGAATTTTCGTATTGCCTTGGTGGTGGCTATTGGTATACCTGCGAGTTTTATGATTACCATTATTGCAGCAAATCTCATAGGCTACAGTCTCAATATGTTGAGTCTTTTGGGTATGTTGATTGCTTTGGGAATGCTGGTAGATGAAGCCATTGTTGTGGCAGAAAATATTTACCGTCATATGGAAATGGGTAAAAGCCCTAGAGAAGCTGCCATTGAAGGCTCTTTAGAAATGTTCCCTGCCGTGCTTACGGCGACACTCACCACGGTGTTTGCGTTTTTACCTCTGTTGATTATGTCTGGAAAAATGGGAATGTTCATGCAAGTGCTTCCTGTCATGATCTCTATTTTACTGCTCTCTTCTTTGTTTGAAGCGTTTTACTTTTTACCCCTACATGCCAAAGAGTTTTTTTCCATGGGTACAGCCATTATAGACGAGAAAGATGTGAGTTTTTGGAAACGTTGGATTGCTTTTTATGAAAAGGTATTGGGACGTTTGCTTGAGAACAAAAAAAGTTCTTTGGCTCTGATCTTAGGAAGTATTATTGGGGCAACCATGCTCATTTCTGCGTTTACAAAGTTCCAACTTTTTCCAGAGTTTGATGCCCAACAAGTCTACATGAATGGGAAAGTAAACATCAACAATGAGTTAAAAGACACAGAAGTCTATGTGACGCAAATAGAAGAAGCTTTACTGAAAACCTTAGACAAAAATGCAGTAAGTTCTGTGACCTCAGTCATAGGCTTTAAATTTAACAAAGACCAGAGTTTTGAAACGGGAAACAATCTTTTCCAAATCTTCATCAACTTACATGAAAAAGCACCGGAAAACTTTTTTGACCGCTACATTAACCCTGTTTTTTCTTTAGAGTATGATGACTCTGACATGGTAAGAACGAAACTCTCACAAACCATTGCAAAAGAGGTGGACAGAGATGTGGTACAAGCCTTTAAAAAGATGGAAATAAATGGTAAAAAAGTTTTTGAAGAGTTTAACGTGTATGTACAACAAACAGGACTGGTTGGCAATGACATTGAGATAGGATTTTCACACACAAATCCAGAAAAGACAGTGCAAGCCATGAAGATGGTTGAAGCCGACCTTAGAACAAGAGCAGGGGTGTCTGACATCTCTGACAATGCCAATGAAGGGGAGCGTGAACTCAAACTTCGTGTTAACGAATATGGGCAACTTTTAGGTTTTTCTGAATCTTATGTCATCTCGGTACTTAAAGGAGCATTTTTAAAAGCAGAATATGCCAAAATGTTTAATGAAAAAGGTTTACTTCGCATACGTATAGAAGATGTATATAAACGCGACAGTAGCATGATAGCGAACTTTAAACTTAGCACACCAGACAAAACAAAAGTAGTGAAACTCTCCGATATCTGTGATTTTACTTTCCAAAAATCTTTTGTCAAAATATTTAAAGAAGATGGGGACAAAGTACGCTCTTTGTTTGCGGCAGTGGACAAGTCTGTCATCACACCAGAAGAAGTCATGAGAGATTTAAAACAACTCTTAAAAAAGGTAGAAGAGAGAGGTGTGAAAGTCATCATTAAAGGGGCAGAAAAAGAGAGTACGAAAGTAAAGAAAGAGATGACTGAAGCGATGATCATAGCCATGTTCCTTATCTTCATTACTCTGGTATGGATGTTTAACTCTTTGGTGCTTCCTCTTATCATTTTAAGTACCATTCCACTCTCCGTATTTGGGGCTTTACTTGGGACAAAACTCATGGGTATTCACATGACCATGCCAGGTATGATGGGCATCATTGGTCTTGCAGGGGTAGTGGTGAATGATGGGCTTATTATGCTCTCTTTTATACGTGGCAGTAAAAACTACGATGAGATGCACCACAAAGCAGGGATGCGGTTAAGACCTATTTTACTGACATCTGTCACCACAGTGTTGGGACTCTCATCTTTAATGTTCTTTGCTTCAGGACAAGCCCTTATTTTACAACCTATGGCGATTTCTCTTGGTTTTGGTATTGCCTGGGCCACAGTACTTAACCTTTACTATGTGCCTTTAATGTACGCGGTACTCTATAGGGTTAAACCATGATTTTAAAAAGGATTTCCTATGAATAAAGCAATGATACTGACACTTACTTGTCTTATGGGTTTTAGTGCTACTTTTGCAGCTGCAAATGAGAATGGGAAAACAAAGATTGACATGTTCCCTAGAGCCCAAGAAGGTTACGTGCAATATGTGATTGAAGTGCCAAAAACTGACAATGACTATGCGCATAAAATAGCCTTGCGTATAGGTAAAACAATCTTAACAGACTGTAACCATCAAAGTTTTCATGGAAAAGTGGAAGAGGTGAGCCTTAAGGGGTGGGGATATACTTACTTAGAAGTGAGTGACATCCGGACTGGGGTAAGTACCATGATGGCATGTTCAGAGCCAAAAACAGAGAAGTTTATTTCTCTACAAGATACTTTACGACGTTACAACAGCCGTCTGCCTTTGGTGGTTTATGTACCTCAAGGTTATGAAGTACGTTACCATATTTGGTCTGCTAGCAAAACGGAATATCAAGCCCAAGAACGCTAGTTAACATAGTAGATTAGTTAAACCTTAAGTGTACTGGTCCAAATACCATGTAAGTTACAACCCGCTGTGGCCTTGAGTGTTTTAACCGTGTCAAGTTTTACAGAAAATGAAGCAGCCCCACGTGAAATTTCTGGCTCTAGTGTAGATTTTCCTACCAAAGTACCGTCTGCCTCTAGCGTAATAAAGTCAATCCAGTGATCTTTAGTACTAGGGTGCATGATACCTTCTTGACCTATGGTGATTTCTACTTGCGTATATCCCTTAGCATCTTTCTCTTTTATCGTGATTTGTGGGCTATGTTTGAGCTCTGCTTTTGTCATATTTTTAGGGTCTTTAGGGCTCATTTTTGTACGGTTCATTTGTGCTACAGGTGTTTTATCTACAGGTAGTTTAGCTTCAGCTGCTACCGTGGCTACGAGTGTTGCAAGGCCTGCAACTTTTAAGGCATCTCTTCTATTCATCTCTTTTCCTTTTTTATGTAATTTATATTTTAAGAATACGATAACTTGGCTTAAAGACTGATGCCCTAGTCTAGCCATTTAAGAGACATTTTGTTATACTAAAGCAAGTAGAATCCTATGATGAACCTAGGCACTCATAACATCTCTATCTTTTGTCTAGGCTAGGCACTCTTTTGAAGGCCTAGCCATAGCTAAGTCAAGAAAGAGTAACGACGCATAGGCAAAAGCTAGTGATGCCCTTTGGGTGGGCTTTGAAAACGCAATCTTGCACAAAATATTTACTGCGACTTAGCTATGGCTAGGACTTATAAATTTTTTGCACAATCTTACATTTTCAAAACCCATTATGAGTGCCTAGGTTCATCATAGGATTCTAATAAAATTTAGGAGAAAATGATGAAATTATTCCATACTTTAAGCCTCAGTGTTTTAGCTTCTACTTTACTATTGGCGGCTAGCCCTTTACTTGAAAAATCTAAAAATGCAGGGCTTGTAGCCATACCTACAGATGCAAAAGCACTTTCAAAACTTATAGACCCCTCTGGGACTATTACAGCTAAAAAAGTGGACTTAGGTAAAAAGTTGTATTTTGAACCAAGACTTTCTAAGTCAGGTATTATCTCTTGTAACACTTGTCATAACCTAGGACTTGGTGGGGTAGATGGTGTACCTGCAGCAGTAGGGCATCAGTGGACAGAAAATCCTCATCATTTAAATTCACCTACAGTGTATAACGCAGTCTTTTTCAAATCACAGTTTTGGGATGGAAGAAGCCCTCACTTAGAAGACCAAGCCCAAGGGCCTATGCAAGCAGCCCCTGAGATGGCTGCACCAAAGTCTTTAGTAGAAGCGCGCATCAACTCCATCCCTGCTTATGTAGAAGCGTTTAAAGATGCTTACGGAAAAGATGTGAAAGTTGATTTTGAAACCATCACAGCAACCATAGGTATATTTGAGCGTACTTTGGTCACGCCTTCACGTTTTGATGACTACTTAAATGGTAAAGAAGATGCACTCTCTGCAGAAGAGAAAGCGGGTCTTAAAACGTTTATAGACAAAGGCTGTACCTCTTGTCATACAGGTATTGCTTTGGGTGGGACTATGCAACCTTTTGAAGTGGCAGGAAAATACAAGTTTGCCAATATAGGTGACTTTAAAGGAAATGCGCAGGGTATGGTGAAAGCACCAACGCTCAGAAACATTACAGAGACAGCACCGTATTTTCATAATGGCGCTATTTGGAACTTAGCTGAGGCAGTTAAAGAGATGGGAAGTATACAACTTGGCATTCAAATTTCAGATGATGATGCAGGAAAAATTGTAACATTCTTCCAAGCCTTAGAAGGTCGTAAACCTGAGATTACGTATCCACAACTACCACAAAGTACAGATAAGACACCAAAACCTGATTTTAGATAATCAGGTTTAGTGGCTCTCTTAACCTTAGTTGGATATAATTATTAACTTTAATAAACAAATTTAATGAGTAGGACAGTGGAGTGCTAGAAGCAGTTGAAAGAAAGATAGAACAATTTGTTGCAGAGTTAAATGATGCTGGGGTTACAAAACTCTATACACAGCTCCCTCATGGAAAAAGGTTACGTGCCAAACTCATTTTAAAAATTGCAGGGTCTGCTTTAACCGTAGTTAAAACAGCAGCTGTGGTTGAAATGATACATGCTGCTTCACTCTTACACGATGACGTTATAGACGATGCTTACACAAGACGTTCCAAGCCCTCACTCAATGCCCTTTACGGTAATAAAACTGCTATTATGCTAGGAGACATCCTCTATGCAAAAGGTTTTTTAGAGTTAAATAATATTAGCCCTGAAGTTGCTAAAATGGTTTCCAATGCTGTTGTACAATTGAGCCTTGGTGAGCTTAAAGATGTTTCACTCTCAAAAACATTTAACACAAACAAAAGTATCTATCTTGAAATGATTTACCAAAAAACAGCTTCTCTCATGGAAGCTTGTGCTGGGGCTGCTGCGTTACTTTCAGGCAAAGACAAAAAGGTTTACATGACTTACGGTCGTAACTTAGGCATAGCATTTCAAATGATAGATGACTTACTTGATATTACTATGGATGCAGAAACACTTGGAAAACCAGCGTTACATGACTTTGAAGAGGGTAAAACAACCCTGCCGTATATTTATTTGTACGAAGCACTGGGTGAGGAAGAAAAAACAAAACTTCTTTCTCTTCACGGTAAATCTTTAAGCCAAAAAGAACAAGAGTGGATTAAGTCAAACATGCAGAGTACAGGTGTCATACAAAAGTCTTATGCAGAGGCAAAAGTTCTCATAGAAGAAGGCATTAACTTGATGAATGCCAAAGGTGAACCTGAACTGAGCAAGATTGCCATGGCGATGATAGAGAGAGATTTTTAATGTATTATCAAGTGGTAAGCTTTTCCCATAAAAATTGTGATCAGCAGATGCGTGAAAAACTGGCTTTTGCTTCCAATGAAGAAAAAATAGAAATGCTTAACCTCTTGACTGATTTTGAGTTTGTACATGAAGCTTTCATTATTTCTACTTGTAATCGTGTAGAGCTTGTACTAGCAACAAGAGATAACTTCTCTTCTTACCATGCTATTTTGGGACTCATGGCTAAAAAATCTGACTTAAATTTTTATGAGCTTAAAACCAAAGCTGTACGTTATGATGATGAAGCAGCAGTTGCACATGTCTTCTCGGTAGTGTCATCACTAGATTCCTTAGTCGTAGGTGAATCACAAATCACGGGACAGGTAAAAGAAGCATACATGCTCTCTCATGCCAACAAAACAGCCGGACGTAAACTCAACCGTGTCATCTCTTACGCCATTAAATGTGCTGCTGAGGTACGTAATGCCACCAACATTTCTGAAAATCCCATTTCCATAGCGTCCGTAGCCGTGGCACAAGCGCATGCACTCTTGGGAGACAATATGGCAGGTACAACAGCCATTGTTGTAGGTGCTGGTGAAATGTCTGTACTGGCTGCAAAACATTTACTGCGTGCAGGTTGTGATGTGGTTATGCTGGGTAGAAATAAAGAAAAAGTAGAACTAGTCGCCCATACTTTGGGTGAAAATGTGAAAGCTGACACGCTAGATAAACTTGAAAAATACATTAATCGTTACCGTCTTTTGTTTAGCGCAACATCTGCCAAAGAGACCATCATTTCGAAAGAGATGATAGAAAATGAAGCGGTTGAGCGTTTTTGGTTTGACATGGCCATTCCCCGTGACATTGAAGATATAGGTTTAGACACCTTACAACTTTTCCGCATCGATGACTTACAAACCATCTCCAAATCTAACTATGCACTAAGAGAAGAGCAAGCGGTACGAGCCTCTAGCATTGTAGAAAAGTATAAAGATGAGTTTTATGCTTGGCTAAGAGCACTCTCAGTGGAACCTGTGATTAAAGAGATGCGTCTACAAGTCTCTGAAGCCATAGACATGGAGATGAAAAGGGCTTTGCAAAAAGGTTTTATTGACGCAGATGCTGAAGCGAATATGCGTAAGATAGCAGAACAAATGTTTAAAAGATTTTTACACAAACCCACACAAAATTTACGGGCATCTTCCTCGGAAAATGAAAATCCAGCCTGCGTAGAATCCGTGAAAAAAATGTTTAACATTAATGTAGAAAACATAGACTTAAAAGTTTACAAAGACGACCACCATACTAAAGGATACAACGCGTGAGATTTTCAAAATTATTAGTACCAACAAGCAAAGAGATACCAAACGATGCAAGCTTAGCAAGCCATATTTACCTCATACGTGCAGGCTACATTCAATCTGTAGGTGGTTCAGGACTTTACAATTATTTACCTCTAGGTAAAAAGATACTTGACAAAGTGAGAACTGTGGTGAAAGAGGAACTAGACAAAGCAGGCTGTCAAGAAGTAAGCCTTTCTTTTGTTACCCCTTTGTCTTTATGGGAAGAATCAGGCCGTGCCGGAGAATATGGTAAAGAACTGTTACGTTTTAAAGACCGTAAAGACAATGATTACTTACTTAGCCCAACCAATGAAGAAGCCATGGTCAACCTTGTGCGAAACAGCGTAAAAAGTTACAAACAACTTCCTCTGAACCTTTACCAAATTAACCTCAAGTTCCGTGATGAGATAAGACCACGTTTTGGACTCATGCGTGGGCGTGAGTTTTTAATGAAAGATGGCTACAGTTTTCATGCAAATTTTGAAGACATGCAAAGAGAGTTTTCTCTGATGGAAGAGACGTACAAAAAGATCTTTACACGTCTTGGACTAAACTTTAGAGTAGTACAAGCCGACTCTGGACAAATTGGGGGAGAGGGTTCTAGAGAGTTTATGATACTCGCAGACTCAGGTGAAGATGACATTGTGGTTTGTGATGCCTGTGATTATGGTGCAAACGTAGAAGTTGCCACAGACTTTAAAGAGGGTGACCTTTGTGCTTGTGGTGCGGTGTTGCGTATGACCAAAGGTATTGAAGCTGGGCATATTTTCCAACTGGGAACCAAATACTCAGAAGCTTTAAAGGCCACTTTCCTTAACGAACAAGGTAAAGCACAAGCCTATGAAATGGGAACGTATGGGATTGGCGTGTCGCGTTTACTCGCAGGTATTATTGAACAAAACCATGACGATAAAGGTTGTATCTGGACGAAAGAGTCAGCACCTTTTGACCTGCAAATTTTGGTTTCAAACATTAAAGATGAAGCACAATTAGCTCTGGGTGAAAAACTCTATGAGACACTAAAAGCACAAGGTGTGGATGTTCTTTTAGATGAAAGAAAAGACCGTTTTGGTGCCAAAATGAAAGACTATGAATTGATGGGCGTGCCACATGCCGTAGTTATTGGCAAAAAGCTGGCTGAAAGCAATGTTGAGTTTGTGACACGTGCAGGCATGGTAAAAGAAGATATCTCAAGCGATGAGATACTTGATTTTTTAGCTAAGAAGTTTTAAATGATTTTTCTTCTTGTCCCTTATTTCTTATTAGAACTGTTCTTTTCGTTAAAAACAGGTGAAGAAATAGGCTTCTTATGGTCTGTGATTTGGATTATAGGATCTTTCTCTTTTGGTATGATGCTTTTAAAAAGATCTCCACAAACCATGATGGGAAATATGCAGGCTATGAAGCTAGGAAAGTTAGACATTAAAAAGTTTCAAAATGCTTCCATGTCTTACTTTATCGGGGCAATTTTATTGATGATTCCAGGTGTCTTTTCTGACTTTTTAGGACTGGTATCACTTGGCTACACACTTTATTTACAATTTGTTGCTAAAATAACACCAGAGTCAAAACAATCCCACTTTAACACACAAGGAGATGACAATGTCATTGATGTCGAAATTATTGATGAGCACAGTCGCAGCGACCGCGACGCTTAGTGCTAACGCACAACCAGATACTAAAACACTTTTAAACTATGTAAAAACTTCTGTGGTGAAAAACCCGCAAGTGAAAGTAAAAGGTGTGACGATTATAGAGTCAAAAACGCTAAAAGCGTTACCCGGTTGGACTGTCTTACTCACGACGATGGATCTTGAGTACAATAAAAAAGAGATTCATGCCCCTGAGACTATGTTTATTAAAGATGGATTGGTTACAGGACATCTTGTGAATTTAAAAACAGGTCTAGATTACAGAAATGAGATTAAACCCACACTCAAAGACTCTTATTATAATGATGAGCATTTACTCTTTGGTAACAAAAATGCGGCACATAAAGTCGTCATATTTTCAGACCCACAGTGTCCATTTTGTCAAGACGTAGTGCCTAAAATATTTACAGCAGCCAAAGAAAACCCTACAAAAATTGCTGTTTATTATTACCACTTGCCACTTTTACGTATCCACCCTGTGTCTGGTGTTTTAACACGTATCATGCATGTGGCACAGCATGAAGGTAAAACAGATGTGGTTGAAAAGATTTACTCTCTAAAGATTAATGCCAAAGAGACAGACATGACGAAGATTTTAGCTGCAGTAAAATCTCATACAGGTTACTCTGTCTCCGCAGCAAAAGTGAATGATGCTGCTGTGAAAAAAGCCCTTAAAGCAGACGAAGCAGCTGCTGGTAAAATGATGGTTTCTGGGACACCTACAATTTACATAGATGGTACTTGGGATAAAAAACGTGATGGCTATAAAAAGCTAGTAAAGTAGGGAAAAGTCTTTGGAAAAATTAATTATAGCTACAAGAGCCAGTAATTTGGCACTTTGGCAAGCGTATCATATTAAAAAGAGAATTGAGACGAGCTTTCCTGAAGTAAGTGTTGAACTTAAAGAAATCACGTCTACAGGTGACAAAATACTTGACAAACCTTTGGCACTCATTGGAGGTAAAGGACACTTTACCAAAGAGCTTGAAGATGAAATGTTAGCAGGCACTGCCCACTTGGCTGTACACTCTTTAAAAGATGTGCCTACCTACATTCCTGAAGGTTTAGAACTCTGTGCCATTACCACAAGGCAAGACCAAAGTGATGTTTTACTGTCACACACGTACAAAAGTTTAGACGATTTACCCAAAGGTGCCACTGTAGGAACGACCAGTCTAAGACGCCGTATGCAACTGCTTGAACGTCGTCCTGACCTTAAAGTGAAAGAACTTAGAGGTAACGTCAACACCCGACTTAGAAAGTTAAAAGAAGGGCAGTATGACGCGATTATACTGGCTTATATTGGTTTGTATAGATTAGACTTACTCAAAGACATTCCTTTTGTTGAAAAACTAGATTTTTTCATCCCTCCTATGGGACAAGCTGCACTTGGCATTGAGATTGTTGCTTCTAACGATAGAGTACGTGAAATAGCCATGACTTTAAATGATGAAGAGAGTTTTATCTGTACCAAAGTAGAGCGTGACTTTGTCTCTGCCATTGGTGCGGGTTGTTCTGCTCCTGTGGCTGTGAATGCGGTGATATCTGGAGATGAAATATCTGTTAAAGCGATGTTGGGTTACCCAGATGGTACCAACATCATGCACAAAAGCATGTCTGTAAAGGTTTTAGAGTATGAAACACTAGGTTTACAGATTGCTGAAGAGATGATAGCTGATGGTGCGATTGACATCTTAGAACAAGCAGAGCGCATTGCTTTTAAAGATGAAATGCCAGAGAGACTATAAAATGCAAGATATCGTTCAGTGGCTTAAAGACAATGGTAATTTAAAGATCATTGATGAACCTTTAGATGTAGAACTTGAAATCCCCCATGTGGCTTACGTGGAAGTAAAGAAAGAGGACTCTAGACCTCTTTTATTTACAAACCCCATCAACAAAGCTAAAGGCATCACTTACGATATGCCTGTGCTCATGAACATTTTTGCAAACAAAGATTTAACAGAAAAAATCTTTGGCAAACACCCAGACTTAGTGGCAGAGGGAATTGATGAACTTTTAAAACTAAAACCTCCTCAAGGTTTTAAAGCAAAACTTGCCATGCTTCCAAAACTTTTCTCTTTAAAAAATGTCTTTCCCAAACGTTTAAAGTTTAAAGGAGAGTGTCAAGAGATTGTCATTCCCAAAGAAGAGGTTGACTTAGACAAGTTGCCTATTTTGAAAACATGGGAAGAAGATGGTGGGCCTTTTATTACGATGGGGCAAGTTTATACTCAAAGCCTTGATGGTCAAATGCAAAACCTTGGTATGTACCGTTTACAGCAGTATGACAAAAACCGTTTAGGTATGCACTGGCAAATCCATAAAGACGCTTCACACTTTTTTGACCAGTATCAAAAAGCTGGTAAAAAAATGCCTATCACCGTGGCCATTGGTGGTGACCCGCTGTACATTTGGTGCGGACAAGCACCCATGCCTTATGGGATGTTTGAAATGTTATTGTATGGTTTTGTACGCAATAAAAATGCCCAACTCGTAAAGTCACTCACAAACGATATTTACATCCCTAGAGATGTAGACATTGTCATAGAAGGTTTTGTAGACCCTGAAATTATGGAAATAGAAGGTCCTTTTGGTGACCATACGGGTTACTACACACTAAAAGAGCCTTTTCCTGTGATGGAAGTAGAAACTATTACCATGAAAAAGAACCCAGTCTTTGCAGCCACTGTAGTAGGTAAACCACCATTAGAAGACAAATACATGGGTTGGGCCACTGAACGTGTCTTTTTACCCATGCTCAAACCTATGGCACCAGACCTCATAGACTACAATATGCCTGAAAATGGTGTCTTCCATAACCTTATCATGGCAAAAATGAAAACCCTTTATAAAGGCCATGCTTTACAGTTTATGCATGCCTTTTGGGGTGTAGGGCAAATGTCTTTTGTCAAACATGCACTCTTTGTAGGAGAAAATGCCCCAGAACTTGAAGACTTTGAAGCACTCACCGAGCATATACTCAACCGTTTAAGTCCTCAAAATGTTTTTATTACCAAAGGAATTGTAGACCACTTAGACCACTCGTCAAGCGAACAGTTTGTGGGTGGAAAGTTAGGTGTAGATGCCACAGGTGAAGTAGTAGAAGAGGGTGTTGAAGACCTCTTGTCTGATAATGCCTTACTTCAAAAGTTCCAAGCTATTGACATGAGCATACAAGAGTGTAAACAGTATTTCACAGAGACGAAAAATCCACTCTGTATCATCACTGTCAATAAAACAAAATCTGTCATGTCCGACATAGAAAAAATGTCTAGCCTTAAACCTCATATTAAAGTGCTCATTATTGTAGAGAAAGCGAACAATGACATTGAAGACCTGTACATGCTTGTCTGGCGTGTGGTCAATAACATTGATGCAAGCAGAGATGTGAAACTAGAGCCTTTTATGGTCGTAGATGCGACCAACAAAAGTGAAGTAGATGGCTTTAAACGTGAATGGCCAGGAGATACTTTCTGTACCAAAGAAGTTTTAGACACACTTCAAGAAAAAGGCCTGATTGACATCGATGAAACTTTTATTAAGAAGTTTGGATTACTATCTTTTTGAGACTATAAATAATTATACTATCTGTGTGATTTTGACAAATAAGACTCTTTTTCTCTTATTTTGTGCTTTCATTAACTATATATTAAATTATTTTTGATACTATACTGTATCAATTATCATTAAGGAAATAATATGTTAGTAACTAAAAAAGCTCCAGATTTCACAGCAACAGCTGTACTTGCGGACGGTCAAATTGTTGAAGATTTTAATCTTATGGAAAACCTAGGTGAAAAAGGCGCAGTACTTTTCTTTTACCCACTAGACTTTACATTTGTATGTCCATCAGAAATTATTGCATTTTCAAAAAGAGCAGCTGATTTTAGAGAAAGAGGTATCAATATTATTGGTGTATCTGTGGATTCTCAATTTTCACACTTCGCATGGAGAGAAACACCAGTAAACAATGGTGGTATTGGTAGAGTTGATATGCCACTTGTAGCTGACCTTTCTAAACAAATTGCTAGAGATTACGATGTTCTTCTTGACGAATCAGTAGCACTTAGAGGTTCTTTCCTTATTGATGCTGATGGTACAGTAAGACATGCAGTAATCAATGACCTTCCACTTGGAAGAAACATTGATGAAATGATCAGAATGGTAGATACAATGTTATTTACTAACGAGCATGGTGAAGTATGTCCTGCTGGTTGGGTTAAAGGTGACGAAGGTATGAAGGCTGACACTGCTGGTGTTGCTGAGTATCTTGCTAAACATGAGGGTGACCTGTAAGGTTGCACTTTTGCTTTGAGGTGCTTTGCACCTCAGATTCTTCTTTTAAAACACTTTTCTTTCTAAACATTTCTTCCCAAAAATATTTACTTTCTTTTTCAAACAGCCGTATTATTTTACTTGTGGTATTGTTTCTCTCTTCATTTTTTTAGAAAAAACGAAGCAAAAAAGCGTTGTGGCTCTCGAATCGCTTTGCTTACGAGGGCGTTCGCCACAACAGAAAGCGCTTCGCTTACTTGAAAAGGGCTGAGCCTACTCTAATGAGGTTTGAACCACATTTGATGGCTAGGGTGTAGTCTGCGCTCATTCCCATTGAACAAATGTTTGCACCTTCTTTTTGAAGTTTTTTATAAATA
>CAUZVG010000008.1:0-24884 GCA_963583215.1 Campylobacterales bacterium | reverse complement strand
CTTAAGTGTTCATCAAGATAAGAAGCCCCTTCTTCAAGACTTAGATCTAAAGTTTTTATGGAATCCATATCTAAAACAAAGTCCCCTGAGAGAGCCTGATCTTTTAGTGTTAGATTTCCATGTTTAAAAAAAATCTCTCCATAATGTTTCCCATTGGCATTGGCACCAGTCCATTCAATTTTACTCTCTTGTTCAAGTATGTATTTTCCATCATCTAGATGTAAAAACTGCCCATCATCAAGCATCATTTGTTCACCTTCCAGACCTTGCGTACATACATCCAAACCACCTTCTAAGACATAGCACTCTTGAGGTATCAACCCCTCTAGCTTTTCACAAGCCGTTTTAGCATCAAGTTCATTTTCACTTTGTCCATAAAAAATAAGCTTTTGATCCTCTTTTAAGTCCAGGGCTTGAACCTTTGGTACAAAACGCGTTTCATACACACAAATATTGACTGCACCTTTTAAATGCACATTTTTATAATGTTCAGGCGGTAAAACATGGATAAGCACGTAAGCATCTTTACTTAAGTTGTCTAAGTCCTGTATGCTTATGGTTTTCATTTTAGTACCGTTCAAGAAACCGTTTATAGTCTATGTTTTTGGCTGTCTTAATCATAAAAAGTTCAGCCTTTTCAAGTACTTCAAGACTACATTTTTCAATGTCTTCTTCAACCAAAAAAGTGTCTTTTTCAATGATGACATCATTTATTTTCACTTTCCCAGCTAAGAGATAATAAGAATAAACAAAGTTTTTATCCCTTGTTTCACTATAACTTCCAAGCGTATAAACTCTCTTCGTAATTTCAAGATTCTCTGTTTCAAAAATGACAGGTGAGGAAGGACCGATATAGTCTATTTGTTCAAAGCCTTCGTATGCCTTTGCTTTAAAGCTATTTGCTTGATAGTCTCTATAGGCTGCCTCTTTCAAAAGAGACTTAGAAAAATCAGGATCAAACCAAATCTGAAACAGCCTTGTCCCTTTCACGATACGTTCTGCATGTTTTACACCTGAACCTGCTTGAATGACTTGAAGTCCTCCTGCATTCAAAGGTGTCCAAACCTTCGTAGCCGTATCAAAATGTTCTAATGAACCTTTAAACACAAAAGTCATGATTTCAAAACCTTCATGAGGGTGAAGTGGAAACTCTGCCGTTTCCTTGGCCTCTAAATGTGCCCAATAAAACAGACTTGAATACGCTGTTGTCCCATTTGCATTAGGAAAAGGGATGGGCTTGTTTTCTATAAAAGCCCCGTTAAAAAGGGGCATTAACTCTTGTTCTTCTTTTTTTAAATGTATTAACTTGCTCATGAGAACTCCTTAACTATATTTGATTGTTTTTTCAACAACAGAAGTGACAATAGGGCTAATTTTCATATTCTTAGCACCAAACTATGAGGATCAAAGTCATCAGTAAAAATATCCATCCCAAAAGAAGGATGTAACGGGTTAAGACTTTTATATACTTTTACCTTTGTTTCTAAAGTATATCACATTTTCAAATCTATTTCTTCTGTAAAAATACCCCTGATTCTACATGCGCTGTGTGTGGAAACTGGTCGTAGAGGGCTGCTTCTACTACGGTATGGGTTTGGGTGAGTGTTTCTAAGTCTCTGGCAAGTGTTTCGGGGTTACAAGAGATGTAAATGATGTTTTCAATTTTTGAAATGAGTCCAATGCTGGCTTCATCTAAACCGGCACGTGGTGGGTCAACCAAGACGGTTGAAAAGTTGTAAGCCTTTAAGTCAATATCTTTGAGTCTTGTAAACTCTCGTACACCGTTGAGTGCTTCGGTCATCTCTTCTGAAGAGAGTCTTGCAAAAGTGATGTTTGTAATGTTGTTGAGTGCACAATTTTCTAGTGCTGCATGAATGGAGTTTTTAGAAATCTCCGTGGCCAACACTTTGTCAAAATAGTGTGAAAGTGGCAAGGTAAAGTTACCTAAACCACAATAGGCTTCTAAAAAGTCTCCATGTCCCACTTTTTTGGCCTGTTTGATGGCCCACTCTATCATTTTTACATTCACAACTGGGTTGGGTTGGGTAAAGCCACTTTCATACTGTACATACCTGACCGTTTTTCCATCAATCTCTAACTTTTCTGTGACAAATTCATCTGAAAGAATGACTTTTTGTTTGCGGCTTCTTCCCATGACTTTACAGTTGAGTTCTTCCTCAAGAAGTTTTGCCTCTTTAGACCAAACATCATCTAGTTTTCTATGGTAGAGCATCGTAATGAGACATTCATCTGTTGTGGTTGCCAAAAATTCTACAGCAAAAAGTCTATTTTTCAACACTTCTTGTGACGCATTGATCTTGTCTAGCAACTTCCACATACGTTTTTCTATCGGTTCAATGACTTTAGGACATTCGTGGATATTTATGGCACCTTTTTCACGCACACCATCTACAGGCATTTTACCCATCGCATAGTCACAACGTTCACCTTCATGCCAGATGCGGAATTCTGAACGTGCTCTATAGTGTGAAGAGGGAGAATCAAACACTTCTAATGTCTCTGTATAAAAAGGAGAAAGCAGTGTCGAGACTCTTTGCTCTTTTTGTTTTAATTGTTCTGCATAAGAGAGTGCATAAAGCCCACACGAGCCACAAGTTCCAAAATGTTTACAATCCAAAGTTACGCCTTTAATTTCAATTAGATATAATCACCATACTAATAGTTTTACGTAATTTTATCGAAAAGGTTCTAAGATGTCACTCTCTGTTGTCATACTTGCTGCGGGTCAAGGTACACGTATGAAGTCTACCACCCCTAAGGTACTGCATGAAATTTCTGGAAAATCAATGTTATTTCATGCCATTGATGCTGCAAAAGACATCTCAGATGACATCACCATTGTACTCTACCATCAAGCAGAACGTATACAAAAAGAGATAGAAGCAGCATACGCTAACATCTCTTTTCATGCCCAAGATGTTGCACGTTACCCAGGTACGGGTGGTGCGATGAAGGGTGTCAAAACACAAAATGCAAGAACCCTTATTTTAAATGGTGACATGCCACTCATTACCAAAGATTCTCTTTTAGCGCTGACTACTGGAAATGCTGACATCAACATGTCGGTCATTAGACTTGATGACCCCAGCGGTTACGGTCGTGTGATTATTGAAAACGAACAAGTGCTTGAGATTGTGGAACAAAAAGACTGTAATGACGCACAGTTAATGACCAAAACGGTCAATGCCGGAATCTACGCTGTCAATACAGAACTTCTTGAACGTTACATTCCAGAGCTTTCTAATGACAATGCCCAAGCCGAGTATTATTTGACGGACATTGTGAAAATGGCTGTAGATGAAGGGAAAGTGGTTAATCCCATTTACGTGCAAGAGGAAGAGTTTAAAGGGGTAAACTCAAAACTTGACCTTGCAGCAGCGGAAGAGATACTACAACGTCGAATCAAAACAGAATGGATGAAAGCAGGTGTGACAATGCGTCTACCTGAGACTATTTACATTGATTGTAGGGCGAAGTTTGAAGGTGAATGTATTTTAGAAAATGGCGTGAGCATTCAAGGTGCTTCTGTGATTGTGAATTCACACATTAAAACCCACTCTGTCATCGAAGATTCTCACATAGAAAACTCAGATGTGGGTCCCATGGGAAGAGTACGACCAAAGTCAACACTCATTAATACACACATTGGAAACTTTGTAGAAATCAAAAAATCTACTCTCACAGGGGTGAAAGCGGGACACTTGTCGTACATTGGCGATGCAAGTATCGATGAAGGTTCAAACATAGGTGCAGGTGTCATTACCTGTAACTATGACGGTAAAAACAAATATCAAACCATTATTGGCAAAAACGTATTTGTAGGTTCAGATACCCAACTCGTAGCCCCAGTGACTATTGCTGATGATGTCATGATTGCTGCAGGATCAACCATCAATAAAGATGTGGAAAAAGGTGCTTTAGCCATATCAAGAGCACCAATGAAAACCATTAAAAACTTTTTTTATAAATTCTTTGGCACAGAGAAAAAGCAGGAAAGGTAGAAAGGTAGATGCAAATAACTCTAGATGGAAAAAGCATACTTTTAGGCGTCACAGGAAGCATTTCTGCCTACAAAGCCTGTGAGATAGCAAGACTGTTTACAAAAGCAGGTGCGCAAGTACATGTGGTGATGACATCTGCTGCAGAGCGTTTTGTCTCAGCACTCACTTTTGAAGCCTTGACACGAAACCCAGTACTTACAGACAAGTCTGAGTCTTGGGCCTCTGACTTAAACCATATAGACATAGGTAAAAAATGTGACATTTTCCTCATTGCACCTTGTTCTGCCAACACACTGAACAAACTCTCTAAAGGCATTGCAGACAATATCTTAACCCAAACCGCTTTGGCTTTTGGCAAAGAGATTCTTCTTGCACCTGCAGCCAACACACAAATGTTAAAAAACCAACACAGCGTAGAAAGTTTAAAGACCTTAGGGCTCAATAGCTTTACTCTGATTGAACCACAAGTTAAAGAGTTGGCCTGTGGGGACACAGGTTCAGGCGCTTTAGCTGAACCCTCTGAAGTCTTTTTTGCTGGAGCAAAAGCGTTACTCAAAGAGGATTTTTGGAAAGAGAGAGCTGTGGTGGTCACCGGTGGTGGCACTCGTGAGAAAATAGACGAGGTACGTTACGTCTCCAACTTCTCTTCAGGAAAAATGGCCAAAGCACTCTGCCTTTCTCTGTACTTAAAAGGTGCAAATGTTAGGTACATTACAAGCATGGGATCTGAAGCTTTGCCTGAGAGCATCTCCATCACAGCGGCCAATGATGCCCAAGAGATGTTAAGCGCTACAAAAAATGCCATCTCTGTTGCGAAACAGACAAACACAGCTAAAGAACCTTACCTTTTTATGGTTGCAGCAGTTGCTGACTATACACCAGCATCTCCAAAAGAAGGGAAACTCAAAAAAGTAAACTTGGGCCAAGTCTGGGATATTGAAATGAAACAAACCACAGACATTTTAAGCACTTTGGACAAAACAGGCATGAAGACCATTGCATTTAAAGCAGAAATGGATTCAGTAGAAGGGTTAAAGAATGCCATTGCACTTTTAACAAATAAAGGTGTGGACGCCGTGTGTTATAACTTGCTTCAAGATGCCACAAGTTTTGGAGGAGATGAAAATGAAATTACCTTTATCTCTAAAGACAGACAAGTAGCATTTGGGCGTGCAGACAAACTGACACTCTCAGATAAAATAGTCACAGAAGCGAAAAAGCTTATCCAGGAAGTACGTTAATGTCTCCCGCTCCTATTAAACACCTTGCAATCATCATGGACGGCAATGGTAGATGGGCCAAAGAAAGAGGTGAGAAACGTACCAAAGGCCATGAAGCAGGTGCTGAGAGAATACGTGAGATTACCACGTATTGTGCGGCACATGAAAGCATAGAAACAGCTACCTTTTATGCCTTTAGTACAGAAAACTGGAAACGTCCTAAACTGGAAGTGGAGTTTTTGATGAAACTGCTTGATAGATACTTAAAAAAAGAGCTTGAAACCTACCAGAAACACAATATTCGTTTTCAAGCTATTGGAGACATTTCTGCCTTTTCAAAATCTTTGCAAAAACGTATACGAAAAACGGAAGAAGAGACACAGGGCAACACAAACCTTACACAAATTCTTGCACTCAACTACGGCGGACGTGCAGAGATTACCTTTGCAGTCAATCGCCTCATTAAAGAGGGGAAAAGTGAAGTCACAGAAGAAGACATTTCACGAAACCTTCAGACACCTTACACTGATATTGACATACTCATACGTACCTCAGGGGAAGAGAGACTTTCAAACTTTTTACTTTGGCAACTCTCCTATGCAGAGTTTTATTTTACCAAGACACTTTGGCCAGACTTTACAGCCAAAGAGTTAGATGACATTTTAAACACATTCACACAACGTAACAGACGATTTGGAGGTCTATAATGTACACAGAAATTTTTTGGGAAATCGCTATTGTCGTTTTCATTTTTGGCACTTTGATTGGCTCATTTTTAAATGTGGTGATTTACCGTATTCCTAAAGGTGAAAGTATTGTTTTTCCCTCATCAAAATGTCAAAGTTGTGGAAACTCCTTAAAGTGGTATCATAATATCCCTGTCTTTTCATGGCTTTTTTTAAGAGGTAAATGTGGATTTTGTAAAGACAATATTTCAGCACAATACCCCCTCGTAGAGTTAGTTACAGGTTTTATTTTCATGGCTTTATATCTTAAACTTGGACTGGTTTGGCACTTGCTTTTTGTGGCACTTAGCTTTTCAGCCTTGTTTGCCCTTGTCATGATAGACTTCAAATACATGGCTGTACCAGACAATGTAAACTTTGCAGCCTTACTTTTTGCGCTTGTTCAACCTGCATTTTTAGAAGGACTCATGTATGCGGCCATTGCAGCTGGTGGTCTGTGGCTTATTGGTTTACTTTCTTCACTACTTGCTAGACGTCAAGCAATGGGTGGGGCAGATGTCATAGTAGCTGGGACGATGGGTGCGCTACTTGCTTTTCCTAACTTTTTTGTAGCACTTTTTCTCTCTGCCCTTTTGGCATTAATACCTGCACTTATCTGGAGAGACAAAGGTGTGCCATTTGTACCTTTTTTAGCTTTGGCAACTTTTATTGTTTACCTTTACGACACACAAGCTACAGCACTATTGGAGACAATCATTTATGGTTAACATCAAAGGCTATCTATCTTCAAATTTTACCAAAGCATTTTTGACGATATTTCTGCCTTTTTTTATGATAGTTTCACTGGTCTACCTTGTCAAAATAGCCCAGCTTACTTCTAAAATACAAATTGACTTTTTAGAACTTCTTACCCTCTACGCTTACTCTTTGCCAGATATCATTTTTTATACTCTGCCTCTCTCCTTTGTGACAGCTTTGTCCAACGTACTTTTAAGACTTTCTCAAGACAATGAACTCATTGCCCTTTATGCCTTAGGACTTAAAGCTAAAAAAGTCTTACACTCTTTGGTATTACTGGCTTTTGTTTTTTCTCTTTTACTGTTTACCATCTCATTTTTAGCCATGCCTCTAAGTAAACAATATAAAAAATCTTTCATCATCAGCAAACAAACCGATGCCAAACTCAACATTCGTGCAGGCCAATTGGGACAAAAGTTTGGAGATTTCTACATCTATGTGAAAGAGAAAAAAGAAGGTCTTTTCCATAATTTAGTCATTTATAACCGTACAGACAGAGCCAGTGAGCAGTTTTTCTCTTCACAAACAGGTAAACTCAAACATGAAGAAGGTGTCACTTCTCTACTTCTCAATGATGGCTATGGCTACACCTATGCAGAGACCGAACTCCAACAAGCCAAGTACAAAACACTGGAAGTCTTTGATAAAAACAAACAATCACGATTTAGATTCCAAACGCTTAGAGAGTACTGGTCTGGCATCAAAGTTGATCTAAGACTTCGTCATAAAATGTTTTTTTACATCTTTGTCTCTTTGATACCCCTACTTTCTATCTATCTCATTGCAGCGTTTACCATGATTAACCCAAGGTATCAAAAGAACCGTTCATTTATGGTCATATTTGCCAGTACATTTCTACTCTATGGCATCGCTTCATCCCTACAAAAATGGGGTACAGTCCCTCTACTTATCATTGCTACCATCCTTGTTACCATCCTTGGTCAATGGCTCTTTCACAAACGTGTTAGCAGATACTTTTAAGTTTATGAAATGCGTGTAAAAGCTCTTATAGCCTATGATGGTTCTGCTTATTTGGGTTTCCAAAAACAGACCAGCACAAAAAATACCATCACCAGCACCATAGAAACTGCCCTAAAGTCTTTACACATACATGCAGATATTGTAGGTTCAGGAAGAACAGATGCTGGGGTTCATGCTTCTGGACAAGTCATTCATTTTGACCTTCCAGAGTATTGGTCTGATTTAGAAAAACTCAAACTCAATCTGAACCGTCAACTTTTTGATATCTCTTTTAAACATATTTCAAAAGTAGAGGCTGACTTCCATGCAAGGTTTAGCGCAACAAAACGTCTTTACCGATATGTATTTAAAACGTCTAAACCTTCTGTTTTTGAACAAAAGCACATCTCTCATTACCCTGACTTTGACCCTCAACGCTTACAAGTCGCACTCAAATGTTTTGAAGGAGTACATGATTTTAAATACTTTCATAAAACAGGTTCAGATCCACACACTAGCACAAGAGAAGTTTACAAAAGTGTGTACAAAAAACGTGGGGCTTACCATTTTATCTATTTTCAAGCCAATGGATTTTTACGTGCACAAGTACGCCTCATGATAGATGCTGCCATGGCGTATGCTCAAGGTAGACTGACTTTGGAAAATCTTCAAAAGCAGTTAAATGCTGAAGAACAAATCCATACCAAATTAGCACCAGCACAAGGCTTATACTTGGCACATATACTTTACCCTAGGAGTACAACATGAAAACCCTACTTTTGTTTTTGAGCTTCTCTGCTCTGGCTTTTTCCGAGCAAGATATGGAAGCGCTTTACCTCAAAAATGCTTGTAACTCTTGTCACGGTATGTATGGAGAGGGGATAGGTGCTAGTCCAAGACTTCAGGGGGTAAAAGAACACATTTTACTGCGACGACTTAAAGATTTACAAGCAGGGAAACCACGTTCTGCTTTTGGGTCTATTATGATCTCTTTTGCAAAATCTTTAGATGAAAATGAAACCAAAGCCATGGCAAAATACCTCTCAAATCTCAAAACTATCATCCCCGATGACAGATATGATATTGAGTACACAACCGCAGGAGATGGTGGTTCTTAGTACTCTACTCTACAGAACTATTAGTCTCTTTGCTGACATTTGATTCTGTTACTTCGGTCACACCTTCTGAAACTTTTTATTTCTCTTCAGAGACTGAAGTGACATTATTTTCTTGAATTCCTGTCTTACTTTGATTTAACACTTCTTCTTGTACTTCAACTTTAGGCTCTTCCACAACTGCAGTTTCTATTTTGCTAGGTGTAAACACTGGCAGTGCTTCACTAGGTGCACGAGACGTGTTTTCATCCTCAGTAGACGTTTTTACTCCAATATTACAGCTTAAGTTTTGATCTGCCTCTTTCAGCTCACTGAGACGATTGAGTGCTTCTTCTAACTCTTCTTGGGTTTCTTCAAGAGATTCGTTTACATCAAAGAGTATACTCTCTACAGTCTCAACTTGTTTTACATTTAATCCATGTTCATAAACCAAGTCACCACCCTCTTTTCCTTGTTTGAACAGTACAACAACAAAAGTTATGAGTACGAAGATGTATATGCCTTTAAGTACTTTGTTTCCTGTCATGGCAAGGAGCTTGAAAAATAAAACTACCACGGAACCTAACATGAGGTAAATACCCAAGAGTTTATGCTCAGACAAAGCTGTCTTTGCTGTTTCAGCTAAAGCAGGAAAAGCTTCTTTTCCATCTGCCAAACCTGTCAAGTATGCTGCGCCTGAAAAGAGTACCGTTAAAATAAGTAAAAAGAAAGAAACGCCACCCACAGTTTTCTTTTTCATCATCAAGTTCATCAACTCCAAAAGTAAAACAACTACGGGAATTGCAATAAGAAAATGGTCCACAACAGGATGCAACAATATAGGCATTTCAAAAGGTAGCTCTATTTTAGGTAATACAATTTCTGGCAACGTCATTCGTTATTCCTTCGGATAATAATAAAAGATTATATCACAAATACCGTATGTCTAAAATGAAAAAAAAAGATAACATAACTACTCATTATCTAGATAATAATATTAAGTCAAAAAGATAATCGCTATGCTATACTCCATTTAAATACGAAGGAAAGACTATGCCCTATACAGATTTAACTACAAAAAACTTTAATGAGATCATTGACAATAATGAAATAGTTATCATCGATTTTTGGGCAGAGTGGTGTGCTCCTTGTAAGAAGTTTTCTCCTATTTTTGAGAAGGCAGCAGAGTCTAATTCTGATATTAGTTTCGCTAAAGTGAATACAGAAGAACAACAAGCTATAGCAAAATATTATGGTGTTTATTCCGTTCCAACAGTGATAGTCATCAGAGATGGTATCATCGTAATCAATCAAGAAGGCATGTTATCTGAAGCAGCGATGGATGATCTCATTAATGACGTTAAGAGTATCGATATGGATAAAGTACGTGAAGATCTTGATAAAGATGAAGAGGATGATGCCTAATACTAGTAAGAGGTCGACTGACCTCTATATTTTTAGAAAAATATAGAAAAAACCAGTTAAGTTGCCATCATCACCTGAGTCCTATATACTAATTGTTTGAAAATGCACCATTTAGTTTATTCTTAAAGATCTTTTGTTTTGCTCTATTGTTTGTATAATTCATATCATTCCCAAGCTTGTCTGCTCCATAATCTTTATACTCGTCCATGTTAAAAATGTCATCTATAGGATTTGCATCTCTATGATGGTTAAGTTCTTTTGTATCTATGGCTGAGTGATGGCCATACTTCTTAAGTATGTGATCTTTTTTAGTATATCTGTTTGCCATAGAAGGGTTATCTGTGGCACGTATATAATATGGCATAAGATCAGGAGGTAAACTCTTGAGTATTTTCAGCATATCCGCCTCCTACATCTGAATGTACACCTATGAGTTTGTGGTCTTCTCCGGCACCGTTAATATCACTTAAGAGAGTGATATCTGTGTCTACTAGTTCTTCTACTTCTAACTTTGCAGGGGAGACGAAACTTATTTCATAGACATAAGGGGAACCTAGACTTTCTTTTCCTTCAATGGCGTAGACTGAATAAGTACCATCTACTACTGCAAGACTTTGTTTGGCGTTTTCTAGGGTTAGTCTTGCTTTTATCTTTTGTAGAGGTGTAGTGTTGGACATTCTTTTCCCTTGTCTGAAGCATTAATTATACTAGTAGTTTATTTATGTTGAGGATTATATCTATTTTAATAGTAAATATACTTTATATTTTAAGTTTATATCTAAATAAATATTGTGGGAGAAGAAAGAGCGAACTTAAAACGGTTTTATGATCACCATAATGACGATAAATATCATTAAAAGTGTAGGGATTTCATTATAGAGTCTAAAGTACTTCGAACTTTTATAATGAGGGTTTGTTAACATGGTTTTTCGAATGACATTTAATGAAAAATGGTAGGCAATAAGAAATACAAGGGCTAAGAGTTTTGCATGCAACCAGACACCTGAAGAAAACAAGTCAGAATTGAGGTACAACATTGCTGCACCTGTAATGAGTGTTGCCCACATGGCAGGGGCACCAATGTACTTAAAGAGTTTATACTCTTGCACTTCTACAATGTCAGTAAAGGCTTTGGTGTCTGCATTTTCACGGTGATAGATAAACAATCTTGGCAAGTAAAATAACATCGCCATCCACGACACAAAACTCATCACATGAAAGGCTAAAATCCAAGTATAGTATGCCATTTATTTCTCCAATACTGTAAAATCTTTAGGGCTGTAAAGCACTAACTGTAATTGCTTATAATACCCTAGAAGAGCCTTATGTATCTTTAGTTTGGAACCATTTTTAGGTTTGGCGATTTTCTTCTTAAAATAGAGTGGTATTTTTAAACCTTGCGTATAAAAATACCCGTTTTTATAGATGCCTTCACTCTCTTTCAAAACTTCGTTTTGTCTTAAAAAACCTTCTCTCTTAAGGTCACTCTCTTCTAAAAGATAAGGCCCAATAGCGACTTTCTCTTTTTTCGCTAAGACACGAAGATGTGTAATCTCTTTTAATCCTTGATACGATTTGATGGCTTGTACACGTATGTTATAACGTCTGCCAACTTCCAGACCTTTGGCACAAGAAAACAAAAAGATGCCTCTCCCCTCTTTAGATTGTTTAATCAAAGCATGTTTTTTCTCTTTCCAAATGACAAGTACATCCTTCAGTATCACTTCACTTTCAAGTGACTCTTGAGCGTAGAGATAGTCAATCTCTTGCACCTGTACTTTTACTTTTTGTGCGCCAGCATTGGCATCAGCTATATAAGGGTTAAAATCAAAACTGGCCATGATGGGTAAATGGTCCGAATACCCTTTTCCTCTATGTTTTCCTTTTTTATACTGCCAACGGTGGATGTAACCTTTTTTTGTAAAAAGGTAAGGTTTCCGAAATACGTGAAAAGAGTGATTGACATAGTTGATACCTTTTTTGTCAAACAGACTTGAGGGTAAAATGATGTGATCAGGTGTGCCTTTTTTTCCATAGAATTTAGTATTCCAACGTTCTTGGTATGCCAAATCAAGCCATAAAGTACTGTGTGTCAACTCTGTATGTTTACTAAGTTCTTCTGGACTTAGTAGGGTTTTGTTTTTGGCTATACCCAAGACATTATGTAAACCTGTTTTACCCTCTGTGTCATCTATCTTTTTTTCAAGACTGACATGGGCATCATAGTCTGTGTTGAAATCACCCAAAACAATGTAAGGATTTGTCTTTGGAAAACGTTCTAAACGTTTTTTGAGTACTTTCGCATACTTCATACGCTTACTCTCATAACCCCTGTATGCTCTAGACTTCCAATGATTGACAAAAAGCCATAAAGCCCTACCTTTTACTTCTACTTTAACTTCTAAAATGTTACGCACACGAGGGGAGTAAGAGACTTGTAACTCTTTGGTATTTTTGATGGGAAATCGTGACAAAAGAGCCACTTGAATAGAAGCACCTTTTTTAGAAGAAATGACGGCATAAGGGTAATTACACCCTACACGAGAAAGTTTTTTCTGAAGTTGTGCAAAAATGTTCTTGTTTTCAATCTCTTGTAATGCTAAGATATCTGCATCTACATCACAAATCACTTGGGCAACATGGTCAAGCTTTATGTCCACCATACGTTTTGTCCAGTTATGTTTTTTTCTGTAATCATCATACTCTGTACCGACATACTCTGCATCAAAAAGATTCTCCACATTGTATGTAGCAACTTTAAATGGTTTTGAAAAAAGGAGTAAAGGCAGTAAAAATAAAAGTAGGTATCGCACGTAACATCCTATAGTTTTAATAGTATTCTATCAACGTATGAAAAAGAATATCCAAAGTATGCCATATTGTCATACATTTAAATCTGATATACTATTAATTATAATTTATAAAGGTATCTTCATGAAAAAAGTTAGCATCTTTATTGTCGCCATTTTAAGTATCTTTTTTCTCACTCTCTGTGGAGAAGATATAGATGAAGAGTATACAAATACTGAGAAACCCCCCAAAGAAGCTTATATTGAAACTCCGACGAATACCTATAAAAGACGTGTTGAGACACTAAATATCGCTAATACCATACAAAACCCTAGTAGCTATCTTGGTAGTCGTCTTGAAGCGAGAAGTTCATCTAAGAATGCGGTCACACAAAGCAACAAACGAACTGAAACACAAGATAAGGCCATGGAAGCTTTAACAAAGTAAGTGAAAATAAGGGTATTATTGAAATATACTTAATACATCCAATGTTTAAAATTGAGGATGAAAACCTTATAAAATGTGCCAATATGGAATATTTTATAAGGTATAAGTGCAGCTAGATAACTTTGGGTAGTTATCTGACTAAAGAGTTTAACGGAACATTTTTCCCAACATCTCCATAGCACCTTGTGGTCCACCTACTTGTGCCAACATTTCATCCATAATGCCACCTTCACCTGAAGTTGCTTTATCTACCACCTGGGGGATCACTTCAGCCAAAGCACTCTGTGCACTCTCTTGTGAAAGTTCTAGACTTGAAGCAAATTCAGATACTTTATCTGCCCCTAAAAGTGTTGTGATCTCTTCTGGTGAGATAGATTTGTTCTCACCTTGTCCCAACCATGAACCTACTATCGCACCTAGTCCATTTTCACCTAATCCACTTACAAAAGGAAGCAAATTCACGCCACCTTGTCCATCTCCGACAAGACTATCTAATGCTTTTGCAATATCATTGACATCTAACCCTGTTGTTGCATCATCACTGTTGCCTTGTATCAATAATGCACCCATTTTCAATAAATCAGCTATTTCCATATCTGTTCCTTTTTTCTAAATTTATAACAATACGATCGAATCATCTGTTAATTGTATCTGTTTACTCTCGATCAGTTCTGTCAACGTACGTTTAAAATTTTTCTTACTCATGCCAAAGACTTTTTTAATCTCATCTGCATCACTTTTATAGGTGAAAGGCAAGGTACCGTCAGCTTCTTTAAGCAGTTGAAGAATGATGCCTTCACCCTCACCAATCTTGGCTTGTTTACCTATGGGTTGCAGCGTAAGGTCTAGTTTAAAGTCTTTTCTCACATTTTTGACATAGACTTTTTTCTTATCACCAATACGCAGTTTTTCAAAAATTTCATTGTTAAAAAGCATACCTTCATATTGGTTGTCTGCTATCACTTTGTAACCCAGTGGTGTCTTAGCCAAAACAATGGCTTCAAACACTTTGTTCTGGTGTAAACCTTTCATATCACGGTTAAAATATTTACCAATTTTCTGTGTAGCAAAAAGTCTGCTTGTCTGTTCATCTAGACAAACACGTAACAAATATTTCTTACCAATAGTAAAATGCTCTTTTTGTTGAGAAAGTGGCACAAACAAGTCTTTAGGTAAACCCCAGTTTACAAAAGCCCCATACTGTTTATAATCAACCACAGTAAAGAAACCATACTCCCCTAGTTTTGCATAAGGCATTTTTGTTGTAGCCACGGGTCTGTCTTCAGAGTCAGTGTAAATAAAGACATCTAAGAGGGAACCCATTGGCATTTCATCTTCCATGATGTAGACGTTAGGTAAAAGTACTTCATCTTCATCCTTGGATTCCAAAAAGTAGCCGTAGTCTGTGTCTCTCATGATTTCAAGTGTGTTTATTTCACCTATTTTGATATTTAAATTTTTTGATTTTGTTTCCATCTGTGTTATTCCGTTTATTTTTAATTTCTGTGATGCACTCACAAGCTAAGTGACATTATAGCAAAAACACGAAAGATACTACTTTGTCATGCCTTCTAAATGCTTCGCAAAGATTTCAGGATTAATGAACCCTGTCATAGATTTTTCAGGTAAATACTTATTGTCTTTGTCAAAGAAGATGATATTTGGTGTGCCAAAAAGCTCAAACTCTTTAAGCAGTGCTTTGTCATCTGGACTGTTGGCTGTTAAATCAATTTGTATAAAGGTAAAGTTTTTGAGTTGTTCTTTAACTAAAACATGAGGGAAAGTGATCTCTTCCAGTTCTGTACAAGCCGTACATGAATCTTTACCAAAATCTACCACTACAGGTTTTGTAGAAGCTTTAACTTCTTTCATCAAACGTTCCACAGAGTAACCTAAACGTCCCATCTTCTCTTCAACAATGGCTGTGGTCACCGCTTTGTTGGAAGTGAATTCTGAAAAAGGATGTAACATAGAGTGGGCACCTGAAAGTGCGCCTACGAAGAGTGAAGCACCCCAAATCATAAACACTAAAGCAAAAAGTTGAACGAGTTTTTTCGCCCCTTTACTCTCCGTACTACTGTCAAATACACCCATATATAAAGCAGAACCCATCAAGAGTAATGCCCACAAGATAAGCGTAATGCTATCTGGCATAATACGGCTTAACATAAAGATACCAAGTCCCAACATCATCACACCAAAGACTTGTGACACGGTGGTCATCCAACCACCAGGACGTGGCATAAACTTACCTGCCCCAATTCCCACAAGAAGTAGTGGCATACCCATACCAAGACTCATGATAAAGAGTGCAGAACCACCAAGCAGTGCATCTCCTGTATGAGAAATGAACAACACAGCTCCACCTAGAGGTGGTGCCACACATGGCCCGACAATTAAAGCAGAAAGTAGCCCCATAATGGCTGTTCCTAAAATACCTTTACCTTGTGCTTCATCTGAAGCTTTTGAGATTTTTGATTGCCATGAAGAAGGAAGAGCTATCTCGTAGTATCCAAAAAGTGAGAAAGCCAAGGCAACAAACATCCCAGCAAAAACAATCAAGACCCAAGGGTTTTGCATCGCTGTTTGGATGTCCGCACCCAATAAGCCAGCAATAATTCCTACTGCTGTGTATGTCGCAGCCATAGAGAGTACATAAACCAAAGAGGTAAAAAAGGCTTTGGCCACTGAAGGTTTTTCATTGCCACCTTGCTGGGAAACAATAATAGAAGATAAAATCGGAATCATTGGAAAAATACACGGAGTCAGTGCCAACAAAAGTCCAAAAACGAAGAAAAGAAGTAAGATAAATACCGAACTTTCATGGACTAAGATATCTGCAATTTTAGCTGTATTACCCTCTTGTATCATTTGAGATATCTTTGCTAACGTACCAAGTTCTGTACCTTCAAATGTAAAGGTTTTTTGAATGGGCTGGTAACAAATCCCTACATCTGAACAACCTTGAAACTCAATTTCAAGGGTATATGCACCTGAAATTTGTTTTTCTATCAATGCTTTAGGAATGTTTATTTGTAGTGTTTTAGCATAAACTTTGTCTCCATCAAAGTCAAGGGCTTTAGGTTTTTCTACTTGAAGTTCAAGGGTTTTGGGTTGAATAATACGGTAGTGTAAAGCATCTTTATAAATATGAATTTTTTCTGCCATTTTAATGGTCGTTTCAATAACGCCATCACTTAACACTGCGCTCACTGTAAAAGCTTCTTCCGGTGTCAAAAATTTCTGTTTTTTTAACGCGCTATCGAAGCCTGCACTCAAAACTGTTGTAAACACCAACAGAACCAAGAGTAACTTTTTGACTAAATTGTTCATTTTCTCTCTTTATATCTTTAAATTTATACAATTCTATAGTACTATACGTGTATAAGCTGTGTAATATTACCGATAAATGATTAATAAAAGGACTAGCATTACTATGGCAAATCACCTTAAAAACGAACATTCACCTTACTTACAACAACACGCAGACAACCCTGTAGACTGGTATCCATGGGGTCCAGAAGCTTTTGAAAAGGCTAAGAAAGAGAACAAAGCCATCTTTCTTTCTATTGGTTATAGTTCTTGCCATTGGTGTCACGTTATGGAACATGAGTCTTTTGAAGATGAAGCCACAGCCAAAATTTTGAATGAACACTTTGTTGCCATCAAGGTTGACCGAGAAGAGCGTCCTGACATTGACAAACACTTTCAAGAAGTGTACCAGTTGATGAACCAAAGACCTGGAGGTTGGCCCACTTCCATCTTTTTAACTCAGGAGCAAAAACCTTTTTACTCAGCCACTTACATCCCAGACGAACCACGTTATGGCATGATGTCTTTCAGCTCTTTACTAGAAGTCATTGCAGACAAATATAAAAAAGAGAAGCCGCTTCTCACAGAAAAAGCAGATGAAATCTTGCGTTTTTTAAACCCTAAAGAGGACAAAATACAAGCCACTAAACTTGATTTGAGCATTATTGAACGTGTCTCAGAGCAAGCCAAACAACTTTTTGACAATCAAAATGGAGGTTTTAACACAGCCCCTAAATTTCCCCAAGCTTCTACACTTGACCTGCTTATGGACATTTACAAAATCACCGGAGACAAAGAGACTCTGAACATGTCTTTACTCTCACTCTCTTCTATGGCAAAAGGGGGTCTGCGTGACTTGGTAGAAGGGGGCTTTTGTCGCTACTCCACAGACAATGAATGGCTGGTACCGCACTTTGAAAAAATGACCTATGACAATGCCCTGCTCTCTGAGGTTTATCTCAAAGCGTACCATGTCTCAGGCAAAACTTTTTACAAAGATGTAGCCTTTGAAACTTTAGACTTTATGTTAGACAAAATGTCTGAGGGTGGTCTCTTTTACTCTGCTTCTGATGCTGATACCGAAGGTGAAGAGGGTAAATACTTTGTCTACACCTACGAAAAAGCCCTCAAAGCTTTTTCTAAAGCAGGCATCCCAAGTAAAGTACATGCTGAACTTGCAAAATCTCTCAACATTACAAAAAATGGGAATTTTGAAGGTAAAAACATCATCCGAGTAGATGATCCTAGCCAAGAGATTCCCTATTATGATGAAGCCATTGCTGCGCTACTCAAAAAAAGAGAAGAGAAACGTGTCTATCCGTTTATAGACAAAAAAGTACTGGTTTCATGGAATGCCATGATGATTAAATCTCTCTTTAAAGCTTCACGTGTAGACAAAAAGTACCTCAAACCTGCCATTGAATCACTCGACGCACTTCTGACAAGTATGTACATCAATTCGGAACTTTTTCACTCTACGCTTTTAGGAAAGACACCTAAAATCAAAGCTTTTTTAGAAGATTATGCCTATTTGACTGATGCACTCATTGAAGCATATGAGAGTACTCTCAACGAAGTCTACCTCATCACGGCGACTAAACTGGCCAACAATGCCATAGAAAAATACTTCGATAAAGGAAAATGGAAATTTTCACGTGGTGAGTTTGAAACCAATGCAGATATTTATGACAGCTCTTACCCCTCATCTGTTGCCACTATGATTTCTGTACTTTACAGCATCTCTTCACTTGTTGACGTGGTGTATAAAAAGTTTGTCTTTAAAACGCTGGAAATTTACTCTTATGATGTCATGAGACAACCCATCTCTACTCCACGTATGAGCCGTATGGTGATACGTTATTTGAAAGATGATGTCATCATCAAAGCCAAAGAGGAAAAACTCAAAGCACATCTTAAAGATTTAGATACCCTCTCACATCCTTTTACACTTTTTAAAAATGATAGCAATGATGGCTATATGCTCTGTAACTCTAACTCTTGTTTTGGCCACGAAAAAACCTTTGAAGGCATAGAAGAAATACTTGAAAAACGCTAAGATTTCTTCAAGTACCACTAACCAGGTTTTTGCTATACTTCCTAAATATAAATAATAACCATTATTATTTTCAACAGTTAAAAATGTTTTAAGGAATATCGTGGAACAAATTGTCATTGCTTTAGCAGGTCAGCCTAATGTAGGGAAGTCTTCTCTCATTAATGCCATCTCTAATGCCAAACTCAAAGTAGGTAACTTCTCAGGCGTCACCGTAGAGAAAACAGAAATAGAATTCACCATCACTCACGCTTCAAAAAGTTATGAAGCACATATTATTGACCTCCCTGGCGCTTACTCACTGACAGACTATACCATTGAAGAGAAAGTCACCAAAAGTTTTTTACAATCTGATGAATATGATGTCATTGTCAATGTAGTAGATTCTACTAACTTACAAAGAAACTTACTTTTCACCATCCAATTGCTTGAGACGGGTAAAAAAGTGGTGGTCGCTCTGAATATGGCAGATGAAGCCAAAAAAGAAGGTATAGAAATAGATGCGAAGCAACTCTCTGCCATACTGGGTGTCCCCTGTATCAAAACCTCTGCCATTACAAAAGAAGGTATAGAAGACCTCAAAGCTGCACTCATTGAAGTGTATGAAAAAGAGGAAACTTCAGCTAAAGTCATTTACTCTGATACGATAGAAGAAGAGGTAGCAAACATTGTCTCCTTTTTAGAAGAGAAAAAGTACAAATGCTCCCTTCCCTACCGTCATTTGGCTGTAAAACTCTTGCAAGAAGATGAAGAGATTTACAAAAAGATACATGATGAACCTATCTGGATAGAGATACTCCCTATTGTCAGAGAGGGTTTACATCATATCTACTTGCATACCGATACCAAAGATTTGGATGAAATTTTTGCGGATGAACACTTTGCTTTTGCGAAAGGTGCACGTATGGAAGTCATGACAACCAAAGCACCTTTGACCGTAAACTTGACACAGAGAATAGACAACCTTTTAATCAATAAAATTTTAGGTGTGCCACTTTTTCTCTTTTTTATGTGGGGACTGTTTCAACTCACTTTTGAGATTGGTGCCATTCCTATGGATTACATCGATGCTGCTTTTTCTTGGCTTGGGACACAAGCCAAAGTCGTACTTGGTGAGGGTGAGTTAGGCTCACTGGTTGCAGATGGGATGATAGCTGGTGTGGGTGCCGTGATTATGTTTTTACCTAACATTCTCATTTTGTTTATTGGTATTGCCCTACTTGAGACCACTGGCTACATGAGCCGTGTGGCTTTTTTACTGGACGGTTTTTTCCATAAGTTTGGACTTCATGGTAAGAGTTTTATCCCTCTTGTAACAGGTTTTGGTTGTTCCGTTCCTGCTTATATGGCAGCACGTACACTTAAAAATGAAAAAGACAGACTCATTACACTTTTCATCATTGGATTTATGTCTTGTGGTGCGAGGTTACCTATTTATGTACTTTTTGCAGGCGCCTTTTTTGGAGAAGCACAAGCAGGTAACATTTTGTTTATCATTTACATTTCAGGGGCTATGTTAGGGCTTATGTCTGCCAAAGTACTGAAAGTGTTTGTTTTTAAAGGGGAAGATGAACCTTTTGTGATGGAAATGCCAAAGTATCGTATGCCTTCATTTAAACTCATTTACCACACAGTCAATGGACAAGCAAAGTCGTATTTGAAAAAAGCGGGTACGTTCATTTTGGCAGCTTCCATACTCATTTGGTTTGCTTCAAATTACCCTAAAGTAGATGCACCTACAGAACTAAGTGCCAACCAAGCCAAATTCTATGAGTTAGAGCACTCATACTTAGGAAAAATAGGCCATGCTTCAGAGCCATTCTTTGCCCCACTTGGTTTTGACTGGCGTATGGCAGTGGCGCTGGAGGCAGGACTTGCAGCCAAAGAAGTGGTGGTGTCCACACTAGGCGTATTGTATGCTTTAGGAGATGAAGTGGATGAAGGTTCATCTGGACTCATAGCCCAAATCAAAGCCAATATACCATTTGCCTCAGCCATTGCCTTTATTGTCTTTGTCATGATTTATTTGCCGTGTTTGGCAGCTTCCATGGTTTTTGCAAGAGAAGCAGGAGGGTGGAAGTATCTGCTTTACCTCTTTCTCTCTACTTCAGCCACAGCGTGGATACTCAGCTTCATAGCGTACAGAGTAACCCTACTCATTACAGGAGGATAAACAATGAACTTAAGCGAACTTAGAAAAGGTAACAAAGCTAAAATTGTAAAAATCTCAGCAGACAAAGCACTCAGAGACCGTTTGCATGCTTTTGGTGTCATGAAGGGTGAAGAGCTCACCATAAAAGGCTGCTCTATCGCCAAACAAACCATGGAAATACAAGTAGGTTCTACCCTTATTGCCCTACGCAGAGAAGAAGCCCAAAAGATAGAAGTAACCCAAATATAAAACACACAGAGCTAATACATTTGACTTTATAAAGGATTTTTGATGGGGCATGATCACAGGCATCAAGTAAAAAACTATAACCGATCCTTTGCGATCGGTATTGCACTTAATCTTGTTTTTGTCATTATTGAAGCCGTTTATGGGGTGCTTGCCGATTCTATTGCACTGATTGCAGATGCGGGGCATAACCTTTCTGATGTCTTGGGTTTAATTTTAGCCTGGGGTGCTTTTTATCTTGCAAAGAAAAACCCTTCTCTTCAACGTACCTATGGTCTGCGTAAAGTCACCATACTGGCTTCTCTTTCTTCTGCTATTTTACTACTGATTGCCATGGGTGCCATAGCTTGGGAGTCTTTGGGCCGTTTTACGCATCCCCAAGCAGTAGATGGCATGACGGTCATTGTGGTTGCAGCCATTGGTGTGGTGATTAACACGCTAACTGCCCTGCTCTTTATGGAAGGACAAAAAGACGACTTAAACCTCAGAGGTGCTTACTTACATATGACTGCAGATGCAGCTGTGTCACTGGGTGTGGTCATCGCAGGTTTTACCATACTCACTACGGGTTGGCTTTGGTTAGACCCTGCCATTAGTCTTTTTATTGTGTTGGTTATTCTTCTGAGTACTTGGGGACTTTTAAGAGACTCGTTTAACCTCTCTGCCGATGCTGTGCCCTCAAATATTGATGTGGGTGAAATCAAAAGCTATTTGCTCTCTTTAGAAGATGTCACTGCTTTACATGCCTTACATGTTTGGGCGCTGAGTACCACAGAAAATGCCCTTACTGTACACTTGGTAAGCAGAAAAAAAGAGATAGACAATCTCTACTTAGACGAGATAGAAGCCTATCTCCACCATACATTTTCCATAGACCACAGTACCATACAAATAGAAAAGAGTGATGAGAGCTATGTTTGTGACTTAGATACAAAAGAGTGTCAGATTTAATCTCAACTTTACATCTTTACTGTTTGCCTCAGGTGTAGGCTCAGAAATTCAGTACCCGCTCTCCGTAGTAGTCACAGGAGGTATCATCTCTTCAACGGTACTGACCCTTTTGGTTTGACCTGGTTTGTATGTATTGTTTTTTGGGAATCCTTCTAAAGAAGAGTCAAAACATACAGAGCTTTCGTTATAATCTCTGTATGAAATACCATAAAATAACCATACTTTTATCTCTCCTTCTCTTTGTGACTTCTTGTAGTAAAGAGAAGAAGGAAGAAGTGCAAATGTCCTCTCGTACCCAAGTAATCATGGGGACTTTTTGTACACTGACACTTGAAGAAAAATATGCCCAAGAACTCACAAATGGTTTTGAAAAACTCAAAGAGGTGGAACATGTGCTCTCCTCGTATCAAGAAGATGCACTTGTCTCTCTCTTAAACAAAAATAGACGTATTGTAAGTCACCCCATGCTTACAGATATTTTAGAAAAAAGTAAAAAGTATTATGCCCAAACAGAAGGGTATTTTGACATTAGTATTGGGTCTATTACTAAAGAGCTTTACCACTTTGGAGAAGAAGAACAAATCCCATCAGAAGAGGCTATAAAACGTGCTCCTTTGGGAGTAGAAAACATCATCATAGAGAAAGATCTTATACGTTTAGAAAACAACATTACCCTAGACTTAGGGGGCATAGGTAAAGGGTATGGGGTGGATGTTTTGGCTGCGTATTACCAAAGTAAAGGTTTGAGCAAAGGTCAAATAGCCCTCTCTGGAGACATACGTTGTTTGGACCTTTGTGAGATTGCCATACAAAGCCCTTTTGAGGAAGAAGCGACGATAGCACTGTTGCAAGCAAAAATTCCCAATCTTTCCATCTCCACTTCTGGAACTTACAGACGATTTGTAAAAGAAAAAAGTCAACACCACCTTATCAACCCAAAAATAAAAAGCCAAGGCAGGGACTTTGTCTCTGTAACCATTCTTAGCCAAGCCAATAACACCCTCTGTGATGCCATGGCCACAGCCATTGCCACCATGCCAAAAGAGAAGGCTTTAGCCTTTGTCAAAACACAAGATATTTTTGGATATCTGCTCATTACGCCAAGTGGGGAAGCATTCTCAGGTAATCTTGAAAAGTTTGTAGCGCGCAAAAAAAGAGAAGAGAGTAACGACTAGGGCATTAAAGTTTTTATGTACTTTTTTACATTTCTTTTGTTATCATAGGTAATAGAACCATCTAATTAACCTAGGAGACATATACTATGCAGGTACCCAAAGAACTTATTGACATAAAAGAAGAAGTAGAAGATATCAGTTTTGATATCAATGGCAAGAATGTATCATTGTCTACGCTGATACGTGCATTTAAAAAAGTCAAGAAAGAGAAGAAGAAAAGAAAAACAATCAAAGACAAAGCCATACGTAAATACCTTAATGAGCAAGCATTAAAGCCTTATCAGGCAGAACTGATTAAACTTCAAACGCATTTGGAAACGACGGGTCAAAAGATGATTATTTTATTTGAAGGACGTGATGCTGCTGGTAAAGGTGGCACCATCAGACGGGTAACACGCTATATGAATGAGAAACATTACCGCGTAGTAGCCCTAGGTAAACCTACCCAAGAGCAAAAAACACAATGGTTTTACCAAAAGTACATCCAGCACTTCCCTAAAGGTGGGGAGATAGTACTTTTCGATAGAAGTTGGTACAATCGTGCCATGGTAGAATCTGTTTTTAATTTTTGTACCCCAAAAGAGTATGATGACTTCATGAAAGGGGTTAAAGGTTTTGAAAAGGATCTTGTACGCCAAGAGACCATCATGGTAAAACTCTACTTCTCTGTCACTAAAGCTGAACAAGCCGCACGTTTTGAGAGAAGGAAAACAGACCCTTTACGTCAGTGGAAACTGAGTGAAATTGACATGCAAGCACAAGAGCGTTGGGATGACTTTACAAACACAAAATATAAAATGATTAAACAAACCCACTCACATACTGCACCATGGACAGTGATACGTTCCATCGACAAACAAAAAGCAAGACTTGAAGCACTAAAGATTATTTTGAATGCTGTAGATTATGCAGACAGAGATGAGAGCTTAGACTATTCACTCGATCCGAAGGTTGCTATATCGGGTGCTAGAGAGATGGAAATAATGGAAGCACAACGTGCGCAAAATGGAAAGTTTACAGGTTAAGGGAGCAAGCAATGGCAAAAAAAACAATACAAGAAGATAGACAAGAAAACAAAGTCGTAAAAAGCACTTTGGAAGATACGATAAAACAAAAGAAAAAACCTAAAAATAAAAAAGAGTCAGAAAAGTCTCAGAGAAAGTCTCATGCAAAGTCTCATGATGGAAAAGTTCAAATTTGGGTCAAGCAAGAAAAAATTGACTATGAAACTGAACTGATTAAACTCCAAGTTGAGCTTCTAAAACTTCAAAATCATGTGAAAGACAAAGGGCTAAAAATTCTTATGATCTTTGAAGGACGTGACGCAGCAGGTAAAGGGGGTACCATCAAAAGAATCACAGAACATTTAAACCCCAGAGGTGCCAGAGTTGTGGCACTTGAAAAACCTAGTGACAAAGAATCATCACAATGGTACTTCCAACGTTATGTGACACATTTACCTGCTGCAGGAGAGATAGTACTTTTTGACCGCTCATGGTATAACCGTTCTATGGTTGAGCCTGTCATGGGGTTTTGTACAGAGAGAGAACATC
>CAUZVG010000007.1:0-26002 GCA_963583215.1 Campylobacterales bacterium | reverse complement strand
GTTATAATTTACGTTATAATACATGAAAGAAATAAGGGAGTAGTATGAATTGGGGTAAAGTTTTTTATATGTTTTTTACATTGATGTCACTCACGACATCAGCAGCATTTTTGTATGAACATACAGTGGTAGCATTGTTTATAGCATCGTCAGTAAATGTTATTTCGACACTGATGAAAATTGGGGTACGTAACTTACTTTCAGCAGAGTTGCTTGCAGGTTCTTTGGTGGCAGATTTACACCTCATACCTGCATTTTTTGCTTTACAGTTTGCTGGAAATGAAAAGATTGCTGTAGGCCTTGTCATTGGTGCAGTGGTTGCAAACCTCTATACGATTGCGGTCAGCATGATCGAAAGTGCTAAAGAAAAAGCAGACTTTTAAGAGAAGTTTATAACAAAGTAGGTACTTCTTTAAGTACTACTTGGGTATCTTATTCTTATTAATGCTTAAGGGAAAGATTTGAGTGCGATGCCTACACTTCACGGGACTTCCCCTGAAGAAAAACGACAAGAGATCAAAACATATTTTCATCACTGTTATAAACGTTATGAGTCTCTTTTTACACTGGTAAACAATGAAGAAGCTTATATTCAAAAAGCAGACCCTCTTCGACATCCCATTATTTTTTACTATGGGCATACTGCTACTTTTTTCATAAACAAATTCAAACTTGCCAAGATTATTGATGCACGTGTAGACCCTCATTTAGAGTCCATTTTTGCTGTGGGTGTAGATGAAATGTCTTGGGATGATTTAAATGAAAAACATTATGCTTGGCCAAGCCTTGCTCAGACACAAACGTACCGTGACAAGGTTTATGACATTGTCAACGATATGATTGACACTTTGCCTCTAACCCTGCCTATTACAGAAACATCACCTTGGTGGGTGATTATGATGGGGATTGAACATGAAAATATACATTTAGAAACTTCCTCTGTACTCATACGCCAATTGCCTCTTTCTTGGCTGAAAGCAAATGAAGCGTGGCCAGAGTGCGAAAGTGATGTACCCGCACCCCAAAATGAGCTCATCGAAGTCTCTTCTGCTTTGGTTACCTTAGGTAAAAGCAAAGATGCCAAGCTCTTTGGCTGGGACAATGAATATGGTCATCATGCTGCAGAAATCCCTGCCTTTAAAGCGGCGAAGTACCTCACTTCCAATGCGGAGTATTTGGGGTTTGTACAAGAAGGTGGCTACAGAAATGATGACTACTGGTGTGAAGAGGGAAGGGCATGGAAAAGCTATACCAAAGCCAAGGCACCTCTATTTTGGATAGAAAATAAAGAGGGGTATTTGTTACGTACACTGAGCCGTCAAATTGTTTTACCTCTCTCTTGGCCTGTGTTAGTAAACCATTTAGAAGCTGCAGCATTTTGCCAATGGAAAAGTGCCAAAAGTGGAAGCAACATTGTTTTACCCACTGAAGATGAGTACATACGCTTACGAGATGATTCTGGTATAAAACCTTATGTAGAGTGGGGCCAAGAGGAAGAAGGTATTGCAAACATTAACCTTGAAACCTTTGCCTCTTGTGTACCTGTAAACAGACATAAACAAGGTGAATTTTATGATGTCATTGGCAATGTTTGGCAATGGTCACGTACACCTATTTACCCTTTTGAGGGTTTTAAAGTGCATCCTATTTATGATGATTTTACAGTACCAACCTATGATGGTAAACACAATCTTATTAATGGTGGCTCCTGGATGAGCTGTGGTAACCTTGCCACACAAAAAAGCCGTTATGGTTTTAGAAGACATTTTTATCAACACGCGGGATTTAGATATATAGAAAGTAATTACGAGGAGAAGATTGTGACAGATTATTATACAAAAGACGACATTATTTCACAGTATTGTCATTTTGCTTGGGGAGAAAATGCACTGGGTGTAGAAAACTACCCAGCTAAATGTGCGAGTATCGCTTTAGAATACATGAAAGACAAACCAAAAGCTAAAGCCTTTGACATTGGCTGTGCCATAGGACGAAGTAGCTTTGAACTGGCACGTGGCTTTGATGAAGTCATAGGGGTAGATTTTTCTGCAAGGTTCATCCAAGAGGCTGAAGTGCTTAAGAAAGAGGGTATTTTACGTTATGCCATGCCAACAGAAGGAGACCTTGAAGCATTTTACGAAGTAAAACTTGAAGACTTTGACTTAGAAAAAGAGAAAGAAAAAGTCTCTTTTTGGCAAGCAGATGCATGTAACTTAAAACCTATTTTTAAAGATTTTGACCTTATATTTGCGGGGAACCTCATTGACAGACTTTATGACCCCAAGAAATTTCTAGACAGTATGGCTGAACGCATTAACGAGGGTGGACTATTAATTCTAGCATCTCCTTACACTTGGCAAGAAGAGTCCACACCCAAAGAGAAGTGGATAGGGGGTTACAAACGTGATGGCGAAAATGTCACAACCCTACAAGGTTTAGAAGAGATACTGGGGAAGGACTTTAAACTCATTGTGAGTAGAGATGTTCCCTTTGTCATCCAAGAGACTGCCAGAAAACACCAACATACCATTGCTCAAATGAGCATTTGGGAGAAAAAGTAAAGATAGCGTTCCAAAGTTCCAACTAGGCATATTTGAAAAAAACTTTTTAAAATATGCCCTTACGTCAAAGTATCTTAACTGTTATACTACACCTATGACAGCCAAGAGAGTTAATAGTATTATTTCCTCCCCCAAACATTCTTTTCCCTTTTTTGTTCTTGGTTGTTCATTCATAAATCTTCCCAAAATATATCTACAAGAGACTTTGATAAAAATCCTATTTGCAATATAATATTCCAAGGAAATCCTATGAAATATATATTATCAAGTGCTATAGCGGTACTGATACTCCTGACATTTACTAAAAAAGAGACAGAAATGATGCCACTTTCATCGAGAGATACCATTTTGACATTTGGCGACAGTTTGACTTACGGATATGGTGCCAATACTGAAGAGAGCTACCCTAAGCTGCTTGCCAAATATACAGGACGCAGAGTCATCAATGCGGGGATTAATGGAGATACTTCTGAGGCTGGGCTACGACGTTTAGAAGATTCTTTAAAGGATCCTTCTATCAAGCTGATGATTCTTTTTTTGGGAGGCAATGATATTATTCTAAAAAGCTCTATGAAAAGTTTAAAAGAAAACCTGAGAAGCATGATAAAGATGGCAAAAGAAAAACAGATTGATGTTTTGCTGGTTTCTGTACCAAATGTAAACCTTTTTGGACTCTCGCCCCTCGACCTTTATGACGAGCTAGCAGAGGAAGAAGATGTGCCTTTACTTTCGGGTATGCTAGCAGAAATACTCTCTGATCCTTCACTTAAAATTGATCAGATACACCCCAATGCTAAAGGCTATGAGAAGATGGCTAAAGAAATCTTTGAAAGTTTAAATATAGATAACACCAGAGAGTGACTAACAAAGGATAGTTTCAGCGTAGGGTAGCTAAAGTATAGGTAGTGAAGCTATGGGATGCAAGAATATTAGTTTTTAATTAGTGAGCTATGTCATTCTTTGCATTCATATAGTTATTTTGGAGAAGATATACGTATGTTTAGAGCAGTTAACCGTCAAGGTACCTACACCACCAAGTATGACGATGCAAAGATGAAGTTCGGTACCGATGATTTGATGCCTTTATGGGTGGCTGACATGGACTTGGCTTCTCCTCTTTGTGTGCAAGAAGCTTTGACAAAAAGAGCAGCACATCCTGTGTATGGCTATACGGTGTACCCTCCTAGATATTATGATGCCATACAAACATGGATGTCCAAACGTTTTTCTTGGGCCATTGAACAAGAGTGGATTGTGCCATGTTATGGTGTAGTGCCTTCTATGAATTTTGCTATTTCTGCTTACAGTGATGCGGGTGATAGCATCATGATACAGTCTCCAATCTACCCACCTTTTATGGCTTCTGTGAAAAACAAAAATAGAAAAGTACTTGACAATACTTTAGTCTATAAAGATGGAGCCTATCATATAGACTTTGATGACTTTGAAGAAAAAGCCAAAGAGGCCAAACTCTTTTTACTCTGTTCCCCTCATAACCCAACTTCAAGAGCATGGAGCAAAGAGGAGTTGACAAGAATAATTGCCCTTTGTCGTAAACATGACGTGTTGATTATTGCAGATGAAATCCATGCAGATATTGTCTATGATAAGTCACATCATTCTGTAGGCTCTTTTAGAGAGATGATGCAGCATTGTGTGATACTTAATGCACCCTCTAAAACCTTTAACATTGCAGGACTTAACACCTCTTATGCCATCATCCCCAATGAAGATTTACGTAAGTCTTATGTCCGGGAACAGAGTCACTCTGGTATAACGAATGGGAATCCTTTTGGTATCGAAGCGTTGATGTCTGCATATGAAGAGGGTGAGGCATGGTTGGAAGACTTAAAGGCACATTTGCAAGAGAATATTCACTATGTAGAAACTTTTTTAAAAGAGCATGATATACCCATTAGACCCATCCCTGTGGAAGCTACATTTTTAATGTGGCTGGATTGTTCTGGTTTAGGACTTTCACAAGAAGAACTCAAATCATTTTTCTTTGAGAAAGCAAAACTGGGGCTGAACGATGGGCTTAGTTTTGGTAAAGCAGGTCTTGGTTTTATGCGTTTAAATGTAGGCACATCTAGGGAAGTCCTTGAAGTGGCTATGTCGAGATTGGACGAAGCATGGAAAGGGTTAGTATGAAAAGGGTTATGGTGAAAAGTATAGCTCTTTATTTACTACTGTCACTTTGGCTGTTTGCAGCTTTGCCTCAAGCGATTAATGAAAAAATACGCCAATCAGGCATAGCAACAAAAGACATAAGTATTTACATTAAGGAAGCTGGAAGAGGTGGAAAAGTTGTGGCTTCTTTAAATGCAAGTAAAACACGTTCTCCTGCTTCTGTGATTAAAGTACTAATCACCTATGCGGCAGTGCTAAAGTTAGGCTTTAACTACCGTTGGCCTACGAGATTTTACAACACAGGCAAAATTAGACATGGTGTTTTGCACGGTGATTTACTCATAAAAGGCTATGGGGACCCTACCTTAGGTTCTAAAGATTTAACAAAAATAGTCTCTTACATTAAAGCGCAAGGCATACGTAGGGTGGAGGGGAACATAGTCATAGATAGAACGTACTTTGCGGTAGGAAACAAAGACTCTTCAGGTTTTGATAACCATCCTTACTCTGCCTACAATGCCATGCCTGATGCGATGATGTTTAACGAACGCATCTCTACCGTGCATGTGACACCCAAAAAACATAGCGTGCGTAAAAAAACGCCAGACTATAGTTACACTGTGGTCAATAACTTACAATACGTCAAGCGTTCATGTAAAGGAAAATACTCTTGGCCAAGTGTCAAAATAGACAAAACAGGTCTGAGTCCTCAACTTATACTCAGAGGGCAAATTTCGGAACGTTGTGGTACCAGAAGCATTTCTCAAGTCATCACCAAACCCTATAAATCTTTTTACTATGCACTAAAAGCTAAAATGAGATCTGAGGGTATGACAGTGAGTGGGGGATTAAAGCTAAAAAAAATCCCCTCTTCTGCACATGAGTTGTTTACGTATTATTCAAAACCTTTAGAGAAAATTGTCTCAAAGACAGCCAAAAAGTCCAATAACCTCTACGCTAGACATCTTATGCTTCTTTTGGGAGCAAAAACCTATGGTGCCCCTGCTACCTTGAAGAAAGGTAGAAAGGCTATTGTCAAAATCTTAAATTCTAAAGGTGCTTTGGCAGGGGGAACATTACAGATAGACAATGGCTGTGGTCTTTCACGTGTTTCAAAAATGAATGCAAAAACACTAGCAACAGTCTATGACTCTGCTTATGACCGTTATGGAAAAAGATGGATGAACACCCTCTCTATTGCAGGTGTAGATGGTACCATCAAACGAAGATTTAGGGGTACAGTCGTACGCAAACGTGCTTGGATGAAAACGGGTACCTTGCGACGGGTAAAAAACATAGGTGGTTATGTTAAAAACAGAGCAGGCAAAACCTACACGGCTGTCATTTTAGTTAATAGCCCTAAAGCCAAATATCGTGGGGCAAAACTACAAAATGAGATACTCAAATGGTTGGTAAAAACTTCTGCGAAACCTTCAAAGAAAAGACAAGGTACAAAACGTGCAAGCGCAAGTGTGGAACCCAAAAGTGCTTATTATGTCCAAGTAGATTCTTTTACAAACAAACCCAGTAAAGCCTACTTACATCAAATCAAAAAGGCAGGTCTTCCCTATACCCTTGCAAAAGATTCAGTCTATAAAGTGTTGGTAGGTCCCTACCCAGATGAGAAAAAAGCAAGAGTGGTTTTAAAGCAAGTGAAGACCAGACTCAACCCCAAAGCATTTTTAACAAAAATATAAAAATATGTATAGGATACTTTTAAATCAAAGGATAGATGGTTGATTACAGATAAAGTATTGAAAAATGGATTTAAATATATAGAAATCTCAAATGCTTGTGCCGAAGCTAAAATAGCATTGCAGGGTGCACATATCTTTCATTACAAAACTACTGATACAGAGCCTTTGTTATGGTTAAGTGAATTGGCTTGCTTTGAAGAGGGAAAAGCGATTCGTGGCGGGATACCACTTTGTTTTCCTTGGTTTGGTAAACATAAAGCTGATCCCACACTTCCACAGCATGGATTTGCCCGTACCTCCATATGGGCTCTTAGTAAAAAAGAGGAGATAGATAGGGACACTACACATGTACAATTACAACTTTTACCTACTAAAGAGAGTAAAGTACTTTGGCCTTATGATTTTGATGTGCGTCTAGATGTGCTTATTAGCTCTGAACTCACTATGACATTGAGCATTACAAATACAGATATCAAACCCTTTGAGATTTCTTTAGCGTTACATACCTATTTTAACGTTTCTGATGTCGACAACATCGTAGTAGAAGGTTTAAAAGGCTGTGAGTATTTCGATAGTTTAGAGGGGGAAGCGTATATCCAAAAGGAAAATATCACTATAACAGAAGAGGTAGATAGAGTCTATTTTAAGACACCTAAAGTTGTAACACTAGAGGATACAAATAGAAAGTTAGTATTAACTTCAGAAGGCTCAAACTCTCTAGTAGTCTGGAACCCATGGATAAAAAAAGCAAAACAAATGGCTGATATGGGTGAGGGTGGATATAGAAGTATGGTTTGTTTAGAGACAGGAAACATAAGAGAGGATGCGCGTCTAGTAGATGTAGGTGAAACGCATGTTTTAAAGGCTGTCATGAAAAGTATTTGAAATGCATGAGAACTCGTTTTTCTCTATGCCTACCTTTACCCCATCTTTGCTATAATACTTGAAAAAAATAGGGCAAATATGAACTTCGAAACATACCCTTTTGAAAAACTAAATACATTACTAAAAGACATTACTCCCAACAGTGATTTCAGACCTCTCTCTTTAACCATAGGTGAACCCCAGTTTGCTACACCACAGTTCATCTTAGATGCATTGAGTGCGAATGCAGCACTCTTAAACAAATACCCTAAAACCTCAGGGGAATCTTTTTTGAGAGAAGCAATGCTTAAGTACAATAAAGAGCGTTTTAACCTTGAGCTTGACAATGCACAAATCATCCCGACTTTTGGTACACGTGAAGTGTTGTTTAATTTTCCTCAGTTTTTATTGCATGATGTTAAAGATCCTGTGATGGTTTTTCCCAATCCTTTTTATCAGATTTATGAGGGGGCAGCCAAAGCATGTAGAGCTGAAGTAATTTACTTGAATTTACATGAATCCAATAACTTCCAACCTCAAGTGGATGAAATAGCCCTTGCCAAAGCAGACTTTGTCATACTTAACTCCCCTAACAATCCAACAAGCAGCGTCATGGGCATGGAAGATTTAAAAAAATGGGTTGAACTTGCTTTAAAGTTCAACTTTGTTTTACTGAACGATGAGTGTTATGCTGACCTTTACCTAGATGAACCTTTGCCTTCTTTATTGAACGCAAGTATAGAAGTAGGTAATGATGACTTTAAAAACATTTTGGTCATCAACTCTGCCTCTAAACGTTCATCTGCACCAGGTCTACGTTCAGGCTTCATTGCTGGAGATGCACAGATATTAAAAGCTTACATGGTTTACAGAACGTATGTGGGCTGTGCGTCACCACTGCCTTTACAGCATGCTGCTGCTGCTGCTTGGGCAGACCAGAGTCATGTGGATGGTTTTAGAGAAAAATACAGAGCAAACTTCAAAGTGGCCAAAGAAATCTTAGGCATAGAAGCACCGGAAGCTACGTTTTACATTTGGCTTAAAGTAAAAGATGCAATAGACTTTACTAAAAGGCTATATGCAGACTATAACCTCAAAGTCATTCCTGGTTCATTTTTAGGACGTGAGGGTGAAGGTGAAGGCTATGTGAGATTGGCTTTGGTTTATGAAGCAGAGTTGACAAGAGAATGTTTAGAAAGAATACAAAAATGTTTGGAGCATAACTAATGGAAACACCAGAAATACACGTAGAAGAATTAAAAAAAGATGAAGAGTTTTTAGCCAACATTAAACGTTTGGAAGAGGAGTGTAAAGAGGAGCAGAGTATTGCAAAAGGATACCAGCTTTTAGATGCACAGCTTATCATTGAAGCACCCGAAGAGGAGATCAATGAAATTTTTACCTTTATCGTTAATGCAGCTTTTGATAATTTAGCTGAAAAACTTGCTAGCTGTAAAGTGTTTAATATGGAAGATACTGAAGACATTGCCGCAGCACGTGCCATTTACGAACATGGTATACAGCGTTACAGTGAAAATGACTTAAAAGGTGCCAAAGAGATCTTTCTCATCTTGTCTCACAGCGTAGGTAAAAATTCTTTGAAAGATGCTATGTTGCTTCATGCAGCAGCGGTCATAGCCAAAATTAACTTCGATGACTTTATAGAAAAATATGTCGATGTTTCTAAAGTAGAAGAGTCTGATCCTTTGGCATTTTTTATACAAACTTTTACAAAAAGTATTCCCGATATGTTTACACATTTTGAAAAAGAGGTGGCAAGAGCCAGAGAAGAGATACGTGTGTTTGCAGATTCACAAGTTTAAGTAATAAAAAACATTTCAAAGTAGGGAGAGGTTCATGGGTAAAGAGAAAAAGATACACTTTATTGGTATAGGGGGCATAGGGCTGTCTGCATTGGCAAAATTTTTAAACAACGATGGGCATAAAATTTCAGGTTCTGACATTAAACAAACAGAAATCACCAACGATTTAGCCACCAACTTTGCTGCTAAAATCACTATTCCTCACCATGAAGATGCGGTAGAAGGTGTAGACAGAGTTATTTACTCCGCGGCTGTACGTCCGACCAACTCTGAGTATCAAAAAGCAAAAGAATTGGGTATTGAACTGCTTTCAAGAAAAGAAGCGTTGGTGTCCATCTTGGAGCATAAAGAAGTGTATGCCGTAGGTGGCGCACATGGAAAAAGTACCACTTCCGCGATGTTGGCAGCACTTTTACCTGAAACCAATGCACTTATTGGGGCTATTTCAAAAGAGTTTGGCTCTAATGTACGTAACTTCCCTAACAATAAAGTGATCTTTGAAGCAGATGAGAGTGATGAAAGTTTCTTAAACTCTAACCCTAGTCTTGCCATTGTTACCAATGTTGAACCGGAACACATGGAGTATTATGAGTATGATGAAGAGCGTTTTTACAATGCCTATAGAAAGTTTTTGTCTTTAGCCAAAACACGTGTGATTAATGCAGAAGATGAATTTCTAGCTTCTTTAGACATGGAGAGCATTAAACTTTACCCCTCTAAAGAGATTAAAAACGTAGAGTTTTTATTGATTGATGGGGAGCCTCATACGCGTTTTGTCTTACGTGATTTGGGTGTTTTTGATGTCTTTGGTTTTGGTTTTCACATTGCTTTGGATGCATCATTGGCCATTTTAGCAGCTTTAGAATTAGGTGCTAAGTTAGAAGATATACAAGAGAATATTACAAACTACAAAGGTATTAAAAAACGTTTTGACATTATTCAAAACAAAGAAAAAATGGTCATCATTGATGACTATGGCCATCACCCTACAGAGATAAAAGCTACCATGGAGTCTTTAAAAGCGTATAAAGAGCTCTTAGGATTTAAAAGTTTAACTGTCATTTGGCAACCCCATAAATACACCAGAACCATAGACAATCTCCCTGCTTTTGTAGAGTGTTTTGAAGGGGTGGATGAGTTGGTGATTTTACCCATATGGTCTGCAGGTGAAATCCCTATATACATTGACTTAAAAGGAGCATTTTCACGTTATAAGCTCTACATGGCAGACTCTGTAACAAAAGAAGACTGTATGATAAAAGTCATTAAAGATGGCTCTGTGATACGTACTTATGAAGAGGGTTTAGTTACCTCTTTTGGTGCAGGGGACATTACTTACCAGATACGTGGAGAAGCATAGAAGTACTTTTTGGTTATGATTCGTGTTTAAAAAATACCATCAGGACAGAAAATGAAGTATATATTGGGGCTTTTATGTTTAGTGAGCACTCTGCTTGTGGCAGACACTATTAAGATAAGTGATGTTACAGGTACTTACTCAAAGTACAAAGAAATTAAAGCAGAAAAAGAGTTAAAACAGAGTCTTAACTTTGGTTTTGCAAATACCACAGGAAACACAGATACCCTGAACATTAATGGTAAATATACCTTGGCTTTTTCTACACTAAGTTTTAATGACAAAACAGTAAAAGTAGCCCTTGATTGTAGTTTGTTTATTAGTGAAAATGCGGATGCAAGAGACAATGAAGAGTATAAGTTCAACTTAGGACTGGAGCAGTTTATCACAGACGAGTGGTTGGCTTATATTTCACTCAACTGGCTACGTAATGAATTTCAAAACTATGACCATAAATTTGCCCTTGGATTTGGAGTAGGAAAAGACCTCTTTAAGAGTGGTACACATTCTTTGATTGCCAAAATGGGTATAGCGTATAATATTGAAGATTATTCTAATGTACAAGAGAGTGCTAAGTTTACGTCACTGAATGAGTATCTAGAATATAACAATAAATTCAACGAGGTTAGTAGTTTGTACTTGAAGTTGGGTGCTTTTCAAAATGTGGATGATTTTGATGACTATGATGTACTTTTTGTTGGTGGATTTAATTTTCAAGTGGCGGAAAACATTTCTTTGAGTATTGAAGAAGAGGTACGTTATGACAAAATACCTCCCATAGGATTTGACACAACAGATACCAAAACAATTATACGCCTAGGGTATCACTTTTAAAAAGTGATATAATATTTTATCAAAAATGTACAACTATAAGGAAATTAAATCACGTGTCAGCACAATATAAAAACGAAAAATCTATCATTCAAAAACTAGACCTTGACGGGTACGTCAAGCAGTTCAAAAGTTTTTTAGCCAGAGATAAACCTTTGGCAATGATGGGGGACATTAACCAGCACTATCGTTACATTACGGCACTTTCATCTGTACAGTTCCCTCTGCCTCCTGAAGTACAAAATTTAGACCAAGAACTCGCACGCATCAAAAAACAAGCGGTACTCTCTTTAGACGAGATTTATGCTTTTGTACAAATGTTCTCTTACTTTAACACCTTGTCTGCTGTAGGCTTTAGCGAACCTCTTAGTTCGTGGATACAAGGCATTGAAATACCTGAAGAGATTGTAGAAGTCATTGCGTACTTTACAGAAGAAGGGCACATTAACCCTGAGCGTGACCCTGAACTTTACAAACTTGAACGTGCTTTAAAGCAAAACAAAATAGAGATAAAAGATACCCTCTATAGACTGGCACACTCTTCAAAGTTACGTGACTACTTAGTAGACACACAGGTACACTTTAATGGAGGAGAAGAGACACTTTTGGTACGTGGTGGCTTTAACAATGCTTTGAAAGCCACAGTGGTAGCAAGATCTCCTGGAGGGTTTTTTTACATTTTACCACAAAGTATTTCTCACTTAAAAGAAAAAGAGGCTGCTTTACTCTCTAACAAAGAAGAGATTATCTACCGTTACTGTAAAGAGATTTCAGCAATCTTTTTTAAATGGGAACGTTTTTTAGCCTTCATAAACAAAGAGTATGATCGTTTTGACCACTACCAAGCACGGGTAAGTTTTGCTAGGGCCAAAGAGTATGAGTTTATTTTACCTTCTAAACATAAACGCATTAAACTAGAAAAGTTTGCCCATCCTGCTTTAGAAAACCCCGTACCTATTTCAATGGATTTTAACAAACAAATCATGTTAATCACTGGTGTGAATGCCGGGGGTAAAACGATGTTACTCAAGTCTATGCTCTCTGCTGTGTATATGTCTAAATATCTGCTTCCTTTTAAGTGTGATGCGTCAGGTACGGAGGTAGGACATTACAAAAGTATAGAAGCTGTTATTGATGACCCCCAATCGGTCAAAAATGACATTTCTACTTTTGCAGGGCGTATGCAAGAGTTTGCCAAACTTTTTTCTAAAGAAGATGCCATTGTAGGTGTCGATGAGATAGAACTAGGAACTGACTCTGATGAAGCAGCCTCTTTGTTTCGAGTTATGCTTGATGAGTTACGTAAAAAAGGCATTTCATTTATTGTGACTACCCACCATAAACGTTTGGCTTCCCTCATGGCAGCAGATGATGAAGTAGAACTTATTGCTGCGCTTTATGATGAAGAACGTCGTCTGCCTACCTATACGTTTTTACAAGGAAGCATCGGGAAGTCTTACGCTTTTGAGACGGCACAGCGTTATGGGGTACCTGCGTCTATTGTGCAGAAGGCCAAAATAGTTTATGGTGAAGACAAAGATAACTTAAATGAACTTATAGAAAAGTCTACGTCACTTGAACGTGAAATGCGTCTGAAAATGGCTAAAATAGATGACGATTTAGCAGCCGTTCAAAAGCAAAAAGCAAAACTCGATGAAGAAGAATTTAGACTACAAGAAATACATAGAAAAGCCATGGCTACTCTTGAAAACCGTTACAACGCAGCCACAAAAAAGGCAAGAGAAGCGCTTAAGGCCAAAGAGTCTACTGAAGGTAGACGTTTGCTCAATGTGGCACATCAGCGTAAAGATTTAAAACAAAAAGAACTAGCAAAAAAAGATGAAATACCTCTCAAAGAGGGGGATAAAGTGAAGTACCGTTCCCATAAAGGTGAAATTATGTCTCTGCGTGGTAAAGATGCAACTATCATCGTAGATGGCCTGAAGATGCGTGTACCTCTCACTCAACTTAAACGCCGAGGGGATGAGCCAAAAATAAAAGTCAAACCTAAAGCCAGAGAACCCAAAGTCCATGTCTCTGTAGAAAAATCAGGGGCTTCTGTGTCTATCAAACTTTTAGGTTTGTACGCAGATGAAGCGATAGACAGAGTAGATAAATTTCTCTCAGATGCTTTGGTCAATGGCTTACATGAAGTGCAAATTATTCATGGAACTGGTGGGGGAGTGTTATCCAAATTGGTAGGTGAGTATTTAAAAACACATCCTAAGATTTCTAAGTTCTACCGTTTACCGGGTAACTTGGGTATTACAGTGGTTGAATTGTAATATCTTTGGTCGGTAAACCGACCCTACAATGGCGCACGAGAATGTTCAAATTAATGTAGGGTCGATTTATCGACCACCTCCACAAAATATCTATGCACCTAAATTTTTAATGAAGTCTAAAAAGACGAATATATCCATAAATCAGGCTTCTCTACAAGACCATGTTTTATGGGATTATGATACATATATGCAAGAATAGATTTATGATCTTGTGTATCTCTAATAGTATGTTCATAATATTTCTTCTGCCATATAGGCGTATACCCTTCTTTCTGGCGACTGGGTGACTGTTCTATATGTGCATAGTAGCTCTTGTCACAATGTTTAGAAAAATATTGCTTGATTGTACGGATAATATGAGGATACTCTTTTGCAATTTTAGGTTTAATGACAAGATGGAAATGATCAGGAAGTATTACAATGGCTTCTATGGCATAACTATAGTGTTCTTTACTCTCCTTAAAACTCTCACGTAATAGTTCTATATTGTCTATTAAAATAGGATTTCTATTATGGGTTACAACGGTTAAATAGTAGCTATACCCATCTAGAAATATACGTTTATAATTGGCCATTTTGAATACTAACGTAAAATAAGTTTTTAGATGAAAAATATGGCATATTGGCATATTTTTATTTTGTGTATTGTGTGAATATAAAATATTTGTAGGGTTGATTTATTGACCAAAATATCAATAATATTATTTAGGTATATATGTGATGGTCGGTAAACCGACCCTACAATGGAGCATGAGAATGTTAAAATTGATGTAGGGTCGATTTATCGACCATTATTATATGCCAAATTCTAACCAAACTCTTAACTCTACAAGGTATAATATATGCATTAAATCGGGTAGGAGAAATACGTGAGTCTTAAAGATGATGTAAATTTTGTAAAAAAAGAGTTGAGTGGGGATGAAAAAGTCCTTGAGAGTGCTTTTAGATTAGAAACAATGTATAAAAAACATAAGTTAAAAATTTGGGGTATTCTGATTGCCCTTGTTGTTTCCTTTGGTGGAAGAGCAGTGATGGACTCTATCCATGAGTCAAAGTTGGCCACAGCCAATGAAGCTTTTTTAGCCCTGCAAATTAAAGCAGATGATGCCCAAGCGCTTACAATCCTTAAAGAGAATAATCCAGCGTTGTTTGAACTGTTTTCTTATGCGCAAGCTGTGAAAAAACAAGATATTAAAACCTTAGAAGCTTTAAGTAAAAGTAAAAACACTGTCATCGCGGATGCCAGTGGATACACAGCTTCTGTGTTAAACAAAAAACCTGTTGATTCTGTGCTTTACAAAGAGATGGCACTTTTTGAAGAAGCGTACCTTGCCATTCAAGCAGGTGATACAAAAAAAGCAAAAGCCAAACTTGAAGAGATTGATGGACGTTCACCACTTGCTGTGCTTACGGAGTTCCTTAAACATTCACTTATAAAGGCAAACTAATGCACAACCTAGCTTTACTTGCTTTTGCAGTGTTCGCGCTGATGTTTTCTGGCTGTTCTTCTAAAAAATACTTTGAACCGGAAAACACATTTTCTGCATCTTCAGTTTCCAAGTCTTATAGTTCTTCTATTGTAGATGTGAGCCGTGATGGTGGTACACTGAAAAATGGACAGTACCTTGCTAAGTCTGGTGTACATAAGACTGTACTTGGTGAAGGCTATAGATTCCTCAATGAAAACAATCGTTATGTACTTGCAACAAACGCGCAAGGTATCTTAAGAGTGATTGATAAAAAGACAGGTAAATCTGTGAATGACATTGCTATGAATGTGCCTGTTGTGTCTGCATCTGTGAGAGGTTCTTTGATTGCTTATGTTTTAAATAGCAATACCTTTGGTGTCTACTCACTCTCCAGTAAAAATAAGCTTATAGAAAACCGTTCAGAAAAAGTTTTTGCCATAGATACACGTGCGGCGAGTCCTATGTTCATTGAGAACCTTGTGGTTCTTCCAATGCTTGATGGTAAACTGGTCATCATCAATGTGGCAGACACTTCAAGTGCTAAAATCGTATACATTTCAAGTGAAACCACGTTTAACAATGTCATTTACCTTAGCCGTATGCAAAACACGATGATTGCAGCAACGCCCAAAAGACTCATTACTTTGGGTGGTGCAGGTAGATTAGAGTATAAAGCCAATATCTCTGAAGTTGCCGTAGACTCTGGGCGTATTTACGTCTTTACGAAAGAGGGTAAAATCATTTCACTCAATAGCAACTTAGATGAAGTAGCAAGTAAGAAGTTTAAATTTGCACACTTTGCAGGTGCAAGTACCTTTGGTGGCAGAATCTATGGACTTGATCAGCAAGGTTCCCTTATTGTCTTGAACACTGCTTTGACAAAGTCTAAAGTATATGATGTAGGTGCTGTCTCTGAACCAGTCTTTATGACAGGCTCTAAACTTTACAAAGATGGAGAGCTTATAGACCTTTCTAAATTAGGTTATGAATAATACTAGCAATACTGTGATTAGGACGGTAGAGAGCAAAGCTCTCTACACTACGTTAACACTGAGTTGACTTCAGCAGTCGGCTCAATCGACTGGTCGATTTAAGGAGTTAGAATTTCTAATTTATTAATTGCTTTTGAAGAGTTTACTATCATGAAGACGCTAGAGAGCAAAGCTCTCTACGCTACGTTAACACTGGGTTGACTTCAGCAGTCGGCTCAATCAACTAGTCGATTTGAGGAGCTACAATTTCTGATTTACTCATTGCTTTTGAAGAGTATCTTTTCGTCACTAAGGCACTTGATACTCTCACTATCTCCTCTTACCTTTCAGACCTTACTCAACTTGAAGAGAAGAGTGGAAAAATACTCACAAAGCTTGAAACAGCAGATGTCTTAAGCTTTTTAGCCTCTTTTGAAAATAAACGTACACTCAACCGAAAACTCTCTTCCATTAATGCCTTTTTTCATTTTTGTCACAAACATGATTTTAGCCATGAAAAAATCAAAATCCCCATGGCAAAAGTACCTAGGAATCTTCCCAAATATGTCAGCAATGAAGAAATCCTTGATGGCATTAACCTGATTGACCGTTCTACGCTCATAGGTTTACGTGATTATGCCCTTATACTTTTTCTCTATGCCAGTGGTTGTCGCATTTCTGAAGCGCTTAGTGTACAGCGTAGCGACATTGTAGATGGTTGGCTCAAGATACGCTTTGCAAAAGGTGAAAAAGAGAGGGTAGTGCCTTTAGCCCCTGTAGCTACCCAAGCTTTAGAACTTTATTTGTCTGAACAAAGTATGGCAAGTCCTTACCTTTGGTTAAACTATAGAGGAGAACAGTTGAGTCGTGTCTCTGCTTTTAAAATAGTCAAAAAGTATTTGGGTATCTCTCCTCATATTTTAAGACACTCGTTTGCAACCTCACTCATAGTTGGAGGTGCAGATTTACGTGTGGTACAAGAACTTTTAGGCCATGCTTCCTTAGAGACCACACAAATTTACACACATATACAAAAACAAAATTTGGCAGAGACGATGATGAGTTATCATCCTTTGAGTTGATTTTAGGTACCATAAATGATGAAGAAAATCGTTGAATATTTACAGAATAAAAATCTTATTTTTAAGTCCTTAAAAGAGATTACTCCTAAAGAACTTGGCTCACGTAAAAAAATAACACTCTACTTGGGTGTAGACTTGAAAGGCTATTATGCTTTGGTGATGTCACTTGAGAAGAAGAGCCGTGTGTTAAAAAAAGAAGCTTTGGAATTGATGGCTTTACATGAAAAAGTAGAAAGTTATGTGGAGACTAAGATCATGAAAAAATACATTGTCATTAAAGCACCACTCTGTTCCAAAGCAAAAGCTTTAATGGAAGAGCATAAGTGGAAAGTCTGGCACGAAGAGTAGGGGGCGTTTGCCAACGCACCAATAAAAAAGATACATACAATAAAACATTCGCCACAAGAGTTAAAAAAGGATAAAGATTGTTATTAGCAGATATCGGAAACACCCATTTTCACATCTATGACGGGGCCTCTATAGAACATATTTCGTATGAAGATGCTTTTAGCAAATACGCCAATAAAAATTTAAAATACATCTGCGTCAATCCAAAGATTGAAAAGAAATTAGAGCAGATGGAAGCCTGGGAAAATATTGCAGATTTACTCACAATACAAGGTGAATATGACACCATGGGTGTAGACAGAAAAGCTTTATGCCTTTCTCATAAAACGGGTCTTTTTGTTGATGCTGGTTCAGCCATTACAGTGGATGTTGTAAAAGATGGTATTTACCAAGGGGGCTTTATTTTACCGGGGTTAAAAGCATATCAGGAAAGTTATAAAAATATTTCACCTGTTTTGGACTATCCTCTAAATACGTCACTCTCTTTAGCGCACTTAGCGACTACAACAAAAGAGCAGATAAGCTATGGTATAATCGCGTCTATAAAAGCACTCATAGACAAACATTCAAAGGGCCATATACTCTACTTTACAGGTGGAGATGGAAAGTTTTTAGCCAACTTCTTCGAAGAGGCTATCTACGATGAAACTTTGGTTTTTTTAGGGATGCAACACGCACTAAAGACGACTAGTCGTTGAGCTTCCTGCTGAAGGAAACAAAGTGTTAACGTAGTCTTTGAAGCTTTTGCTTTAAAGGCGTATATATTAAGATAGTAAAATAAGGGTTAACATGTTAACAATAGCACTTCCAAAAGGAAGAATCGCAGAACAAACATTAGAAATTTTTGCTGAGATTTTTGGTGGAGAGTTTAAGTTTGAGGGTAGAGAACTCATTTTAGATATGGGTGAGTTTCGTTTTTTAAATGTACGTAACCAAGATGTCCCAACGTATGTTGAACATGGTGCAGCTGACATTGGTGTGGTTGGACTTGATGTGATTACTGAAAAAGAGTTAGACATCATCCAACTGCTTGACATGCAACTAGGTAAATGTAAAGTTGCTATTGGTATTAGAAATGAAGACGAACTTGACTGGTCTCGTCCCAACATTAAAGTAGCCACTAAAATGGTTAACATCACTAAAAACTACTTTGCGCAAAAAGCAGTGGGAGTTGAAGTGGTTAAGCTTTATGGTTCTATTGAATTGGCACCGCTTGTTGGTTTGGCTGACGCCATTGTTGACATTGTTGAAACAGGTGCAACCATGAAAGAAAATGGACTAAAAGTGGCTGAAGACATTATGGATTCTTCTGCACATCTCATTTCAAACAAAAACTCTTTTTATGCTAAAAAAGAAGAGATTCTCTCTTTATATGAAAAGATAAAAGCCGTTGTCGAACGTGGACAATAATCCTAGTACTTCTCTTGATCTCTACGCCAAAGTAGAAGATCTCCTAGGTGTCAAAGAAGCGGCACCTAGTCTCTATGCACATTACCTTCTCTTTTTAAATTCCGTAGATTTTGACACACTCTTAGATGTGGGTTGTGGTTCAGGTGACTTCTTACGTCAAATGAAAGGTGCCTTAGACATACCAAAGGTAAAAGGCATAGACTTAAGTCCCCTTATGGTCTCTAAAACACAAGGACAAGGTCTAGATGCCAGTTGTATAGATGTATGTGCCTTAGAAGGCAAATATGATGTCATAACAGCAGTCTTTGACATGTTAAACTACTTAAACAAAGAAGAACTAAAAACCTTTTTAAGTTGTGTAAAGTCACATCTCAATGAAGGTGGCATTTTCCTTTGTGACATCAACACCCTCTATGGTTTTGAAAATGTCGCTGTAGGTTCTTTTATAGTTGACGATGAGACACGTTTTTTAACGGTAGACTCTGACTTTGAAGAAGGTGTGTACAGTGCAGAATTTACACTTTTTGAAAAAGAAAATGAGTGTTTTAAAAAGTCTCAAGAAACCATAAATCAGTACTATCATACGTTAGATGATTTGGTAAAATTATCAGGACTTGAATTGCTACTTGATGATGAAGTAAATTTATATGATTTAGAGGAAGCGGATAAACGCTTTATAGTGTTGGGGAAGTAGGGTCGATTTTATCGACCTAACGTGGGGGTGTACAAGTGCACACCCCCTATAAAATAGTCTAAGACTATCTTACGAATTCAAAAGGGTTTTCAACAACATTTTTTCTATCCACGATGTATGGGATAAGTGCTGTTTGTCTAGCTCTTTTGATAGCTACTGTTACTAGCTCTTGGTGACGTTTACAGTTACCAGTTAATCTTCTTGGCATGATTTTAAATCTTTCACTTAGTGAAAATTTAAGACCTGCTAAGTCTTTATAGTCGATAAACTCAACTTTTTGCTCACAATATTTACAAAATCTTTTTTTGAACTTTCTTCTTTCTGCCATGATATTCTCCTAGAATGGTATTTCATCTTCATTGATGTCAATCTCTGGAAGGTTTGACGTTGGTTGTGGTGCAGCTGCTGGTGCTGATGGTGCAGGTTGGCTATAGTTGTTTTTAGCTGGTGCATCGTATGATGAACCACCTTGTTGACTATATCCGTTACCACCCATTGGTGCTGCTTCATCTTTGCTACCTAACATTTGGAGGCTTTCCACAGTCACTGAGTGCTTGCTTCTTTTGCTTCCATCTTGTGCGGTCCACTGGTCTAACTTCAATCTTCCATCGACTAAAACTTTGCTACCTTTACGTAAGTACTGGTTGGCAATTTCAGCGGTTCTACCAAAAAATGTGATGTCTACAAAAAGTGTCTCTTCTTTTTGCTCACCTGATTGAGTTTTAAATTTACGTGAAGTTGCAATGGCAGTATTACCAATTGCAGCACCACTTTGTGTATATCTAACTTCAATATCTCTGGTTAGGTTTCCGGCTAAAATTATCTTGTTGTACATAAGGTTGCTCCTGTTAAGTGCTTTGGTTTACGCTTCAGTTTTTGCTTCAGCTTCTGTTGTAGTCTCAGCTTCTACTGCTGCTACTTCTTCTTTTACTTCTTCAACTTTTGGTGTTTCAGATTTTTTAGTCGCTGCTGCCACAAGTTTATCGAACTGTGCAAGTTCTTTGTTTCTAGTGTATTTAACAGTTAAAAATTTGATAACATCTTCGCTGATTTTAAGATTTCTCTCAAGCTCAGTAATGAATGTACCTTCAGCTTTATAGAAAAGAACTGTGTAGTAACCACGGTCATTTTTCTCTACTGGATAAGCAAGTCTTCTCATACCCATATCGTCAGTAGCAATAAGTTCTGCACCTTCTTTAGTAAGAATATCTTTGATTTTTGCAATTACGGCTGCAGTCTCTTCGTCTGTTAGTGTAGGTTTAACTACAAACAGTGTTTCATAACAAGTCATATTGTTTTCCTTTTGGTTTAATAGCCCATGTAGTAGTTGTAAGTACAACTATCCAAAAATGAGCAGGAATTTTGGAAGCATTATATTACTACACTCTCACTTAATTACACATTAGGGTGTCTTTTATCATAATTTTATCTCAAAACCTTGACATCCATCAATTATATTGTGTTATATTGTAAGTGTAATTTAACAATATAGAGGAGACTATTGTATGAATAGACGAAATTTTTTACAGTTATCCGGAACAACAGCAATGGCAATAGCAATCGCTCCATCACTCATTACACAAAAGTTGTATGCAGAAGATGGCAGCTTATTTAAACCTTATGAGAAAGTCCAACTCAAAGATGCAGAAGGTAAAGCACTCAAAGCTTCTGCTTTAGTAGAAGAGGAAAATTATATTTTTCACTACCCACATGCAGCAACACCTGCACTCATGGTTAACTTAAAAAAACCAGCATCTAAAGACATTAAACTCAAAGCTGAAGATGGCACAGAGTACATTTATAGAGGTGGTGTTGGATCTAAAGGTACCATTGTGGCATATTCTGCCATTTGTGCACACCAAATGACACGGCCAACCAAAGCCCTGACTATGTTTCAGTATGTGCCAACTGACGGTAAAACGATTGCCTGTGACCAAGCAGGCGTTTTTGTCTGTTCAGCACATTTAGCTGTGTATGATGCGCATAATGGCGGGAAAGTGCTTAGTGGTCCAGCTACGCAAGGTCTTGCAGCTATTGTGCTTGAAGTTGACAAAGATGACAACCTCTGGGCAGTAGCAGTACTTGGTCCCGATAAGTTTGAAGACTATTTTGATGCCTTTAAACAAGAATTAAAAGCAGAACATGGAAGAAGAGGTGCTAAGAAATTAGTGAAAGAAGAAGCCAAAGTAGAAACTTTAAAGAACTTTACGGCGGAGATAATACAGGCTTAACAGACCACTGTAGCGTATGTTATTAGCATACGTTATGCTTTTTATAACATAGTAAAAACTTATACATCTTCTTTGTATCTAAATGATACATCTTCAATATAATAGTTCAAAATATTCAAAATATTTGTCATACTCTCATGCTTTGTGACATAATTTAATTACTTTAGTAGATTAAAGTACTAACAATAAAATAATGAGGAGACATTATGGCGATGAATAGAAGAGATACATTTAAGCTCGCAGGTGTTGCAGCAGTAGCCGCAACCTTGCCAAGTATTGCAAGTGCAAGTGAGGCAAAGACAACAGCAAAAAAAGAAACAGTCAAAAAGGCTAGTGGAAAATCAATAATTGTTATTGGTGGAGGTTTTGGTGGCCTTACTATAGCAAAGGCATTGAGAAAAAAAGATGCCAGTCTAGAAGTAACTGTAATTGAGAAAAGTAACATGTTTATGGCTTGTCCATTTTCAAACACACTTCTTGGAGGATTAGATGGCGTAAGTCTAGACACTTTTGTGGGTGACTATTATCAGCCTTCAGCGAAACACGGGTACAGCTTTGTCCATGCTACCGTGACTGCAATCGATAGAAAAGCAAAAACAGTGACCACAACCGATGGTGATTTTGCTTACGACATTTTGGTGCTTTCTCCAGGGATTGCTTATGATTATGAAAACCAATTTCCAGAGTGGTCTCAAGATAAAATCAGAGAAGTAGCGCAAGCTTGTCCAGCAGCACTTATGCCAGGGAATGAACATGTTGCACTCAAAAGACAACTTGACAATATGGATGATGGTAATGTGATTATTGTACCACCACCATCAGGTAAGTTTAGATGTCCACCTGCGCCGTATGAACGTACAGCAATGGTTGCCAATTATATTAAAAATGAAGGTATCAAAGGAAAAGTGATTGTCTTAGATACTAGACCTGGTAAATTTGCAAAAGCAAAAGCATTTAAAGAGTCTTGGAAAGAAATATTCCCAGATATTATTGACTATAGAGGTGAGAGTACAGTAACTGATGTAGATGTGGCTAAAAAAACCATTACGTATACAGATGCAGATGGCGACTCACATACAGAGTCTTATGAAGTTTGTAACCTCATTCCTCTCAATAAATGTTCACCAGTTATTACCATGGCAGGCATTGAAGCCAATGAAGCAGGTTTTGCTTTAATGGATGGTTATAGCTTTAAGTCTAAAACAGATTCAAGTATTTATGTTATTGGTGATGCGGTAACACACAAAATCCCACCATCAGGGCAGACAGCTATTTGGGCTGCACACAGAGCTGCAGGTCAAATCATTGCACAACTTGCTGGAAAAGTAGATGATCCTAAAAAAGGACTTCCTGCAAAAGCTGCAAACGTATGTTTCTCAATGGTAGGTGGTAAACCTGAAGAAGCTATTATGGTTACACACACGTTCTCAGCAGATCCTTCTGGTGTACTTAAAGGGAAAGGTAATGTACCTAAACCTAAAGATGGAAACGGTAAGTACAGATCTAAGGGTACAGCCAAAGCTACAAGAGAGTGGTTTAATGGAGTAATGAGAGAAATGTTCACTTAATTATCGATCTTTTCGATATTTTGCACTCATCTTTTAGGGATGGGTGCAGTCACATACTGACGTATGCTCCCTTACCCAAGCCCTCAAATCTAAGCACAAACTATCAAAAATATTCGATAATTAACTATTTAAACTTTTTACGTCAAAATTCCTAAAGATAGCTTTGTAGTCTAATGAGCATACTGTAAAGTAACACTTCTTTCTGTGTGGCAGGTGCTTTTTTGATGGCGAGTTCACTCTCCAATAAATGTTCAAAAATTTTAAGTAAAGAAGCAGATTTAACTTTAAGGGCGAGTTGTGCTTTTTGGTCTTCTATGGGTTTTGGAAGTTTGTAGCCTAAAATGGCAGCAGAGTCTACATGTCCATTGAGTTTAATGTAAGCATGAAAGAGGAAGATTTGGTTGATGAAGTATTGGGTGGCTCTTAAAATTGCAGCTTCATCTTCACCAATGTCTAAAAGTTTTGAAATCATTTCAGTGATGGGTTTTTTGTTAAAAAGGTCAATAAGTAACTGTTCTGTCGCAAGTGGCGCAGTGGAGTAGACCAATCTGTCTATGTCTTTACCTGTGACTTTTGTACCTAAAATGGCCAGTTTATCTAGTTCGTTGGCACAAAGGGCTAGGTTGTTATTGAGTACAAGCATGAGGTGCTGTAGGGCATAGTGGTCTATGTCTAAGTGTATGGCTTGTGCTTTTTGTTGCAGAACGGCAAGGCCATCACGAATGTTTGGCTCAAAAAAACGTACCCAAACGCCACCTTTTTTGTCTGTAAAAGCAGCTTGCATAGACCTAGCATCTTTTGCTTGGCCTGCATAGCCATAGACAAAATAATTGTCTGTATTTTTATTGGCAAGTGCAACTAAAACATCTAACTCTTTTTTGGGAATCTTCTTTTCATGTTTGACTACCAAAAGATTGGTTCCTCCAAAAAGGGAGCTTTGTGATAAAAAGGCTTTGGCTTGTTCAAAGTTCCACTCATCATGGTACAAAGAGAGCATAGACTCTTTGGCATCTGTTTTTTTCACATAAGTATCTATATAAAAGTCTATCAAGTAGTCATTTTCCCCATAAAGCAGTAAAGCTTTAGGCAAAGCTTGTCTAAGACGCTGGTCAAATTCTCTTTGGTACATTACAGATCCATCTCTTCTTTTTCTAACTTTTCAACCAACTCAGCCATGATGATAGCTTGGGCAATGTTCACTTCTACAATTTTGACTTTTATTTTGTCAAATAACATAACATTGTCCCCATGAAGATTGACAGAAATCCCTTTGATTTCTCCTTGTAAAATCGCTTTGGCTGCTTCTCCTGCTTCTACGACTTCTGCTTCAAAAACTTCGCCCGGGTGTTCTGCTGCCCAGCGTGCAAACTTTCGGTCCCTAAAGTCCCATTCTGCTTTTGTGGCTTCTCTTTCCAATTCACTAACCCTTGCACAAAGAGGTTCTATGTTTCGTAACAGATAGCTAGCCTCTTCGGCCTCTTCACGTAATTGGGTTTTGATGAGACGGTGGAGTATGAGGTCGGCGTATCTACGTATGGGTGAAGTAAAGTGACTATAGTGAGAAAAGCCTAGTCCAAAGTGTCCTACATTGTGTGCTGCGTAACTCGCACGTCGTAAGGATTTAATGACCATAGCGTCTACTTCTGAGGCAAGACCCATTTTCTCTGCTTCTTTTTGGATAGCACGTATGAGAGAAGGAGAATCTTCATACTCTTCTACATAGAGACCGATAGCTGCTAACTCAGCAAGTAAAGCTTCTGTTTTGGAAAGCTGGGGTGGTTCATGTATCCGGAAGATACTATCACCTTCTCCTGTAAAGCGTTTAGCAGAAGCTTGGTTGGCCAGTAGCATACACTCTTCTATAAGTGAGTGAGACGGTGTCCCCGTTTCTATTTGTGTATCTATAAGCAGATGGTTGGCATCAATGCTAAGTTTAATTTCTTCAGATCTAAAGTCAAATCCATGCTTGAGACGTTCATTGTGTAACTTAACCGTTATTTTCTGTAGAGGAAGCAGCCATGTCAAAATCTGGGCAACTGTACCCGTAATACCCTCAACGCCATTTTCCAATATATTATCTATATTCTCATAGTTAAAACGGTGTTTTGAGTGGATGATGGCTTCAAAAAACTCTTCTTTTAAAGGTTTAAGTGTTGTTCTGTCTAATTCTATCTTCGCTACAAATGCAAGTCTGTCTACTTTGGGTTTGAGTGAACAAATGTTTTCACTGAGTTCTCGCGGAAGCATAGGGAAAGACTTGTGCGGCAAGTAAGTGGTAAAACCACGTTTTTTTGCTTCTTTGTCTATGTTTGTAAAGTAGGGTACGTAGTGACTAACATCAGCAATACCTACATAGAGGGTATATGTATCCATGTCAAAGTAGATAGCATCATCAAAATCTTTTGCTGTCACGGGGTCAATCGTACAGAAATCAAGATGGGTCAAATCGATACGATCTGGATGTTCTTCTTTTGTAACTACCTGTTCAATTTCCAAGGCATCAGTAACACACTCAGGAGGGAAGAGATCTTCACGCTCATACAGTGCGAGGGAGATCTTCTCATCTACTTTAGGGTCATCCAAGGTTCCCATTACTTCTAAGACTTTATCATCATCTACATCTACTTTCAGCACGGTACCGAGTTTAAATGCTTTTAAATCCATCCCTTCCATCACTGCAT
>CAUZVG010000006.1:0-27512 GCA_963583215.1 Campylobacterales bacterium | reverse complement strand
CATCAAATGGAGGCGTGTGGGCGAAATGGAAATGGGTGAATTCCCAGACACTTTACAACTGTTTAACTCTATGAGCTGTAACCACTGTTTAGAACCAGAGTGTCTCATAGGTTGCCCTACAGAGTCGTACATCAAATTTGACAATGGCATTGTTTGGCATGATGATCCTAGCTGTATTGGCTGTCAGTATTGTACATGGAATTGTCCTTATGAAGTACCTACCTTTAACCCTGACAGAGGCATCGTCACCAAATGTCATATGTGTGCAGATAAACTTGAAGTGGGACAAAGCCCTGCATGTGTACAAGCCTGTCCATCTAATGCCATTGAGATAGAAGTTTTCAATGTAAAAGAGTGGTTAGATGGTGATATGGCTAAAGAGGGAGTAGCTCCTCATTTAGCGGACATCAACATCACTAAACCAACCACACGCTACACCTTACCTGAACTCAAAGAAGGTGAAAGTTTACGTATTGCAGATGAACATTTACTCAAACCTGCACATTCTGAATTTCCTCTCGTCTTTATGACTGTACTTACACAAGTCTCATTGGGTGCATTTTTAGCACTCTTTTTAGGACAGGTACTCTTCTCTTTAGGATTTAACTTACCAGAACCTACATTTTTGATGGCTGCTTTGGCCTTTTTACCAGCTGCCATTGGTTTGCCACTCTCAGCCCTACACTTAGGACGTCCTATCAAGGCCCTCTCTGCCATGAAAAACTGGCGAAGCTCTTGGCTCTCACGTGAAGCCATTGCCTTAGGAGCATTTACAGGTTTGGCTTCTGTGGTTGCAGGTTTGTATTTTTTAAATATCAAAGGTTTAGGACTTATTGTCCTTGAATCCCTTACTTTGGCGGTAGGTATATTCGGTATTTATGCACAGTCTATGATTTACCGCATTAAAGCACGACCTTCATGGGACAGAAAATCAACCACAAAGAAGTTTTTTGGCTCTTCATACATCGGTTTTTTACTCATTGCTTCAGCCCTACTCATAGCCAATGGCACACAAGGTGTACAAGTGCTTTTAGCCATTACACTTTTAGCAGGTATGGGACAAGCTTTGGTCATCATGGAAGAAATAATGTTTTACCGACACTTAGACAAAGAGGATGCGCTCTATTACCAGTACAACCGAACGCGTATACTGCTTCAAGAACATTTTGCTATAGTAAAGAAGTTTAGGGTTTACTCTTTAGCCCTCTTTGCTTTGGTCTTACCACTTTTAGCCATTGTCTTTACCGCCAGTGGTTTAGTAAGCCTCGCAATAGTGACTTTAATCACTGCAACTTTAGGTGCTTTTGCATCCGAATTGGCAGGACGCTACCTCTTTTATAGAACCGTAGTGCCTTTAGGTCTAGCAGGGAACTTCTTTGCGGGTAACCAAAGACATTAGAAAGGATCCATTATGGCATTTATAGAAAAAATCAAAACCTTTCTAGGTACAGACATCAAAGAAGACAAATACGCCCTGGTAGATGACCCTATCTTTGGAAAAGTTTCAAAAGAGCAAGCCCCTGATAAATGGGTAAGAAGTACTTGTGGTTACTGTGGTGTGGGTTGTGGAATGTATATTGGAGTCAAAAATGGTAAAGCTGTCTACTCAAAAGGTGACCCCCTACATTCTGTAAACTTTGGGACACTCTGTCCTAAAGGGCTTGCTGAACATAGAATGGTGTATGCAGACACACGTGTAAAAGCCCCACTCATTCGCAAAAATGACACACTCACCCCTAGCTCTTGGGAAGAAACCTTTCAACATACTGCAGATGCTTTTAAACGTATTCAAAAAGAGCATGGTAAAGGTGCCGTGGCAGTCATCTCTACAGGGCAACTGCTCACCGAAGAGTTTTATGCCTTAGGTAAGTTTGTCCAACTTGGTCTTGAGACAAACAACTACGATGGAAACACAACCCTTTGTATGTCATCTGCTGTAATGGGCTACAAACAAACGTTTGGCTCAGATGGACCTACAGGATGTTATGAAGACTTTGAAAAAGCCGATGTCATTTTACTGATTGGTGCCAACATTGCTGACAATCACCCCATCTTAAAACTACACATTGTTAAAAACGAGTCTGTCACAGGAAAAAAACCAACCATCATTGTGGTAGACCCCCGTAAGTCAAAAACAGCACAAATGGCAGACATATTTGTGCCTCTTGCCCCACGTTCTGACTTGGCACTCATCAACGGACTTTGTTACATCATTATGGAGCAAGGTTGGGAAGATGAAGGCTTTATTAAAGCACGTACCAATGGCTATGTTGAATTTAAAAAACATATTATGTCAAACTACCCTCCTCAAGAAGTAGCACACATCACAGGTATTGACGTTAAAGAACTTTACCATCTTGCCAAAGTGTATGCCTCAGCAGAGGCAGCTATGTCTGCATGGACCATGGGTGTAAACCAAAGTAGTATTGGTACAGATACTGTCTCCGCTATTTGTAACCTTTCACTCATTACTGGAAACTTAGGACGTGAAGGTGCTACACCTATGTCCATTACAGGACAGTGTAATGCCATGGGAACAAGAGAGTTTGGCTTTACCTCCTCCATTCCAGGGTATAGAAACTACGCATCTGCAGCAGATAGAAAAGCCTTTGCAGACATCATTTCTGTGCCTGAAAGCCTCATTCCCACAAAACGTGGTTACGCTTACCCACAAATCATAGATGCTATTAATCGTGGTGAAATTAAAGCCCTTTGGGTGGTTGCGACCAACCCTCTAGTTTCTTACCCTGATCAAAATGCTCTGCGTAAAGCCCTGAAAAAACTGGACATACTCGTAGTACAGGATTCCTTTATGTCTGACACTGCACAGATAGCAGATGTTGTCTTTGCAGCAGCCACATGGTCTGAAAAAGAAGGATGTTACACGAATTCCGAGAGACGTTGTAACTATGCAAAGAAAGCTGTAGAACCCTTGGGGGATTCCAAAGCTGACCTTGACATTGTCTTAGAGTTTTCAGAATATTTTGAGGGTAAACATGAACTTCTTTTTAAAGATTTAAAAACGCCTAGAGATGTATTTAATGAAGTCAAACGTGTAAGTGAAGGTCAGCTTTGTGATTACTCTGCCATGTCGTATGAAAAGATAGAAGAGCTTGGAGGCATACAGTGGCCGTGTAACGATGCTGCTCCAGAAGGAACCAAACGTCTTTACTCTGAAGAGATGGATTGTAAAACAAGTAATGGTAAAGCCAATTTACTCCCTTTAGATTGGAAACCACTCACAGAAATGGCTTGTGAAGGACTACCTCTCATACTCAATACAGGACGTACAGTAGAGCAATTTCATACAAGAACCAAGACAGGTACAGTAGGAATTTTGGATGATTTAGCACCTGAAGCATGGGTTGACATTAACCCCAAAGATGCTGCAAAACTTCAAGTAAGTTCTGGAGATCGTATTGGTCTTTCAGGTACACGTGGGAAAGTGGAAGATGTCATTGTAAAAGTCTCTGAGACGGTAAGAGAAGGCAATGTTTTTGTTCCTTTTCACTTTTCTGAACAGCTCATCAATAACATCACCATCGCAGAGTTTGATCCTAAATCTTTTGAGCCTAACTATAAACAGTGTGCCGTACAGCTACACTCTAAATCAGTGCCAGAAGGTATAGTCTATGAAGAAGTGGAGATAAGCGGGTACCTTGAAGGTGTCAAGGTCTACGAAGAAGAGGTTTTTGTAGATGAAAAAGTTGAAAGTACTCAAAAATAAGTACTTTCAAATCATTCAGATCAAATAAGAGTAGTTTTTCATCTTAAGTATGCAAGAGTTCATTTAAAAAACCGGATTTTGAAAACAATGCATACACATCAACTTTTATCGAGGTTCCCTTTATTAAAAGTCATTCAAATCTATGCTTGATTTTGCATAGTTTGAGACATTACTCTCAAAGAAGTTACTTTTAACTTCATTCATCTCCAAGTGTTTGGTAACAAGTTTTTGCAGATACGTGTCATTACTGCTCTCAAAGATAGGATCAAGTCCTATTTTTGTCAGTCTGTCATTGGCATAGTTATAGACAGTCTGTTCCATTAACTCAGGGGTAATTCCCATGATAGGAAATTGCTCGAGCAGATATTTTCCGTATTCCAACTCTATTTTTACAGCATCTTCTATCATCGTATAGGCAGAGTCTATAGTACATGTTTGTATTTTATTCTCTTTTTGAATCGTTTTGAAGATATTAGCAAAGAGAGGCAAGTGGGTATTGAGCTCATCTCTTGCTATGAACTTGATCATATCTCTTGCACCCGGTACTTTGTCGCCAAGCAGGTAAATGTAGCTGAATCCTAACAGAAAGTAGATACCCTCCAGGTTTACACTTGCCATAGCAGAGAGTAACATTTTGTCAACCGAACCACCATCAATGTAACGTGCAAACTGCTCGGCTACCTGTTGGTTCTTTCGGTTGAGTCCATCATCATGTTTATAGAGATTAAAGACTTCATCTGAGTTACCGCAGGCATCAAGCAAAACAGAATAACTCTTAGAGTGGTTGACCTCCTGCATGATCTGTAGTGAGAGTACCGACTTTACCAGACGGTTATTTGCCAACCTTCTAAAGTCACAGAGGTACTCTTCTTGTGCAGAGTCATTGAAGCTTAACTGGGCAAAAGTCATTTTATAAATAGACTGTTCATTATCAGTGAGTTTGTCAAAATTCTTTTTTTCTGAGCTGGTATTGACTTCAGAAGGAAACCAGGTATTGGCATTCATTAGATCATAAATGTTGCTGTCCCATCTGTATTTGGAACGATTAAAATCAACAAAACCTGTAGGGGAACCTCCGTAGATCTTCTCATCAAGTACCTCTTGACCATTGGGATTATAATAATGTTTTGCATCCATATCCATCTCCTTTAATGACGTATCTATTGAATATTTTAGCTATATATATAAGTAGATCTATTGATGTATGTCAAAGGTTACATTTATCAATTCTATCATTACGCCTGAATAAGAAAGATATACTCTTATTCATAAATTTGGAGAAGTTATTTTTAATATTTAATTATAATGTAAGTAATGAATTTAAGTCATTCAGATCAAACAAAAGTAAATTTTTATCCTGTATATGCAATAACTCATTCGAAAACCCTGACTTGGAAAAGAGTGCATATATATCTACTTTTAATCCTGACTCCTCTGCTTTTACTTTGAGTTTTGTCAATTCATTTTTACATACTTTTCTGTCTTTATACTTACATTCTCCCAAAATAACTTTCTTGGATTTTGTGATCGCCAATATATCAAACTCTGAATGGATATCCCAATAACTTCCAGAATCGAGTATAGGACTTTTGTCTTTGTAATACTGAATAAGTAGATCATCACAGAGTTGTTCATAGACCAATGTACGAAGACGCTCATAGTTTTTTTCAAAGTTATCTAAAAAGAAAGCACTCTTTCCAATAAGTAACTCTTTTTTATAATAACTCACAAAACCAAACCAAAAACGCATAAATGGTTGTACAAAACGAAGTTTGTCTTGTATGCGGTATGTACGCTGTTCTTTTTTGAGCTTATTTTTGGGATGTATACGCAGTGGTGACTCTCTAGATGCTTCTATTTTCAAAACATTTAAAGTAACCAACTCTTTGATGATCTCTTCACCCAGTGTCTCAGAGAGTTTTGCTTTGCGCAGTACAGAGTAGAACTTTCCATCACCTCTAGCCACAGCCATTAGTACCTCTCGATAAGGTGTTTCTATAAGATATGAAGGAGAGACAAGTGCCTGAAACTTAGAAAAGTTATCGACAAAATTAGATTCCACCATAGAGTATACATCATCAAAATAGTCCAACTCTATATTTTCATCTAAGCCACCTAAAATAGAAAAGTACTCTACAGCCTGTTCTAGTTCAAGGTAAGAAAAGTGTTGATAAAATGTTTTAAATGATGTTTTGATGAAATCCCTTTATCTCTATGGTGATAAGTTTAACATACTTTTATTTTAATTTATGGTATGATTAATTTTTAATCACCAAAGAAAGCCCTTCAAAGAAAGAACCCTATGGAAACATTTTTCACCACATCAGATAAAATTCATCACATCATCAAAAGTTTCAACCTTACCAAAACACTTTTTGTCTCTTCCATCATTATTGGTGAAGCACATACAGGGAAAAAAACGTTGGCACGTTATCTGTTTCCAGATGCTTTTGTAGTCTCAGGTGAAGACCAAGATGCAGTACAAGATGCACTAGAAAAGCATGATGAACTGATTATTTCAGATTTTGAAAAACTCTCTAATCCTTCTCAACTTAATTTTGATAATAAACGTATTATTGCAACCGCCAATTATTTGGGAAATGCCTCACTCATCGATGACATCTTTGCCTTTATCTACATGATGCCTACACTCAAAGAACGTCCAGATGATGTGGAGTATTTAAAAGAACTTTATGTCGAAGAAGCCTGTAATACCCTCATGATAGACAAAGATAAAGTAACTATGTCTGCCCTGCCTCTTAACTTGAGTCTAAATAGCAAAAGTTTAAAAAAGTCACTTTATCTTGATTTGTTTAAATTGGCAATAGATAAAAAAGAGATTGAAGATATCATGTACAATTACCTCTATGCATCTCTTGAAGGCAAGGACGCATATAAAATACATTTAGGACTCTATGAAAGACCACTTATACAAGCAGGACTAGACAAGTTTGGCTCCCAACTTCAACTCTCACAGGTTTTAGGCATTAATAGAAACACACTAAGAAAGAAAATTCATGAACACAACATTGATTAACTTTGAAGCATTCATAGAATGGGATACTAATCCCTTTATACTCTTTTCAAATCTTGGTAAAATTCTTTACCTAAATAATGCAGCAGAGATTCTCTTTGGATATGTATCTCAAAAAGAACTTTATAACATTGCACTCTCCTATGCCACACAAGACTTTGGTTATAGAAGTACCACACTTTCACTCACATATGACAGTTTCACTTTTCATTCCATCACTGTTGGGTATGAAAGTGAAGATCAAATTTCACTGCGTCTATATAATACACCACGCATAGCAAGTAGTCACAAACTTGAAACCAATAAGCTTATCACCACAGATATTAACATTTTACTTGAAGCCAATATTGCGCTGTTTAAAACCAAAAATACAAATCCCCTTTCACTCTTAGTCGACCAAGATCTACCTGCGTTTAAAATAGACCAAAATAACTTTTCAAAACTCTTAAGGAAAGTACTTAATACATTTAGATCTTCAGATTCTATTGATATTACACTCAAGCTTCTTATAGGTCAACATGTCATGATAGAAGGGAAAAAAGAACCCTTGGTACAACTCATAGTCCTTGCCAACGGACGTTATGCAGATACAGATGATGAAATACGTACCTTAGCAAACATCAGTCAAATCAAATGCCTACTGAGTGAAAAAAGTATTCGTATGGAAGTCCCACTTATCCAATAAAGCCTTCCCCTAAATGTAACAATAGAGATATTGATTAAAATTTAAGCATAGCTTACAAGAGACCTAGTCTAAATTGATGCTACACTCTACCTGTAAATTATTTTAAAGGACACAGGATGAAACTCAAATTTTCAGCTCTAATGGCGTTATTCTTGCCAATCTTTGCTTTTGCAGAAGATAAACTAGACACAGGGGACACAGCGTGGATGATGATGTCTACGGCACTGGTATTGCTTATGACACCAGCAGGTTTAGCACTATTTTATGGTGGTATGACAAGATCTAAAAACGTACTTAACACATATGCAATGGTTATGGGCGCATTTGTAGTTGCTTTCCTTGTATGGATCATTGCGGGTTATTCTATTGCATTTGGTACAAACGAAAGTGCTGCATTACAAAATGTATTTGGTGGGTTTGGAAATGTGATGCTTGAAGGAATCAAGTGGACTGACCTATCTGGTACTTATCCAACCTTTGTATTTGTTGCATTCCAAGGTACATTCGCAGCGATTACTATCGCTATTGCTTCAGGTTCAGTGATAGGACGTATGAAGTTTTCAACATGGATGATCATTGTTGTATTATGGGGACTGGTTGTTTATGCTCCAATTACTCACATGGTATGGGGTGGTGATGGTGCCTACTTGTTTGATGCAGGTGCACTTGACTTTGCTGGTGGTACTGTTGTACATATGAATGGTGGTTTAGCTGGTCTTATCTTGGCTATTCTTATCGGTAAAAGAGTAGGATTTAACAAAACTGCTATGAAACCTTTCTCTATTATGCTTACAGCTGCCGGTGCAGCTCTATTATGGTTTGGTTGGTATGGATTTAATGGTGGTTCTGCCTTTGGTGCAAACGCAATCGCTGGTCTTGCTGTACTCACCACGACCATTGCAACTGCTGCAGGTGCTGTAGCATGGATGCTTTTAGAGTGGTTTGTGTATAAAAAACCAACACTTCTCGGGATTGCTTCTGGTATCATTGCGGGTCTAGTGGCTATTACTCCAGCTGCAGGTTTTGTGGGTGTAGGTGGTGCTTTTGCCATCGGTATCGTAGGAGCTATCATCGCATTCTTCGGTGTCATCAAACTCAAAAAGATCTTTGGTTATGATGACTCTCTTGATGCTTTTGGTATCCACTTCCTAGCAGGTCTTTGGGGTGCCCTTGCGACTGCATTCTTTGCAGTTCACGATAAAGATCTATTATGGGACGGTCCACTTAAAACATCAATTCTAGAAGGTAAAACTCCTGATGTGATGGGACAATTCATGGTACAACTTGAGTCTGTCGCAATCGTTGGTCTTTGGACACTTGTTGGAACTGTTGTGGTTTACTATGTTGCTTCTGCTATCACAGGTGGTGCAAGAGTAGATGAAGAAACTGAAGCTAATGGTCTTGATGAGACGATACATGGTGAAAAAGTGATGAATGCCTAAGGCTTATCAGTAGGACGCAAACAGAGTCAAACTCTGTTTCACTACGCTAACGCTGAGTTTTTCTCAGCGAAAGGCTCATGCAACTTATTGCATATTGAGCCTATATCAAAAATGATAAAGGAAGACATAATGAAAAAAATTGAAGCAATTATTAAACCATTTAAATTGGAAGATGTAAAAGATGCACTTGTAGAAGCTGGTATTGAGGGGATGACTGTATCTGAAGTAAAAGGTTACGGACGTCAACAAGGACACTCAGAACTTTACAGAGGTGCAGAGTATGTGGTTGAATTTATCCCAAAAGTAAAAATTGAGATTGTAGTAAGTTCAGATGAATATGCTGACATTGTCATTAAAGCCATTCAAGAAAATGCTAAAACTGGTAAAATTGGTGATGGTAAAATCTTTGTATCTGACATTTCTAAAACGATTCGTATTAGAACAGATGAAGAAGATGCAGAAGCACTCTAAACCTTCTTTAGACAAGGATTTTCCTTGTCTAATCCTTAGTTGATTAAAATTTAATCACTTTTTTAACTATTTTATTTAAAAATACTCTTCACTGCCTTATTTTATAACACATATCCCTTTTAAACATTATTCATACTGGTTATACTTACGTAATTTAAAAACTAGGAGATTTCTATGGAAATGAGTTATGTACTTGATACGCTCTTTGCACTATTTGCAATGACACTTATCATCTTTATGGTACCAGGCTTTGCGATGCTCGAAGCAGGCCTTGTGAGAACAAAAAATGTTACGACTGTTCTTACGACCAATATTATGATTTACGCTGTAGCCTCAATGTCATTTTTACTTGTGGGTTATACACTTGCCTTTGGTTCATGGGAAAATGAAAGCATGAGTATCTATGCTGCTTTTCTTTTTCAAATGGCATTTGTAGGTAAAACGGTAAACATTATGTCTGGAGGTGTGAGTGAAAGAACACGTATCGTTCCGCTTACTTTCTTCACGGTTGTAATGGCTGCTATTATCTATCCTTTAGTAGTCAATGTCACATGGGGTGCGAACTTACTTTCAGGTACCCTGTTCGATATCTCAGCTATGCATGATCTGGCTGGTTGTACTGTGATACATTCAACTGGTGCATGGGCACTACTTGCAGCTATTCTCATCATAGGGCCAAGAAAAGGACGTTATGGAAAAAATGGAGAAATTCGTGTTATTCCTGCATCTAATATACCATTGGTAGTACTTGGTGCACTTTTACTTTGGATCGGTTGGTTTGGATTTAATGGTGGTTCTGTTGGTTCTATCTCATCTAAAGAGAATGCTGACTTGGTTGCACTGACGATTATGAACACAAATACAGGTGGACTTGCAGGGGCACTTATGGTAGGTCTCATCATGTATGTTCAGTACAAACGATTTGATATTACGATGATCCTAAACGGTGCACTGGGTGGACTCGTATCAGTGACAGCTGGTGCAGATGTGTTTGATATGTATGAACCTATCTATATAGGTGCCATTGCTGGCGCCATTGTTGTTTATGGTGTTTCAATGTTTGATAAACTAAGATTAGATGATCCTGTAGGTGCACTGTCTGTGCATTTACTTAATGGTATATGGGGAACCATCGCTGTTGCTTTATTTGCAGATGTATCTATGTGGGAGCAAGTTAAAGGTGTACTGGTTGTTGGTGTATTCGCATTTAGCGCATCATTTACAGTCATGTACATCATCAACAAGGTCTCTCCATTCAGAGCTGCAGACGATGAACAGCAACAAGGACTTGATATCGAAGAGTGTGGTCTTGAAGCATATCCGGAATTCAGACGAAGTATATAACCCATCTGCTCTTAGTTGTGACTCTCACATGAGCCATCTGCTGAAGGTAACTCAGCGTTAGCGTAGTAAAAATGGGCTTAGCCCATTTTACATTCTATAATAAAAAAGGAAACATTATGAAAAAAATAGAAGCGATCATTAAACCATTTAAGTTAGAAGATGTAAAAGATGCTTTGGTTGAAGCTGGTATCGAAGGGATGACTGTATCTGAAGTAAAAGGTTACGGACGTCAACAAGGACACTCAGAACTATACAGAGGTGCAGAGTATGTGGTAGAATTCATTCCTAAAGTAAAAATTGAAATTGTTGTAAGTAACGATGAGTACGCAGAGATCGTTATTAAAGCTATTCAAGAAAATGCTAAAACTGGTAAAATCGGTGATGGTAAAATCTTTGTATCTGACATTTCTAAGACCATCCGTATTAGAACAGATGAAGAGGATGAAGAGGCACTGTAAGTACTAAATGTACTTACAGTGGTGATGAGAAGGCATAGATGCCTCTATAATAACGACAAAAAGCACTAACTATATTACTGCGTTGGCACCCAAAGGGCATTTCCTTCGGGAACCACACACCTACAGCTCTTTCAATTTTTCAATCCTCTCTACACTTCCCACAACTTTCCATTTCACATTATCCATACCAAAATCACGTTCATACTGTGTAATACCTAAGTGTTTTAATGTATAAAGTGTTTTATCTATATGCGTGTAAGTGGTTGAAAACAAATACTCTATCTGCTTTTCATACGGCAGTAAGCTACTAACCTCTAAAACTTCTTTTACAGCTAAAGCATAAGCTCTGGCCATTCCACCCGTACCTAGTTTTATACCACCAAAATAACGTACAATAAGTACTGCACAGTTTATAAGTTCTTCCCCACGTAAAACATTCAGTGCGGGTGTACCTGCACAGCCCTTAGGTTCACCATCATCTGAAGAATTTTCAACTATTTGATCAAATTCATTGAGAGTGCGTAAAGCATAAACAACATGATTGGCTTTGGGATGTTCTTTTTTGAGTTTTTTTTGGTATCCAGAGAATTCTGAAATGGGTATCAATTTAGTGAGAAATTTGGAACGTTTCACTTCTGTTACAGACGCATAGCTACATGTAATGGTTTGCACTATATCTTTTGTACCCTATCTACGATGAGATCAACAAACTTTTCATCTGTATTCATACATTCTGCCACAATATAATCATCATACTTTATCTTCTCTGCTATCTCTCTGTGCTCAATGTTAAGCTCAAACACCGTTTCTGAGTTGTCTAGCGTGAACGCTAAGGGAAAAATAACTACTTTCCTATGGTAAGGGTTACGCAAGACATCTACAAGGTTAGGTTCGAGCCAAGAGGAGGAACCAACTTTAGATTGGTATACCAGTTTAATCTCATGAAATTCAACCCCACGCTCTTTAAGATAAATTTTAATTGCAGAAGCATTACCTTCTACTTGATTTTGATAAGGATCTCCTGCTTTGATGATGCTCTGTGGCAAACCATGAGCAGAAAGCAATAAATCATACTCTTTCGTTTCTTTTCCCTGCATCGCCTCAATAATCTTATCACAGGAGGCTTCAATATAATCATAATCATCATAATAAGGTTCAATCACTTTAATAGTGGGATGATAATCCATCTCTTCACAACGTTGTTCAATATCTTCGAGTGAAGAGAGTGTTGTAGTAGATGAGTATTGTGGATACATAGGAAAAAGAATTAACTCTTCTATACCCTCTTTTTTACATGCTTCTAGTGCCAAATCAGCAAAAGGAGGTACATAGCGCATTACAGGGTAAATAGGCATATCTAGTTTTTTCTTCAGCTCAACAATCAATGCTTCCGTTAATCCTGGCAAAGGTGATTTTCCACCTAAGAGAGCATAATTCTTTTTCACATCTTCTAAACGTTTAGTGATAATGATCCAAGAAACAAACTTACGTAAAACTCTATCCATGACCAAAATATTTTTATCCGAAAACATATTACGTAAAAAGAGTTCTACTTCATCGACACTATTGGGTCCACCCATGTTAAGAAGAAGCAGTGCTTGTTTATTCATAATTCTTGTACCTTTTAAGCCAAAATGCTCATCTGAGCGCTCAAGTATGTTTGAGTTTGATTGCTCGTATATTAGCATAAAGAGTGTAAAATTACTCTATACATCAAGCATGAAAGGTTTCTTATGATTATTATCCCCGCACGTATAGGTTCTAGCCGTTTCCCCAATAAAGTTTTGGCTGACATTGCTGGCATGCCTATGGTTATACGCACTGCAAAAGCAGTTGAAGATATAGATGATGTGGTCATTGCCACAGATTCACAAGAGGTCATTGACATTGCAGCCAAACATCATATTAAAGCAGTGATGACCTCTTCAGCCCACCAAAGTGGCACAGATCGTATTTATGATGCTGTACAAACTTTAGGTTTGACAGAAGATGAAGTCATCATCAATGTACAAGGTGATGAACCTTTTATTGAAAGTGCAGTTGTACAAGCTATCTACACCTTAACACAAAAAAACAAAGATAATTCTCGTATTATGATGAACTCATGTTATAAAGTCATATCTAACCCCGAAGCAGATGATCCGAACATTGTCAAAGTAGTCACAGATGAAGCTGACCTTGCACTTTATTTTTCAAGAGCCAAAGTCCCCTATCCTAGAGACCATCACTTTGATGCCTATAAAGGCCATTTAGGCATTTATGGATTTACAGTCAAATCTTTAAAAGCATTTTGTGCACTGAGCCCTGCACCACTGGAACATATAGAAAAGCTTGAACAGTTACGTGCCTTATATCATGGTTATGAAGTTGCTATGATAGAAGTAGAAACAGAGAGTTTTGGTATAGATACACCAGAAGATTTAGAGAAGGCACTTAGACATCACAGACTCTAGAAATTAGAAATTAGAAATTAGAAATTAGAAATTAGAAATTAGAAATTAGAAATTAGAAATTTTGACAAAGGAAAACTCCTTTGTCAAGGTCTTAAGAGACAATCATCCCCTAACCTTTAACTGCTTTTCCTAGATCCCACATAGGCATAAAGATTCCAAGTGCCATTAAGAGTACAAGTCCTGCAATAAAGAAGAGCATAATAGGCTCAATATATGCAGCAAGGTTGTCGATTAAATCTTGGAATTCCATATCATAATATTCTGTGACTTTGTCAAGCATGGCATCTAACTGACCACCCGCTTCACCTGCTTTTATCATTTGTAAAAGCATATTTTCATACAGACCCGTAATTTCGAATGATTCGGCTAATGACATACCACGTCCAATATTGGCATTAACTGTCAACAGTTTTTCTTTGATTGCTAAGTTGTCTACCATACCTACCGCTGTATCTAGCGCTTCGGAAACAGGAATACCTGATTTTACCAATTCACCAAATACCAAGTTATATTTATGCATCGTAGAGAGAAAAATTGCTTTATTAATCAAATAGAACCTAGGGTGAATCATCAAGGTATCCATCTTAAATTTAAAATCCCTGTTATTCCGGTAGAAATATTTAAGTGCAACAATACCCCCAACCAATAGCGCCAAAATCAAAACTCCATAATTCGAAAATGCCCATTCAAGATGCAAGAGAATTTTTGTCGGTAATGGTAATTCAGTTTTAAATTTAGAAAAAATATCCTTAAATTTTGGTACAACCACCATAATCAAAATAGTAAATGCTATACCCATTGCAGCCAAAGTAATCATAGGCCCTCTAATAGCTTTTTTAAATTTTGCCGTGTTATCTCTAATACTTTCCATTATGTCTGCAAGTTTATGATAGGATTCAGAAATCCTACCTGTTCTCTCACCTAGATTTGTCATAGCCAAAGCCACATGTCCAAATTCTTTTGTATAAGGTTCCATAGATTCAGACATTGATTTACCTGCATTGATATCAGCATTTATTCTGGCATAAATAACTTTTAAAGCCTGATTAGACGTATTATCAGATACTTCAGCTAAGGTATCTGTAATGGAGATACCCGCATCCGTCATTACCGCAATTTGTCTAATCGTAGATATTTTATCTTGGATAGGAATTTTCGACTTTGCTGATTTTTGTATCGCTTTTAAAAAGTTGGCAAAAGTATCTTCAAGAGGTGCAGATGTCTCTACAGCTCTCATGACCATTGCCCTAGGAAACTTTTTCTTAGCCATATTTACTGCATCCATCTTAGAATCTGCTTTCACAGTTTCTTGTCTCTTTTTACCTTTTTCCATAACTGTTACATTAAAATACTTCATTTTACAACCTTGCTACTCTAAATATTTCTTCAATGGTAGATTTACCTTCTAGTGCTTTATGTACACCATCTTCAAACATGGTGACAAAACCTTCTTCCACAGCTTGTTTAGTCAAATCCTCTTTAGATGCCACTTTGGCAATCATACGTGCTAACTCTTCTGAAATCGTCAATACTTCAGAAATCATTTCACGTCCAGAGTACCCTGTATGTCCGCACTCTTTACAGCCTTCTCCTTTATAAAAAGTTGGGTTTTCTGGTAAATATTGTTCTACTTCTTTATACAGAACGGGATCTAGCGCCGCCTCTTTTTTACAATAAGTACAAATCTTACGTACCAACCTTTGCGCTTGTATCGCGACCAATGCCCCAGAAACCAAATACTCTTCAATACCCATATCTAAAATTCTAGAAATTGAAGAAATGGCATCATTAGTGTGCAATGTAGAGAGGACAAGGTGACCAGTAAGTGCCGCTTGAATAGCAATACGCAAGGTCTCTTGGTCTCGTATTTCACCAATCATAATCTTATCTGGATCTTGTCTCAAGATTGACTTCAGAGCATCCGCAAAACCTAAACCCAAATTTGCACGTACTTGTACTTGTTGTAAACCAGACATTTGGTACTCTACGGGATCTTCTACAGTAATGATTTTATCTTTTACATCTTTTATAGCATTAATCGCACCATATAATGTAGTGGTTTTACCTGAGCCCGTAGGTCCTGTTACTAACACAATACCATAAGGTACTTTAATCGCTTCAGAAAACTTTTCATAACAATGACTACTCATACCTGCATCTTCAAGACGTATCATTGCTTTAGACTTATCTAAAATACGTAAAACAATTGATTCACCAAAAATAGTAGGTAAAGTCGAAACCCTAAAGTCAAAATCTTTCTTAGAGACGGTTGCTGAAAATCTTCCATCTTGTGGTCTTCTCTTCTCCGCAATGTCAAGATTGGACAAAAGTTTCATTCTTGAAGCCAGCGGAGAAAAGACATCTTTATCAAAAGTAAAACTTTGACGTAACATCCCATCTACACGGACTCTAATAATACATGACTTCTCAGTTGCTTCAATATGGATATCACTGGCCCCAAGAAAAATAGCCGACTTTAAAATAATGTCAATAAGTTTTAAGACAGCCGGAGATTCATCATCTTCATTGGTATTTCCCTCTTGACTTAAATCTTTACGTATATCAGCAACCAAACCCTTAATACTCTCATTAATTTCCAAACGCTGCAAATGTGCAGAGATTTGGCTAGGTTTAGAAATAGCGATACGAATAGGTTTTCTAGGGAATAACCTCTGTATAGAATCTTGAGCTGCCATATCTAAAGGATCATCAAAAACAATTAATACATGTAAATCATTCTCTTCAATAGGAATAATATTATATTTTAGAAGTTGCTTGTAGGGAAGCTGTGAAAAGAGCTTCATATCCATTTCAATATCATCTAAATCTATATACTCAATGTTAAGGGCTTTTGCAACCTCTTCAATGATAGGTATAATATTAATACCATCAATTTTTTCTAAATGTGCTAAGGTGATGATACCTTGCCTTATTTTTTTTGCTAAAAATATTTCAACGGTATGAAGGTCAATCATTTTTTCTAAAAGAAGGTTAGCAAAAGAGATCTTTTTAGGAGGTCTACTCTTTACCAAAGTTGAAATAGCATCTTTGCTAATCAACTCTTCCTTCAACATCATTTCAATTAATTTAACCATTTATACCCCCCATCATCACAAGATTAAAATCTATTACTTTCTATCTTACCTAACAAATCTCTTGCTGCATTTGAATTTGTTTTTCTAATATAACGTTTCAAAATAGAAATACCTTCACTTCTTTTCCCAAGTTTCACTTTAGACTCAGCAAAGATAAGTAAACTCTCTTCATGTGAAGTATCAAGTTTATTGGTCTCGAGTGCCCAATATCCAGACTTTTCATAATCACCTTTGTTAAAATAACTTTTAGCAAGAAAAAATGCATCATCAATATCTTTAGATCTTAAAAAACGTTCTTCCACATCTCTATAAGCAGAGATAGAAGATGTCTCTATAATCTCTAATTTTATCTTTTTATTTTTAGAACGATGTACTCTTGTACTTTGTTGCCCGCCACTTAAGTCTAAGATAGGTATATCTACTAAAGTATCTTCCGGTTCAATCGTTAACTCAATTTGATGACTTGCTTTTTCAATACCCCCCTCTAAATGTTTTAGCCCAACATTAAGCAGCGTAGAGTCTTCACCTTTTGTATTATTTGGCACAGAACTTGTCTTAAGTGTATTAAAACTAGGCAAGTACGTATCTAAACTGAAGCCAGAAAATGTGCCTGGTTTTAAAAGAAAAAAAGTTGTACTCAGTACCAGTACAGCAAAAGTAGCTAGATAATAGGGTTTTCTCTGTTTGGATTTATATAACTTCCATTGTGCTTCTAAAGTAGAAATATCATGCATGTATATATCCTAATTTAAGTCCTGCCATTTCAATAATCTTTCGTGGTAAGTGTAAATAATCAATTTTTGCTGGTTCATTTTTATCATAATATTCACAAATTTCAAAAATAGTAAATATCAATTTATTACATTCTCGATAATTCCCTTTTGTAAATTTATGTATCAAATGAATATCTTTAGGTTTTATACTATTTGCTATTTCATACAAATTCTTTTTTAAAAGTTTCTTATGTATATAAACTGTTTGCTCTTCTATACTCGCATTTTTAAGCTCAATCACTTCCCAAATACGTGATTGAAAATGTTCTTTTGCAATGATGTCTTCATCTTCCGTTTTATGTAAAGAAATAATAAACTTTACAGACCTTGTATCTGAGAGCAAACGTATTTTCTCCATCATCTCTGTACCATACATTTGTGCTTCATCTAAAAGTATAATGATTTCACGTTTACCTCTTAAATTTTTACAAAAATCAATAAGAGAAGAAAAGTTTACTTCTGTATTTTTAGGTAAATCTTTATGTGTTAAGACTTTAAATAATTTTTGAAAAAACTCTTTTTCTGATGTGGTAGGTGTATCAAAATAGTAAATCTCTTTTTGATCTTTTAACTTTTCTTGAATACGGTTGAGTAAAATACTCTTACCCGTACCTGGTCTTCCAAACAATAAAATCATTTTCAAAGGTTTCTCCATAGAATGTTGGAGTTGTTCAAAGGCCTTTTGTGAAGAGTTTAGTTCAATGTAGTCATCGATATCTATAGAATCGACAAATACATTTTTTACTGCTTCGTATCTACTTATCATTAAGTTTTGAATACCCTAAATCTTTTAAAGACACAGATTTAGACGTTTTAATAATGTGTGGTGTAATAATGAACACCAACTCTTCTACTTTATGAATTCTTTCTTCTTGTTTAAATAAGTATCCAAGACCAGGGATGTCCCCAAGTAGAGGTATTTTGTTATTTTTGAATCCTGTTCTAGTTGAAATTAATCCACCTAAAATAGCATGTTCTCCATCTTTTACTTTGATTACTGAAGAGATTTGTCTTCTAATTAAATCTGGTGGAATGTTTCTTACTCCTCCATCTGCCGCAATGTCATTTCTTGCTTCAGAAACCGATGGGTTAATTTTTAATGTCACATACCCATTGGCATCAATCTCTGGCGTGATGTCTAAAAGAATACCCGCAAATACAGAATCAACCAATTCACCCTCAGCAGCTACGGCACCACCACCACCTGAAGCAGTACTAGATGATTTAATTTTATAAAAGAGCTCTTCACCTACAGAAATTAATGCTGGTTGGTTATTTAATGTCATTACACGTGGACTTGAAATAGACTTCACATCCCCCTGTGTCGATAAGAACTTCACAATCTCTGAGACTTCTGTACTTCCTGTAATACTTATAACTGATGCATTACTTGGCTTAGAACCGTGGACGAAGTCTGCATCTGTAATTCCTGTTATGTTATCGAAGGTATACGTCCCGATATTTGCTTGTGCCATGGCAAGTGTATTAATCGTTACGTTTTGTAAAGTATAAAGTTGAGACCAGTCTACACCATTGGTAGTACTGTCATCAAAAAGTACAGACATAATACGTACATCAATTATGACTTGAGATTTCATTTGTTTAGAAAGTGTATAAATGTATCTTGACACTCTATTAATTTGTCTCTCAGTCCCTGTCACTGTTACCATACCCGCTTCAGCATTGATAATCGGTGATAAAGGATTGTATTCCCATACTTTCCCATCTGGTCCTGTCCAAGTATCTCCAGTTTTTGTGTAGTGAGTACTGCCATCACCTGCACGTACTAAAATACGTTGTATTTCACGTTCCACAGTTTGCCAAAAGTTAAACTCTTGTGTACTTTCAATACTAATACCTGTTTTAGCAGAGGAAGTACTATCTTCTCCTCCACCAGCAGCACCAGCCGTAGCATTTTGAGCATTGGCAATAGTAACATTTGCTGTACTTTTACCTGTTCTCCCACCTGATACATAGTGTATCTTGAAGGTACGTGTTACTAAGTATGCAATTTTTAACTTATTGCCTTTAAGCGTATAGTTTAAATCATTGTCTTTTAAGATTGTATTTAAAAAACCTTTTAAAGTACTGTTTCTCAATTTTACATAATAAAGTTTTTTATTGAGTCTTAGTTTTGCAGCATCATCAGTGATAATGACTGTAAGACCACAAGTATCTGCAAGATTGTCAATGACATCTCCTATACTTAATTTACTGTCTATAGTGACAGAAAAAAGTTTTGTAGAACAGCCTTCTGCACTTGCCTGTACAGCAAATCCAAATATGATGCTCAACGCAAGCAGTAACCTAACCCCTGTTTTTTGTATATTTCTCATGTTTTATCTCTCCTCAAGCTTAATGAAACTATCTCTTTTCTTACGAAGGAATAGCTTTTTAATGTGGTTTTCATTTCTAAGTACCACACCTCTTTTACCAATGAATTTTAAATCATATCCTAAAATTTTATCATCTATTTTTATCCAAGATTCATTAATATATGCTTTACCATTTACAATAGCATGTAATATTAATTTATCTTCTTTTGTTTTTACCGTAGTTACAACCAATGTTGAAACATTATTATCCACAAATACATGTACAAATGGCTCTTTTGTCTCTTTTAAAGTTTCAAGTTTAACACCTTCCCTTTTTTCATGAATTTTATTCACCATTTCTTGTATCTGTTTTACAGAAAGATCAGCTTGTAGAGCCATACTCAAAGTTACTAAAACTAAAATTATTTTTTTCATTAGTGATTTACCCCCCATACTGAAATATGAATATCAGCATTGATATCTGAACTATTCTCATCTGAAGTAAATTTCGTTTCATAAATATCGGTCACTAAAACATTTTGTTCTAATTCATTCATGAATTTTACAATATTTTGGTAGCTACCCTGAGTACCAATTCCAATTTCAAGCACATGTCCAAAAGTACCATTATTATCTGTATATTTATTATCAATATAAGCTATATCAAGATTATGGACTTCAGCTTTTTGCGTAATTGAATTTAAAAATTTCGACCAAGACTTTTGATTAAACAACATGTCTGAGAGTTTATTTAAATTTGAATCTATAAATTTAATTTTATCATTAATATGAACAATGTTCTTCTTCTTACGTTGGATATCGCCATCGTATTTTTTCACAAAAAAGTCTCTATCTCCACCTACAGTAATTGAGTTGAGATAGGTATTATTATCTGCTATGCTTTTTTGTATACGTTTTTTCTCACGGTCACTTGTCTTATACAAATCTTCTGTATAAGGTAAAAGTAATTCATACCCCATATACGCAATAACACCAGCAACACCAAGAATTAACAGCCACTTTTCACTCTCTTTTTTAGGAGCAAAATAAACATCTAATTCTTCTAATTTATCTTCTACAAACTTCATCTTACAACCTTTAAGAGACCTTTATAATAGCCATTTTCAGAGTCTTTTTCGATACGTTCAATATCGATTTCCTCTACATCACCAAGATGTGTTTCAGATATATATTTAATCACTTCTGTGAATTTTCTATCATCTGAACTTATGAGAGAAAGATATAAAGTATCATCTTCTGTACGAATTTCATTAACATGTACATCGAACTTATCCAACTCTTCTGCAATCGTATGATAAAGACCTGATTTTAGTTTATAATTCACTTTTTTATCATATATCGATGAAAGTGTTTTTGTTTTTCCTGCATAAAGTGTAGAAACTCGTTTTATCTCTATATCTAAAGCTTTTATCTTCGTTTTCTTTTTACCAAGTACTGCTTTGTATTTTGTTGATTCTTTTGTTAAACCATCATTTTCTATGTTTAGTGCATATATTTTTGCCTCATTAATGTATGATCCTACAAGATACGTTAAAGGGTAAGCCAAACTTAATGAGATAGCTGCAAATGTTGCAATAAGGAATTGACCAGATGCTCTGTTGACAAAAGAAGGTGGTCTTGGGTACATTGTAAGATTAACAAAGGCTGATTCATCTTCCATATACTCAAAAGAAGCCAGTAACATAAGGTATTGAAGCTGGTCTGTATACCACTCTTCATTGTTTACATTATAGTTAAAGTTGAAATCACTTGAGTGTAACCCTAGGTAATTTTGACTATATTCATCTAAACCAATAATAGGACCACGTTCAGAACCAATAAACATTTGATCAATTGTTTCTAAATTAAAAGCTCTTTTTGCATAAATCACAATATCGTTAATCGTGATAAAAACTTCAGAAAATATTTTCTGGAAGTTTTTTTGATAGTCTGCATTGGTAGTTTTTAAACCTTCAGATTCCAAAATAGAGTAAAACTCTTTTTCATCCACTTTTTCACCTACAAGTTCACAATATTTATCATAAATTTGCTCTAAAGAAAAATCAATAGACTTTGAATAAAGATACTCTCCATTTCTGTATAAAGTAACAGATGCATCATTATGTGTAAAGTAGACAAAACAATGTGTATTGTTGTCTTTGAGTATCTCTTTTGTATAGAGTGGCTTATAGAGTAAAGGTGCAGGGATAATGAGATCAACATATTTTGTCTCTTTTTTTACCGGAAGATAGTACTCGTCTAAGACTTCTGGTTCAGCAACAAAAAGATGATATTCTCTCTCTTCTCCTGCACTCTCAACCTCATAAGAAGATATGGTATAAGAAGTAGCTTGATCTAGACCCAACTCTTCATATGCTTTTATATCTAGTATATCAGCGATATCTTCTTCAGGAATACTGCGACTTATATTCACCGTAGTGGTAATAAGGTTTTTATTATTTATATATGAAGTAATAAAATTGGCAGTATTATATGAGATTTTATTTAACGGCTTAAATGTATCATCTTTAAAGATGTAACTTTTGTCTGACAATACATTCAGCGTAACAACATTTTTTATGGTCGAATTTGACGAACTTTTTTTCAAAAACATTCTAAACATCCTTGTTTGTAGACCAATTATATATGTTGTAATATTAAAAGTATCTTACAAAATCAAAAAAGTTTAAAAAAATTATAACTTTTTTTTATTATTTATCTTTATATTTTTGTAAGACCCTATATATTGGGCCTTGTAAAGTATTTAAGCTCCATAAACTTGTCTATTTTTTTCTTATTTTAGAAGATATAACCCAATTCTTCGAGTCCACCTCTGTTTTTACTCCAGCCTTTCTTAACTGAAACATGTAAATCTAAAAAGATTTTCTTCCCTGAAAAGATTTCCATTTGCTGGCGTGCAAATTTTCCTACACGCTTAATACCTTCACCTTTTTGACCCACGATCATACCTTTTTGTGTATCTTTCTCAACCACAATAGTGGCATAGACGGTATCTAAAGTATCGGTCTCATCTATTTTTTCAATGGTCACATCAGACTCATACGGTATTTCATCTGAAAGGTTTTCAAAAATAGACTCACGGATTAACTCTTTATAGATATCACGAATATGGTCTGTTGTCAGAATTTCTGTATCGAAAAGAAACGGTGAAGTAGGCAAATATTTAGATATTTCATTTAACAGTTGTGCTTTACCTACTTTTCTGTTGACAGAGAAAGGAATAATCGCTTCAAATTTATCTTGATATTTTTGATACTCGCCTAATTTCTTAAGGATGTCTCCCTGTTTAACATGATCCATTTTTGTTAAGAGTACGATATGTTTCGTCCCCTTACGTTCATTCATAACTAAAAACTTCTCGTACTCTGTTAACTTATCAGTTATCGGTGCCAAAAATACAATTAAATCCGCATCACCTATAGCCTTAAGTGCTTCATCCATCATAAACTTATTGAGTAATCTTTCTTTTTCGTGCAAACCTGGAGTATCTACAAAAATGATTTGCGACTCTTTGCCATACATATCTTCATGCATCACAATAATATTCATACGTTTACGTGTAGCCTGTGCTTTTTTAGAAACCATTGCAAGCTTTTCCCCAACCACATAGTTCAGTAAAGTACTCTTCCCAGCATTTGGTCTTCCAACCACAGCCACAAATCCAGCTTTTGTATCTATCTCTTCATTCTCATGTGTAAACATATTTTTCCATTCTAATTCTGATTTTATAATATATATCGTGTTGTATCTTCATCTTCAACCACTGAACCTATCTTCTCTTTGACAAGTGCCTCATCTACAATAATTTTCTCTCCCACATGTTCATCTGCAGAAAAACTAATCTCTTCAAGTATCTTTTCCATGACTGTGTGTAAACGTCTTGCACCAATATCTTCTGTTTTTTCATTGGCTTGTAGTGCATAAGAGGCGATACTTCTTAAAGCAGATTCTTCAAATACAAGTTCAACGCCTTCTACTTTTAACAAAGCTTCATACTGCTTAATCAATGAATTATTTGGTTCGGTTAAAATACGGTAAAGCGTCTCTTCATTCAAGCTGTCGAGCTCCACACGTAAAGGGAAACGTCCTTGAAGTTCAGGCATCAAGTCAGAAGGCTTTGACGTATGAAAGGCCCCCGCTGCAATAAATAAAATGTGATCCGTGTTCACCATACCAAGTTTCGTATGTACAGCAGAACCTTCTACTATAGGGAGTAAATCTCGCTGTACACCCTCTTTACTTGGGTCTTGTCTCCCCAGTGCATTAGAAGAGACTGCCACTTTGTCTATTTCATCTAAAAAGACAATACCGCCTTTTTCTACTTTTTCTAGCGCCAATGCTTTGAGAGACTCTTCATCTAAAAGCTCTTCACTGGCTTCTGCTTCAAGGATCTTTTTGGCATCTTTCACTGAAACCTCTTTTTCAGGACCTTTTTTAGCCATACCACCTAAAACTTTGACAATAGACTCTTGTACTTGTATCATTTGAGGAGGTAAGCCATCTTCTGGCATGTGAGTGTTGTTTGGCATGGTAACTTTTATCTTAAGATGGTCAAGTTCACCTTTCTTAAATTTCTCTTGCATACGAGCGAAACTTGCTTCATACTCTTCTTTTTTCTGTTCGCTAGCCCCCGCAGGTAGTGGGGGTAAAAGTTTTTCTATAATTTTATTTTCTATATAGTTTGCTATTTTCTCTTTGTTTTTTTCATTTTCTGATTCACGTACGATCTGCATGGATGTGGTTGCCAAATCACGTATCATTGACTCCACATCACGTCCTACAAACCCTACTTCTGTATATTTACTGGCTTCTACTTTTACAAAAGGCAAGTTCATCATTTTGGCCAGTCGTCTGGCAATTTCTGTTTTACCTACCCCCGTGCTTCCTATCATCAATATGTTTTTAGGTGTCACATCTTGTTGCATCTCTGGACTTAGTTGCATACGTCTATAACGATTTCTAAGTGCCACTGCTATCGTCTTTTTGGCATCTTCCTGTCCTATGACATATTTGTCCAAATAAGTGACAATCTCTTTAGGTGTTAAATTATCCAATTTATTTTCCTTCTTTTCTTCTCGTAGGGTGAATTTATCCACCGCCAACATAAAATTCTTATACACAAATAAATGGTGGGTGAATCCACCCTATGCGTTTACAGTTCTAATATCTTTATATTTGTATTGGTGTAAATACAGAGTTCACCGGCAACTTGCAAAGACTCTTTTACCAACTCTTTTGGACTTAAAGAGGCATGTTTATCTAAGGCACGTGCTGCTGAAATGGCATAGTTCCCACCTGAACCAATGGCTGCAATTTTACCATCTTGGGGTTCTACCACATCACCTGTACCTGTAAGTATATAAATGTGCTCTTGGTTAAGCACAATCATCATTGCTTCAAGCTGACGTAAATGTTTGTCTTTTCTCCAAAGTTTAGAAAATCCAATGACTGACTTAAAAAGGTCGCCCTTTTTCTCAGAAAGTATCGTTTCAAACATATCAAAAAGGTTAAATGCATCTGCCGTACTTCCTGCAAAACCTGCCAAGACTTTACCTTCACCCAGCGTGCGTATTTTGGTGGCATTTCCTTTGAGTATTGTATCACCAAAACTAACTTGGCCATCACCACCAATGACTGCTTTACCCTCTGCTTTGTAACCAAGTATTGTAGTTGCGTGAAACATTAAACGGCTACCACATTCACTTTAAGTGTGGCATGAATTCCATGTCCCAACTTTGCATCTACAGAGTGAATCCCCTCAGACTTCAAAGCTTTTTTGAGATTGATATGTTTTTTATCTAACTCAATGTTAAGTTGCTCAGCAATGGCTGAAGATATGTCGGCATTACCTACTGAACCTTTGATGCCCACTGGCGCTTTTGTTTTTTCTATTTTGATTTCACTGGCTTCTAAAGTAATTTTCTCAGCTTCAAGTCTTGTGAGTGCATCTTTTAACTCTTGCGCCATACGTGCCTGATCAGCTTTCCAGTTTTCTACAACGTCCGGAGTTGCCAATTTTGCTAAACCTTTACCTATGAGAAAATTTTGACCATATCCATCTTTTACTTCTTTAATTTCACCTGCTTTACCTAAAGCTTTTACATCTTTTATTAATAAAACTTTCATTTTTTATCCTTATGGCGTTAACTATAGTTATGATTTTAACTAAATTTTACTAGGCATTTGTTAAAAACAAAGAAGAACAAGTCTGTAAACTATACCAATAGTACACTTATAATAGTGTATAATGTAGAAAATGGAGGTTATAATGAAGACTTTATCATATAGCTTATTACTTTTTACTTTTCTCTTTCAAGCTTGTAGTACGCAAGAAGCTCAGCCTCCAAGACAGACATATGCGTCTCAAGAATCTCCAGAACCTCAACCTGCTAGTGAAGAAAAAGCACTAAAAAGCAACACGCTCTCAAGTACAGACAGTTCTGGTTTTGACAGTGAATTTCAAGAAGAAGATGTAGACCTCATAGACCCACTTAGTGGGTACAATAGAGCCATGACCACAGTGAATGACAAAATGTATATCTATGCATTTAACCCTCTTTCTGAAACCTATGCCGCCATACTTCCAGAACCTTTACGTATAGGGATCTCAAATGCAATCAAAAATTTACAATACCCTATACGTTTAAGTAACAATCTTTTACAAGGAAAGTTTAAAAATGCTACGGATGAAACAGAAAGGTTTTTAACAAACTCTACCATTGGACTGCTGGGTTTTATGGATCCCGCTACAAACCTTGTACATGTGCCTAAACATCAAGAAGACTTTGGACAAACTTTAGGCTTCTATGGGGTGGGTGCAGGTTTCCATGTGGTCTTACCTTTCTTTGGTCCTTCCAATCTAAGAGACATCGCGGGTCTTACTTTAGATGTTTATGCATCACCTCTTGTCAACATCAAAGGGTTTGAGAACTATAAAATACCTGATAACTTTGGCCAATCAGTTGCCATTGCCACACTTTATTATGTCAATAAAAACTCTTTAGAGTTAGGTCAGTATGAAAGTCTTAAAGCAGATGCTCTAGATCTTTACCCGTTTTTACGTGACATTTATGAACAAAAACGACAAGTCGAAATAGAAGAATAAGCTAAAAAAGGAGCCCTTATGTTTAAAGTACTACTCACTCTTTGTCTACTCACACTAAGTACACAAGCCGTTGTTGAATCACAAATTCAGAAAGTCATGGACTCTAAGGTCAGACAAGTCCTTACGGTCTTGAAAAAATCTTCACTCTCTCAGCAACAAAAACAGAGTAAAAGTATTGTTATCATGGACCCGATGTTTGATTACCAAACCATGGCTATGATTAGCTTAGGCAAAGCGTGGAAGAAGATTAATACCACACAAAAAAGACAATTTACCAAAGCCTTTGAAAATAAAATGAAACGCTCTTATATCACTAAATTAAGACTTTATAACAATCAGAGAGTCATTACCAAGCCTTTAAAAAAAGTCAAACCTACACGTATTACCCTTGAAAACTATATTATTGGAAAAAATGATACCTATAAAGTAAAATATCTGTTTTACAAAAACACAAAAAATGCGCAATGGTATATTTATGATGTACACTTAGCAGGGGTTAGCATTGTACAAACCTATAGAAAACAGTTTGCATCATTTTTGAAAACCAAATCATTCCAACAACTTTTACGTTCACTGTAAATTTGAGGAG
>CAUZVG010000005.1:0-27530 GCA_963583215.1 Campylobacterales bacterium | reverse complement strand
CCATGAGAAATGAACGGTGGTGTACCCTCTACTCCTGCAAATGCACGTACTGGTGAGTCAACCCCACCAGGTATTACTTGATATGCTTCATCAAATGCTGCGATACTTTTATCATATGCCATATTGTTAATCCTCGTTATGTATAATTGCATGGATTATACACAAAAGCTTATTAGAGGAGTAAATTATCAGTAGATTATCTAAAGCCCTCATAATCTCTTTACTCCTGCATTTACTGATTTGGCTCTTACTGACGGTCAATTTCAAAAAATTTAAAATGCCCGAACCTCAACAAAAAGAGAAAAAAATAAGCCTCAACATCAAACAAGTAGCCACCCCACCTCCTGCACCCAAACCTAAAGCCGTGACTAAACCTGTCAAGCCTCCTGTAAAACCTCAGCCTGTCGTTAAGCCCGTCGTGAAACCTGTCGTAAAACCCGTTCAAGAGAAGAAAGTAGAAGAAGTGAAACGTGTGGCTTTGGATGAGAGTAAAAAAACCTTTGCTGTAAAAAGTACAGAAGAGAACAATGTCACCAAAGTTCTGCCTAAACCCAAAAAGAAAGTCGTGAAGAAGAAAGTAGAGAAAAAACCTAAAAAAATTGTCAAAAAGAAAGTGCTCAAGAAAAAGCGTGTAGTCAAAAGAAAACCTCAAAGACGTTCAAAAGATCCTCTTGCCAATATGCTCATGGGTGCAGGCACATCCATAGCTCCTAGACCACAGAGACGTTCCGGTGCAGGGAATTTTGCACAAAGGATGATAAACGAACTTTATGGTTCAGAGTTTAACACTTACACGCCGACACAAAAAAAGTATATTAAAAATAACCTCTCTACCATACACCAAATTACCCAACGAACACTCACACATAATGGTTACCCTGAAGTGGCGGTACGTACGAGACAACAAGGTACCAACGTGGTCTCTTTTTACCTACATCCAAATGGTGACATTACAGGCTTAAGGCTCAAAGACCGTATTGGCTACGCTGCTTTAGATGACAACACTCTTGAAGTCATACGCATTGCGTACAAAAAGTACCCGCTTCCTAACCAAAAAACGAGACTGCTCTTTTATGTCAACTATCGTATGTATTAAAGGTTTCTAAGGAAAAGTGGGTACGAAGCCCATACATATCATGGGGTATTCTACAGGTGCACCTCTGGCACTTCACTATACCCTAGAAGCCATGGAAGACAAGTCTACACTTAGATTGCCAAGCTCTCTTGTGTTCTACTCCCCTGCCACTGGAGTGAGTAAAGCAGCACCACTGGCAGTATGGCAAAGTCGCATAGGCTACCTCTTTGGCTTACCAAAGTTAGAGTGGAATTCACTTACTCCAGAGTTTGATCCTTTTAAGTATGGTTCTTTTGCTGTCAATGCTTTCTCGTTCCCATCGTCCCCGATGGGAATGCATAGTGTAAATCAAAGATTAGAATATCAATTCCAAGCTATTATCAATGAAGAATTTAAGATTTTAAACGTTTAAACTTGTGTGGGAACATGCTAGCTATATATGTGTTCCCATTGGGGACGATGGGAACAAGAAAGGTGAGTTTACCCACCTTGCGAGGAATCAAAGAATTATTTTATTTAATACTTTTCCACAAATCTTTGACTACACCTTGTGTCCCCTGCACCAAAAGAGGATTACTCTTTACATCCAACCATTTAATAATCTCTTTCATCTCACCCTCATTCATCACTGTACACCCAGCAGTAGGCACTTTTTTAATATGCATAAAGATACATGACCCTGCTCCTTTAATGGCACCTGCTTCGTCTATGTGGTTATGGTTCACTACGATGCCATACTTGTAGTAGCCTTTTGGGAAACGCATATGTTCTTTGCTCTTGTAGTCTACTTTTACTTCTTTACTCTCTACTATCTTGTTGTAGAGTTTTGAATGTACATCATCTACACAATGGTCTGTACTCTTATATACCTCATAAGGATACTTCACATCAAAAGGGAAATACCCAAATGCTTGTTTAAGTGAAAAAATACCTGCTGGTGCTTTTCCGTCACCCTCTTTTTTAACAATCTTTGCATTTTTAGGAATGTCATGTAGTCCTCTACCCCAGCCTAAACCATTTCTTCCTAGTTTAATGTGTAAAGCCTTACCTACTTTGTGCCAACTATCTGTTTTTTCATAACGCTGTAAGGTACCATTGGGTGTAGACCAGTTTTTTGTAGTCACGACGATGAGTTGTTTAGTGTTTGGAATTTGTGCTTGCACTGTCATAAGGGCAAGAGAGAGAACAAGTATAATCTTTTTCATCTGTGTTATAATCCTTTAATCAATATTTAAATCATTAGGTCTTTTTATGGAATACGGCATCATCTCAATACTTATCCCGCTCTTTACCATCTTTTTAGCCATTATAACAAAAGATGTTATTGTCTCTCTGCTTGGGGGGATCTTTACAGGTTTCCTTGTACTCAACGCTTACAATCCACTTGAAGCTTTTACTGCAGTTTTTGATGGTGTCATTGCTCTTTTTTCAGAAGGGTGGATTGCAAAAACCATCTTCTTCATACTGCTGGTAGGTGCCATCATTAAACTGCTCAATATCTCTGGGGCTGTAGATTCTTTTGTGGCTTACCTCAGTCAAAAATCTAAAAAAATAGACTCTCCAAAAGGTGCCATGTTACTGGCGTATTTCATTGGTGTCATCATCTTTATAGAGTCTTCCATTACCTCTTTAGTCGCAGGAACCGTTGCCAAACCTCTTTGTGACAAAAATGGCGTAAGCAGAGAAAAACTAGCTTACATTTGTGACAGTACATCCGCACCTATTTGTTCACTTATCCCACTTAACGGTTGGGGTGCGCTTCTCTTAGGGCTTATCATTACTGCGGTAGACTCTAAAGTCATCATGGGTGAACCTGTTGCCCTACTCATTGCTTCGATCCCTTATAACTTTTATGCTCTCATCACTTTAGCCATAGTCCTTGTGGTGATTTACTCTAAGAGAGACATTGGGCCCATGAAAGATGCCAAACCCATCCCTTACATTGCCCCTATAGATGAAAACAACATTGAAGCCACACCCTACAAAATGCTTTTACCTATACTGGTCATGATCGTCATGGTACCGCTTGTTCTTTACATTACGGGTGAAGGTGACATCTTTAAAGGTTCAGGGTCAACTTCTGTGTACTATGCGGTGATTGTGGCACTTTTGTTTATCTACCTCTATTTCATCCCTACAAAAGCACTCACACATCAGCAGTACTTTAAAGGTTTATACGAAGGTATAGGTGAGATGATTCCTCTTGGGCTTATTATGGTATTTGCCCTTCTCATTGGAAAGGTGATTGGCGACCTTGGCACGGCACAGTACTTAGCAGACTTACTCTCTGGAAACATTTCTCCTGTCTTCATGCCTATGTTCATCTTTTTAGTTGCAGGACTTACTGCCTTTTCAACAGGTACATCTTGGGGTACTTTTTCCATCATGATGCCTATTGGTCTAGCCTTGGGTGCTGTCATGGGGCTAGAGATTCCGCTTGTCATTGCTGCAGTGATCTCGGGAGGTATCTTTGGTGACCACGCCTCACCCATTTCAGACACTACCATCATCTCCTCCATGGCAGCAGACTGTAACCACGTAGAACATGTACGTACACAATTGCCTTACGCCCTCATCGCTGGAGTTTTGGCGGCCTTGGCATTCTTGATTGCGGGGTATTTCTCTTTATAATATTTAACTTCAAGAGTACCCAAAGGCAGACCAAGTCCACAGCAAAGCTCTATTTGAAAAAATCAAACCAGAACAAAGCCTCCATACACTACACTTCGACTTAATATAAAGGGTATAATCTCTTAGAGAGTTTCCCTAAAGGACATAAAACCATGAATACAGACATACAATCTATACAAGCAGATAGACCAGACATTATTACCACAGAGATTGAAGCCATTAAGTACTATCGTAAAATGGATGAAAAGGCGACGGTTGAAGAAATGATCGCAGGGAAGTATGTGCTTGTTGAAGAGTTTTATAGCAATGGTTTAGAAATTTTAAATGAACTAAGAAAAAATCTTTTACTTAAACACCAAGACAAAAGTTTTCAAGGTCAGCGCGATTATCGTAATGCATTTAGAAAAGCTTCTCATAGACTATTACTCAAAGTAAAAGACAATAAGCTCATAGTAAAAAAAGGTCCAGACTCTGGTTGGTTAGAATTGTTATACCCTGATGTGTCAGAATTTTATGTTGCTTTTCCAGAAGTGCAAGGCATGAACAGTTCTTGGCAGTGGTATAAAAAGGGACTTGAAGTGAAGACTTTAAATTTATCGATTCACCCCTATTATGGAACCTATTTCCCAACTAGGTTTGATCATTTAAAGTTATTTGATAAATGGTTAAAAAAATATGATGGACCAAAGACTAACGCCATAGATATTGGTGTAGGGTCTGGTGTGTTATCTTTTCAACTCATCCAAAATGGTTTTGAAAACATTTTTGCATCTGACACCAATAAAAATGCAATCATTGGTGTGGCAGAAGAGAATAAACGTTTAGGCTTTGAAGACAAAATCACACTCAACCATGGTGATTTGTTTGAAAACTGTGACGTAAAAGCAGACCTTATTGTTTTTAACCCTCCTTGGTTACAGGCAAAACATGACTTAGAAGAAGGCATCGATAAAGCGATGTATTATGAAGAAGATCTTTTTCCAAGATTTTTTGAGCAAGCACTTGAACATCTTACTCCTGAAGGTAAAGTAGTTCTCATCTTTTCAAACCTAGCACAAGTTGTAGATAAAGAAAGCAGTCACCCAATTATAGAAGAACTACGAAACCATAAGCGTTTCAGAAAAGAATTGCACCTCACAAGAGATGTAAGAGCATCTTCCAGAAGAACAAAACGTAGAGACTCTAGAGAGAATGAAAAAGTTGAGTTATGGGTTTTATCCCCAAAGGGAAAGAAATAAACAAGTAGCAAATTTTAATAGCTAATTTGATATAAAGACATTATGAAATTTTCAAACTTAAAACTAACAACACCCTATTTAAATCTGGAGTCTAATTTTTACGAAAAAGTAGACCCAACACCACTCCATAAACCTTTTGTTATCTCAACTTCACAGAGTGCTGCAAGACTCTTAGGAGTGGATGAAGATGTAGCTCTGGATGAGGAACTACTTAATATTGTAAATGGAAACACAAAACTAGAAGGAAGCGAGACTTTCGCTATGTGTTACGCCGGACATCAGTTTGGTGAGTTTTCAGGACGCTTAGGGGATGGAAGAGTTATAAATCTAGGCAAGGTCAATGGACAAAACTTACAAGTAAAAGGCGCTGGACTTACCCTTTACTCTCGCCTTGGTGATGGTAGAGCAGTCCTTCGTTCCTCTATACGTGAGTACCTAATGAGCGAGGCAATGTATGGTCTTGGTATTGAGACTTCTCGTGCTTTAGCACTTATAGGAAGCGAGACAGATGTACGTCGAGAGAAAATGGAAAAGGGTGCAATCGTATTACGTTTATCTCCTACATGGGTTCGCTTTGGAACCTTTGAATACTTTTATGCCTCAGGCGAACATGACAAACTGAAAGTTCTTGCTGATTATGTGATAGAGGAGAGTTTCCCTTATCTTAAAGGGAGTGCAAAAGAGCATAATTCTGTCTACTTAAAAATGTATGCTGAGATAGTAAAAAACACAGCAACAACTTTAGCCAAGTGGCAGAGTGTAGGTTTTAACCACGGTGTCATGAATACAGACAACATGTCTATAGATGGCAGAACCATAGACTACGGCCCCTTTTCATTTTTAGACTCGTATGACCCTAGCTATGTCTGTAATGAGACCGATAAACAGGGTATTTATAGTTTTTCAAACCAAGCAGGGTCTGCTCGTTGGAATTTAGACATGCTTGCTAAAATACTCTCCCCTATCATAGAGCATGAGCTCGCTGAAGAAGTACTAGATGATCTTTTTTGGAGTACTTATACAAATGTTTACTCGCAAATAGTCTATGAAAAAATGGGCCTACAAACAAAACAAGAGGAAGATAAAGAACTTTCAGAAGGGTTGTTTAGAGCCTTAGCAAGTGCAGACATAGACTACACAGAGTTCTTTAGAAAACTATCTCGCTTTAATGGAAACAAATCAGACATCTTAGATAGTTCTGTAAATAGAAAAGCTCTAGATGAGTGGTTAGATAAATATAGTATGCGTTTAGAAAAAGAGACTCTTTCTGAAGCTGCACGCCACGAAAAGATGTTAGCAGTCAATCCAAAGTATGTACTTAAAAACCATAGTCTCCAAGAGGCCATAGAGAAAGCAGAAGCACATGACTTTAATATGGTAAATGATCTACTCAAAGTAGCCTTAGCACCCTTTGATGAGCACCCTGAGTTAGAATATTTATGTAAAGCAACCCCAATGGCGTCTAAGAATATTAATCTTAGTTGTTCATCGTAGTCTTAATCAAGAAAAGGTGTTTATACTATATTTACGCAACAGTATGTGCCGCATATTTTCCCTTATAAGACTGTGCAACAACATTTTGTTTAATTTTTGTAGATGAAGTGACAGGGTTGTAGCTGACTTGTACAATTTTTGCACCTTTTGATTTCAAATATTTCTCAATGGCAATATTATGTGGTTTATCTCCCCAATCTTCACCAATGACAAAGATATCAACATTTAACTCTTTGCAGTTACTTACATAGTCAAGTTTATCATAGGATACAACGTCATCTACACATTTTAATGCTTTTAGCATCCTCATTCTCTGATCTAGAGGAACAACAGGTACATTTCTTTTGTACGAACCTACTACTTCATCAGAAGCCACACCTACCACAAACTTATCACCCAAAGTTGCACAGTATTCTAACAAATCTAAATGACCCACATGTAATAAATCAAAAGTACCCACAGTATATACAAGCATAATTGAATCTCCTTCAGTAAATAATATAATTTGTGTATAATAGCATTTTATGATAAAAGTTTGCTATCATAAAATAATTTACTATTTACTTAAAGGATACAATTTATGCCAAAAGAAAACAATATGAGTATAGAAATGAAACAACCAACAATTCTCTCTTATGTAAGAGACCTTCCAAACCTATTATCCCTTTCAGGCTTAGCGTGTACCGTTCTTGCTATTTATTTTAGTATCACAGGGTTGTATGCCGCTGCTATGATTGGTATGGTCTGGGCAGTTTCTTTTGATTGGGCCGATGGCTTAGTGGCTAGAAGATTAAAAGGTAGAACGGCAACGGACGCAAAGTTTGGTGGGCAACTTGATGTTGTGATAGATATAATAAGTTATGGGGTGACTCCAGCAATCCTCCTTTTAAGTTATGGGAAATTTGAACCTATCTTTTTAATAGGAGCATTTATAATGCTGGCTGCTGCTGCAATACGTTTAAGCTATTTTAGTACCTACGGTTTAGCCGGTGGAACAAAATATACTGGACTTGCTCTTGATAATAATAGTCTGATTTTAGTGTCTGTATTTTTACTAGAGAGTGTGGTAAGTCATGGAACTTTTACAATCATTTTATATATTTCTGGAGTTGGTCTTGCTATTTTAAATGTATCAGAGATTAAGACACCAAAATTTTCAGGAAACCCTAGAAATGTCTATCTACTTGCGGCTTATACCCTAGGTATGACAGTTATTTACGGCTTACAACTACTATAAAAAACTAATTTTAAAGAAGAAAAAATGAATAAAAAAGAAGATTTTTTAAAGATGATGGATTTTAGACATGCTTGTAAGATTTTTGATGATACTAAAAAAATATCTGATGAAGACATGCACTATATCTTAGAAGTGGCACGAAAGTCTCCTAGTTCATTTGGTATGGAAGCATGGAAGTTTTTAGTCATCACAAATGATGAATTAAGAGAAAAATTAAGACCATTTTGTTGGGATCAGCCCCAAATTACAACTTCTTCGCATTTAGTGGTTGTTTTGGCAGGAATTGATACTTTAAAAGTAGAGAGTGGAGTAGTTCGTTCACAGCTTATGCGTAGAAAAATGCCACAAGAAAAATTAGACTCGTTTATAGAACTTTATGCTTCACATCTTGGTGATGTCTTAAATGATGATGATAAAATATACCAATGGAGTGCAAGACAAACGTATCTAGCAGCTGCAAATATGATGAGTGCTGCTGCATTTATAGGAATTGATTCTTGTCCAATGGAAGGTTTTGAGAAAGAGAATGTTGAAAAAGTATTAGAGATAGATACGAGTAAATATCAAGTAGCTGTGCTACTAGCCTTTGGGTATAGAATCAATGAACAGTCAAAACAATTACGCTCAGATTTTGAAAGTGTTATAGAGTTTATTAAATAATTCAAGCTAAACCTCTTAATTGGGTTTATTTTCATTTGTAATCATTCTGAAATAATTTATAGTTAAAATAGTGAAAAGCAGGAAAAACAGTGAAAATAACCCCTAATGTCATAGAACAAAACAAAACCATAAACTATAAACTATAATCTTACTTTAAAAAATACGTCAAATATAGCATCTATAGAGGTTCTCTCCAGGTGTGACTTCTATCATAAAGATACGCTAGACTATAAAATCCAAAACAATACTATACTTTTTTCATATAAAATGCAATATCTTGGTGAATTTGTTATAAAAGTAAATTTTACGTATAAAGAGTCAAAAATAGTTTCTCTGTATTGTCTTGATAAAGTTATGATTAAACTTAGACCATTAAAGGGTGATTTACATATGCACTCAATCTACTCGGATGGTAGAGCAACACCATTTGCTATGGTTTTGGCTTCACTTGAAGCTGGTATGGATTTTCTTAGTGTAACTGACCATGATAGCTACGAAGGTGGACAAAAAGCGATAGAAAAAGTAAAGCAAAATAGTATTGATATTGTAGTATTAGCGGGTGAAGAAGTAAGTGTTGGTGGGAAAAAAGATATGTCTGTCTCACAAGGGAATGGACATATATTATCTATTAATGCAAATAAGTCTATAGAAGATCAAAGAAAAAATACAAAAAAATATGAGAAAGAACTCCAAAAGATTGTTGAAGTCTTAAAAAAAGAAGATATTGATAAAAATATTGACCCTACTCATTATGCAAAAAATATTTGGGTTATTAACAAAATAAAAGAGGCAGAGGGTATCTCCATACTAGCCCATCCAAATTGGGTTTATAGAGATGGTAAATATCATCTTCATCAAGCTTTTTATAAAGAGATGTTAAAAAGTTCCCATCTTGACGGTGTTGAAGTTTTTGGAGAAGAAAAAACCAAAGAGCATAATAATATGACACACCTAACAGCACTTCAAACAAAAAACAGACATAAATACTTAGCACCTTTTGGCAATTCTGATGCACATGACAGTGACCATGAGATAGGAGATAGGTTTACCATTCTTTTTGTAAAAGAGAAATCAGCTACTAGTATAGTAGAAGCTATGAAAGAGGGTCTCACCTGTGCCATTTTTAAAAGAGAAAATGATGAACATCAGTTTATAGGTAAAGATGACTTGGCTCAATATGTCTATTTTCTCATTAAAGAGTACTACCCTAAGCATTCTTCTTTGAAAAGTAGATTAGCCAAACTTTATATTGACCAACTCATTAATGGTGAAAGTTTTGAGAGAAAAATAAATGCAGTGAAGAAAAAACTAATAGCGTATACAAATAATTTTTATGGCATTGAAAACTGATAGTTTGGATCAAGCATATTTTTATTGAAATAAGTTGCCCTCTCAAATTCAATCACATTGCTTCCTATATTTGGAACTGATGGAAACATCAAAGCTAAATCTTTAACTATCGTTTTTGATAAATTTGCTTTTTGTTCAATAGTTCTACCTTCCATAATATTTGCGAATACATGAATAAAATCTTCTTTTTTATCTCCAGTTGAGTATTTTTCAAAACTATGTACCCTCACTTTTACATCATTTTTATGAAATAGTTTTGTAGAAACAGCTGATGTATGGACTTGTTTTATTATCTCATCTTGCGAGTGTGATTTTAAAATATTTTCTGAACAATCTATTATAAAGTGTGGCATAATTTTACTCCTTTGTATAGGTTTATTTTTGCATTATAGAGTATAACAAGAATGTCTTCATAATGATTGTACTAGCTAAAACCCTAGTGATTAATGAAACAAACTTTAAACTATGATATTTGAAAGTGCCTCAACAGCTCCCATCTCTAGCCCTAGTTCAGCACCAAAGCTCTCTCTAGGGTTTATGCGTATGAGAGGTATGTCAAACCTTTGGGCTATCTGTTCTGAGGTATTTCGTACCGTAGGTACAGCAGTACCTGCACCCATTTCAACAATGGCAAGTTTGGCACCCTCACGTTCAAGCTTGTCCATCCAAGAGACTAGCGCTACTCTTTGCGCAGAGGTTCGCTTATGCTCCCAAGAGAAATCACCAAACATAAGTATGTTTGGTCTTGCTATCGCCCCACAAACAGAACAAAGAGGCAAAGGCATTTTCGCTTTAAATCCCTCTTCTATTTCTATAGAGAGATCATTAGCTGACCAAATTTTTTCTTGACAATTAGCAGTACACTGAAGATGATGAATAGAGCCATGGCACTCCATCAGCTGCGCATCATTAAACCCCGCTCTTTGAAACTGACCATCCACATTGGAAGTAAAAATAAAACTTCCATATTTTTTAGTATTAGACAGAGCTAAAAGCTTCGTAAATCCCTCGTGAGGTACCGTATCACGGTAAAGGTGTAACCTATGCCCATAAAAAGCCCAAGCAAGCTGGGGATCAGACTCAAACCATTCAGGGTTAGCCATATCTTCAAAGCTAAGCCCCAACTCTTTGGCTTTAGGATAAGCAGACCAAAACCCTTCTTTCCCTCTAAAATCAGGCAAACCAGAGTCCACTCCCATCCCTGCCCCAGCAGTTATAAAAATAGCATCCGCCTCTTCTAACAGTATTTTACATTTTTGTATGTTCTCTTCAATATTCATATGAAAAGTATAACACAGATTAACCCTATGCTCTTCCCATCAATCACACGAAGGTGTGCCCTGTCGTGGCGAACGCCCTTGAAAGCAAAGCGATTCGAGAGCCACGACGACTTTTGCATACTTTTCTAGAAAAATATGAAGAAAAACATCACCACAGTCCAACCAATAGGAAAACCAACAAACATAATCAACCCACACATGCACAGTTATGAACAAACAAAACAAAAAATTCCATTTACTTTTACTAGCTATAGTTCTAAAAAGCAACCTCTTAGATGTTTTTTAATAAAATTATAAACCAATTTGGAGATATCACAAATATGATTAAAAAAAGTAAAAAAATTATACTAGCAGGAGTGTTGTCCACACTGACTGTTGCCTATTTATTTGGTTCTTTTGCTCAGGCAAAAGAAAACACCAAAGGACCTTCTTCTGCAAAAGAAAAACTTGAAGCATACATCAAGTTCACACAAATCCTCAATGTCATTGAAAGCCAATATGTCGATGAAGTCAATACCACTGACCTTGTAGACAAAGCCCTCAAAGGACTTTTAAGCAATCTCGATGCCCACTCAACGTTTATGGACACCAAAGCCTACAAAGACCTCTCCGTACAAACCAAAGGTGAGTTTGGAGGACTTGGTGTCTCTATTGGTATGAAAGAAGGTGCCTTAACGGTTATTGCACCTATTGTTGGTACACCTGCGTTTAAAGCAGGTATTAAGTCTGGTGACATCATCTTAAAAATCAACGAAGTCGCAACCATTGGTATGAATATTGATGAGTCTGTCAAACTTATGAGGGGTAAACCTGGTACCTCTTTAGTTCTGACTATCATCCGTAAAAAAGAGCCAAAACCCCTTAAAATTAAAATTACAAGAGACATCATTAAAATCCAATCTGTCTATGCAAAAAGCATTGAAGATAAAATACTCTACATCCATGTGACTTCTTTTGACCAAAAAGTAGTCTCTGGTGTTGAAGAAGCCATCAAAGAGCATAACAACACGCAAGGGATTATCTTAGACCTTAGAAACAACCCGGGAGGACTTCTTGGCCAAGCAGTAGGCTTGGTAGACCTTTTTGTTGAAAAAGGTGTCATTGTTAGCCAAAAAGGTAAAGTCAGAGGTGAAAACCTAGACTACAAAGCCCATAAGAAAAATACAGACACAAAAACACCTATCGTTGTACTTGTAAACGGTGGTTCTGCCTCAGCATCTGAGATTGTCTCTGGTGCTTTACAAGACTTTAACCGTTCCATCGTTGTGGGTGAAAAGACCTTTGGAAAAGGTTCCGTACAAGTGGTCATGCCTATAGGTAAAGATGAAGCACTCAAACTCACAGTGGCACGTTACTATCTCCCCTCTGGACGTACCATACAAGCTGTAGGTGTTACACCAGACATTCTTGTGCACTTAGGGAAAATTGATTACATTGAAGACCCTATACTGCTTAAAGAGAGAGATCTCAAAAAGCACTTAGAGAGTGAGTTAGAGAAAATAGACTCTAAAAAAACAGAGACGCTTGACTCATCTTCTGAAAACAATGAGACAAAAGAAGTGGATGATAGCATCATCACTGAAGAGCAACTCTATAAAGATGCACAGCTAAAGTCTGCTGTTGACATTTTAAAAGCACTTATCATTACAAACAAAGGAAACAACTAATGGAAAAAACTAGCCTCCTCTACGAAGGCAAAGCAAAGAAAATTTGGAGAACAGCAGATAAAGATCTTCTTATCTCTGAGTTTAAAGACTCTTTGACTGCGTTTAATGGTGAAAAGAAATCATCAGAAAAAGGTAAAGGTGCTTTAAACAACCAAATCTCTACTGAGCTTTTCAAATTTTTGGATGAAAAAGGTATCCCTACACACTACGTAGATACCATTGATGACAACAACATGTTACACAAAGCTGCAGAAGTCATCTACATCGAAGTGATTGTAAGAAACATTGCCACGGGTTCATTGTCTAAAAACTTAGGCATTGCACACAAAACGGTACTTCCATTTGCTTTGGTGGAGTTTGACTACAAAAATGATGCTTTGGGTGACCCAAAACTCAACGATCAACACTGTCTTCTTTTAAACCTTGTAAACAACGTAGATGAACTTGACTACATTCGTTTTATGGCCAGACGTATTAACACGCTTCTTACTGAGTTTTATGCCGGTCTAAACATTAAAGTGGTTGACTTCAAAATAGAGTTTGGTAGAGACAAAGATGGAAACATCATTCTCATTGACGAACTTAGCCCAGACAACTTTAGACTTTGGGACTCTGAGACAGATGAGAAACTCGACAAAGATAGATTTAGACAAGGTTTGGGTGGACTCACAGAAGCCTACAAACAAGTCCTCGATAGAATTAAAAACAGAAAATAAGAAGGAAACACAATGACAGCAATAGTAAACGTATTTTTAAAAGAGGGTGTACTTGACCCACAAGGAAAAGCAGCACACCACGCACTAGACTCTTTAAACTTCGCAGGTGTAGAAGATGTACGTATTGGTAAACAAATTATCATTAAACTAGAAGAAGAAGATAAAGCCAAAGCATACACAGAAGTCAAAGAGATGTGTGAAACACTCTTAGCAAATACAGTCATTGAAGACTACAGTATAGAGATAAACTAATGAAAGTAGCCGTTTTAAGATTTCCTGGGACAAACTGTGAGTTCGATACCCAGTATGCATTTGAAAAGCTAGGCCATAGTACTGAACTTGTGTGGCATGAAGATGAAACTTTACCAGAGAACATCGATTTAGTTGTAGTACCTGGTGGTTTCTCTTATGGTGACTACTTACGTTCAGGGTCTATTGCACGTTTTTCACCTGTGATGAAAGCGGTCACTAGCTATGCCAATGAAGGTGGAAAAGTATTAGGTATTTGTAATGGTTTTCAAATCCTCACAGAAGCAGGACTGCTTCCAGGGGCTTTAAAGCGTAACAACAACTTACACTTCATTTCTAAACACCAAAAGCTTTGTGTCATTAACAATGACAATGCATTTTTAAACAAATGTGAAACAGGTGAAGTACTGAACATTCCTATTGCACATGCAGATGGAAACTTCTACATTGATGATGCTGGTTTAAAAAATCTTGAAGCCAAAGGTCAGATATTACTACGTTATTCTGATGAAGATGGAAAACCTGTTGTGGTCAATGGTTCAGTCACTTCAATTGCTGGTGTGTGTAATGAAGCTAAGAATGTTTTTGGTCTTATGCCTCACCCTGAGCGTGCTTTAGAAGCCCTACTCGGTTCTGAAGATGGTCTACGTATGTTAAAAGGGTTTGACGACTAATGCAACATTTACGCGCTGTGTATCTTTTATTGGGGTTTTTACTTATGGGGACTACCCTCCTCAGCGCACAATCAGAATACAAATACTCCTATGTACCTAAAAAAGTCTATGAAAACCAACTTTTCCCAGTCACTGTCATAGGCATAAATGTTTCAAACAAAGAGTTACCCAACTTTACTTTTGACAGAAGTAGTGACGTGCAAGCTCTTTTTAACAAGGCCCTTGTCATTCGCAATGGTAATGACAGCTTTTATACCTTTTACTTTCAAGCCAAAAAAGACGACATTCGCATTCCTTCTTTAAGTATTGATACCCCTAATGAGAGTTTTAATTTACAATCACAAAACATCATGATAGCCACACTTAAAAAAAGAGAAGACTTTTGTAATGTTTTGGCAGCAGACATGGACATTAAAACCTCTCAAGTCTCTAACTATGATGAGTCTAACCACATTGTGACACTCTCCATAGAAGCTTTTGAGGCCAATATAGAAGACATGGAGTTAAATAATACCATAGAGTCTGGTGTAGAAAACATTGTGCGTGATTTTGCAAAAGTATCAGCTGAATTTTATGTGGTTGTACCTGTCTCACAAAAAGTACTCAAATTTACCTACTTTAACACCATTAAAAAACAGTATGTGTTTTTAGAAGTCCCTGTAGAGGTAGCAGATGCTACAGTCTCTACACAGTCTGACCTCAATCCCAAAGAAGACAGTTTTGAAAAACTAAAGAAGTACACACTGATGACCTTCTCAATCTTTTTTATATTGATGTTTTTGTTTAGAAGAGATTTCTTTTATTTGGTTTTTGCTGTGATTTCAGTCATTACCCTGCTAACTCTCTACATACCTCATAAAAAGATTTGTGTTTCTCAGGGTGCAGCACTCTACATTCTCCCTACGCAAACCAGTACCATTAGTACCAAAATAGATGCCGAGCTTGACACTTTACTCTTAGGAGAACGTCAAGGTTACAAAAAAGTAGAATATAAAGAAGGAATCATAGGATGGATAAAAAATGAAGATCTTTGCAACTATTAGGTTTTACTGGGGTGCCTTTATCATCTCTTTTAATACAGCTGTTTTTATGATCCCTGCCTTAATGATTTTTGGTAAACATAAAAGTACTATCGTACACTATATCAACCGTTTGACCCTTTTTATGATGGGAGGTAAGTTATCTCAAGAAGGTGAAATGGATAAAAGTGCTGATATGTTTGTGATGAACCATCAAGGTATCATTGACATTATAGGTCTAGAAGCTTTACAAAACAATCACTTGCGCTGGGTAGCAAAAAAAGAGCTTTTTGATGCCCCATGGTTTGGAAATTTACTGCGTCATGGTGAAATGATTTCACTAGACAGAGAGAGTAAATCAGGTTTACGTAAACTCATAAATGATGTGAAAGAGTCTAAAGAAGTACTAGGCAGAGCTGTGGCTATTTTCCCTGAGGGGACACGGGCAAAAGATCAGTCTCTTCTCTCTTTTAAGCAAGGTACAAATCTCATTGCTAAAAAATTGAACTTACGTGTGCAACCCATTGTGATTACAGGCAGCAAAAACGTACTCAATGAACACAGAAAAGAGGGTCATTCAGGCACTGTTAATTATCATTTTTTACCTTCCATTGATGTAAAAAGTAACGACAAAGAGTGGTTTAAAGACCTTAGCGAAAATATGCAAAAGGTTATAGATGCTGAACTTGACAACCATCATCGCAGTCGCTAGTGGTGGTGCCTTAGGTGCTACGCTGAGACTTTTACTTAACACTTGGGTCAACAAACATTTTGTACATGCCCTGCCGCTTGGGACTTTGTTTGTAAACCTTTTGGGGTCTTTGCTCATTGGTTTACTTTTTGCGTACTTTCATTTGAATACCACGCTCTCTCCATATATGAAAACGTTTATGGTCACAGGTATTTTAGGGGCACTAACCACCTACTCTACCTTTGCCATAGAGAGTTTCTTTTTACTCGAATCAGGACATTATTTACAAGCTTTTGCTAATATGGCACTCAACCTTTTTGGTAGCATTCTTTTTGCAGGAATTGGCTACCTTACACTCATACATTTTACAAAATAGGATACATATTGTTAACACTTAACATGGAAATAGAAAAACACATCAACAAATTGGTAAACCCACTTAAAGAGGGTGATGCCCTACTTGAATGCCTCAAAATTAAACTGACAAAAAAAGAGTTAAAACTTCTTAAAGCTTGGGCTGAAGGTACAGACATTGAAAGAGTTCAAAAAGAGTTAAACTTAGATGAGACACGTTACGCGGAACTCTCTTCAAAATTGATTAAAAAACTCAATCAAGAGAAAATCAAACAGGCAATTTGTATTTAAGTATTTTAAAATAAAGTTATATTATTAAACTTTATTTTAAAAACAATAAGTTATCATAGGAGATGAAAAAGCTCCTATGGTTACTACTACTCTCAGGTCTTACCTATGCTGCCTCACCTTCCGTAAGCTTAGTAAACTATCAAAAAAAGTATAGCCTCTGTCAAGGCAAAAGTGACTACCAAATAGCCACTTGTCTACTCAATGGTAACCTTAACTATGGCTACTTTAGAGGGGACAAAAGTGCCTATAGACAGATAAGTACTAAGAAAATTTCTCAAGCGGTTCATAAAGGTGAAGGCTATGAATTTACTTTGAAGCATTTACCAAAAAGTAAACGTTATACCTCTCTCATAAAGTACACTGACTACCTCTACTCTTTGCGTAAAACCTACAATCCTCCAAAATTCAAAGGGGATAAAGAAGAAGATATTAGACGTATCAAAAAGGTTTTTAATCTTTTTCAAAATGCGGGGTTAACAGAAAATGCAGAGACAGGTCCAAGCTTTGAGTCTGAACTCTTAGAGTACCAAAGAAGAAATGGCTTGGCTGTAGATGGTGACATTGGTCCACAAACCAGACGGGCGTTAAAACAAAGTATTTATGACCTTCTCAAAAGAGTCAAAAAGAACTTAACCTTAGAGCGTATCTCTACACCTAAACCCTCTACATACATTTTGGTCAACATTCCAGAGTACAAGATGTCTTACTTTGAAGCAGGTGAACCTTTACTTACTATGCGTATCATTGTGGGTAAAAGAGCAATGCGCACCCCTATTTTTAACAGAAAAATAAAATATATTGTGAAAAATCCTCGTTGGAATGTCCCCGCTTCAATTTATAGGAAAGAGTATGCCCACCAATCTTACGCTAAACTAAAAAGACAAGGTTTTGCTTACAACTCCGATGGCAGACTTTATCAAAAGTCTGGTCCTAAAAATGCTTTGGGAAAAGTGAAGTTTCTTTTTCCCAATCATTTTAATGTCTATATGCATGATACCCCTGCCAAATCACTCTTTAAAAAAAGAACCCGTGCATTTTCACATGGTTGTATACGTCTAGAGAAGCCTATGGAACTTCTTAACAACTTAGGTTACAGCTATACGAACAAACAAAACAAATGGCTCACACTCAGACATCAAATCCCCGTCTTCATTGAGTACCATACCGTTTGGGTAGACCCATCTGGTGTGGTACAGTTCAGACCAGATATTTATGGCTATGAGAAGAAGTTATTTCGCTGAGACTTTTAGTTTATTTATGATATAACTCATCTTATAGATAGAACCCTCTTATACTTCATACAAAGGTTACCCATGGAAATAACACACTTTTTTGAAGCCTTATGGCAACTGAGCACTGCCATGGCACCTTACATTCTTTTTGGACTCATTTTTGCAGGTATTTTACATGAATTGGTACCTGACAGCATTGTGACGAAACACTTAGGTGCTTCTGATGTCAAGTCTGTTGTGAAGTCTACTATTTTTGGTATTCCTCTTCCTGTCTGTTCTTGTGGTGTTATCCCCTTAGCCACATCCATTAAAAAGTCTGGTGCTTCTAAAGGTGCCACTCTCTCTTTTCTTATCTCTACGCCTATTACAGGTGTAGATTCCATACTTGCTACCTATGGTATTTTTGGCTGGATATTTACTTTATATCGTGCACTTACCTCTATGGTTATTGCCATGGTAGCAGGTATTTTAACCAATATCTTTGACAAAGAAGATGTGATAGAAGAGGTTAAAAAACCTTCTTTTTCTGCGCTGGCACCACACAGCACTACAGCATTTACAATGCAAGCAACAAAAGTAGAAGAGTCTTGTGGTACAGGTTCAGGTTCATGTTGCAACACTAACACTAGCACAGAAAAAAAGTTCTCATTTTTTACTGCCATGAAATATGCTTTTGGTACCCTACTTTCAGATATTGCAAAACCTCTATTTTGGGGACTTCTTTTAGGGGCACTCATTACTGTCGCCATTCCCGAAAAGCTATCAGAACTACTCACTACCTATGCATGGATTTCGTATCTTGTGGTGATTGTCATTGCTGTGCCAATGTATGTCTGTGCCACAGCTTCTTTGCCAATTGCCGCAGGACTCATGCTCTCAGGAGTCAGTGCAGGTGCCGCTTTTGTCTTTCTCTCTGCAGGGCCTGCTACAAACACTGTGACCATAGGAGTGGTAAAGAAAATGTTAGGAACGAAGTCTTTGGTTATTTATTTAGGCAGTATCATACTAGGAAGTATCCTCTTTGGTTTAGGACTAGACTACATCTTTGACATTTCAGACATCGACCCTGCTTCTTTAATAGATATGCATGAAGAGAGTGGGTTAATTGCCACACTCTCTTCTATAGTACTTTGGGCGCTTATTTTGTGGTACATTGCCAAACCCTACTTTAAGAAAAAAGATGGCGGTTCTTGTTGTGCGTAAATGCTGACGTATAAAAAGTCACCTTTATAGTACATCCGACTTAAACACCATCAGTTTTTCATTTTGCATCTCTTCCATAGAGTTGTGTATGCCACCCATACCTAGTCCAGAAGTCTTAGCCCCACCAAAAGGCATCCAATCTACCCTAAATGCGGTATGGTCATTGACCATTACAGCTGTAGCATTTAAGCCTTTGACTGCTTTAAACGCAGTGTCAATATTTTGGGTAAACACGGCTGCTTGAAAAGAGACTTCCAGTGCATTTGCACGTCTCAAAGCTTCGTCTATCTCTTTATAAGAATACACACAGACAACAGGTCCAAAAACTTCTTTTGTTGAGACTAAAGAACTGTCACTTGGGTTAAGAAGTACCGTAGGCGCATAACAAGACTCTGAGATGGCTGTACCACCACAAAGCACTTTTGCCCCTGATTTTATGGCTTCGGCTACCCACTCTCCTACACGCTTGACTTCTTTATGGCTAATGAGAGGGCCCACTTGGGTTTTATTATCAAGCTGATTACCCACTTGCAAGCTAGAAGCGTATGCTGCCAGTTTTTCTGCCACTAAGTCACAAATTCTTTCATGTACATAAACCCTTTGTACAGAGACACAAACTTGTCCAGCATGATAAAAGCCTCCTTTTCCAAGCGCAGGAATAAGTGCATCGATCTTGGCATCTTCCTCTACAATGACTGGGGCTACACCTCCATGTTCTAAGGTCACACGTGTACCTTGGGCTACTTTTGAGTTTAAGTACCAACCCACGGCATTGGAACCAATAAACGTTAAAAAGTCTATGTCAGGAGATGTGGCTAAAAATTCACTTGAAGGGATGTCACAGACGACAACTTGCGCCCAGTCATCAGGAAGACCTGCCTCTTTGAGTATCTCAACGAGTCTGTAAGCAGACAAAGGTGTCTGCATGGCTGGCTTAATAATCACAGGACAACCTACTGAAATGGCCGGTATGACTTGATGTACCGCTAAATTCAGAGGATGATTAAATGCTGAAATGGCTGCTACGACACCAATGGGTTCTTTAAAGGTGTACGCCATACGATGTTCTGATGACGTTGTATGTCCCATAGGAATATGCTGTCCTTTATTGTTAGCAATGCCCTCAATAGCTAAGGATACCCCATTAATAGCCCTTTCTACTTCCACTTTGGAATCTACCCAAGGTTTTCCACCCTCCGAAGCACAAAGCTTTGTCAGCGCTTCTACTTCTGATGACATAATACGTATCACTTTTTCAAGGATTTCAATTCTTTTTGTCTTTGTCAATGCCTGAGATTTATCTAAAAATAGATTTTTAGCGCGCTTAATGCTCTCTTGTACCTCTTCCATAGTTGAAAAAGGCACAGTCCCAACAACACTCCCATCATACGGTGATGTCACTTCTATTGTTTTCATAGTTTTTCCTTTTACTTTAGATCAAACATTGTTTAGCATCTAACAACTCATTTAAAATGGCATTATTTAAAGAGTAATCCACTGCCAAATCTATCACATGCACACCAGAACCATTGATACACTCTAAAAGTGTCTCTTTAAATTCTTCATCAGAACTTGGTCTATGCCCTGTGGCACCATAAGAATTGGCATAGGCTACAAAATCTGGATTGCCAAGGGTTAAGCCAAAGTCTTCAAATCCTTGACCCACCTGCTTCCAACGTATCATGCCAAAGGCATTGTCATTTAAGATGATGACGGTTAAATGTAAGCCAAGTCTGACAGCTGTCTCAAGCTCTTGAGAATTCATCATAAACCCTCCATCACCTGCCACAGTAACTACATGTTGATTTGGATTCACAATTTTGGCAGCAATCCCAGAAGGTAAACCCGCACCCATGGTAGCCAAAGCATTGTCTAGTAAAAGTGTATGACTCTTGGCACATTTATAATTACGTGCAAACCATATTTTATACATACCATTGTCTAGGGTCACAATATCATCATCGTTTAAAGTATGTTGGATGATATACAAGGCTCTTTGTGGCAATATAGGAAAACGTGTGTCAGCACTATATTTACATAAATGTTTTTCCATTTCAACAATGGTACGCATATAATAGTCAAAATCCCAATGTTTTTGTACTTTAATTTTCTGATCTATCATAGCAATATTCGAAGCAATATCTCCCAATACATCTAATTGAGGGAAATACGTATCATCTACTTCTGAGGGAAAAAAGTTTACATGAATCACTTTTTGTGCCCCCTCTTTATTTTCCATGAAAAAGGGAGGTTTTTCAATGACGTCATGTCCTACATTGATGATAAGGTCAGCCTTTTCAATGGCACAATGTACAAAATCTTTTGCAGACAGTGCTGCACAACCTAGGCATAAAGGATGATTTTCATCAATGACACCTTTACCCATTTGTGTGGAGAAGAATGGAATTTTTGTTTTCTCAACAAAATCCAACAATGGCGTACAAATATTACTACGGTTAGCACCTGCACCAATAAGAAGCAGTGGTTGTTTGGCCTTTTCTATCATCTCTATAGCTTTAGCTATAGAGCTAGATGAAGCCACAGCATACTCAAATTTTTGTACAGGATAAATATTTTCACTCACTTCTTCTTCTGCAATGTCTTCTGGAAGTTCAATCAGCACTGCACCCGGACGTTCTGTGGTTGCAACTTTAAAGGCATCTCTTACCATGGCAGGTATATTGTTCCCGTTACTGACTTGTTTGGCATACTTCGTCACAGGACGCATGAGTGCCACAATGTCAACAATTTGGAAACGTCCTTGTTTTGACTTTTTAATGGGTTTTTGTCCTGTGATCATCATCATCGGAAAACCACAAAGCTGTGCATAGGCAGCTGCTGTAGAAAAATTGGTAGCACCTGGTCCTAAGGTAGAAAGACAAACACCCACCTTACCGGTAAGTCGTCCATACGTTGCTGCAATAAACCCTGCAGCTTGTTCATGTCGTGTCAAAATGAGTTTGATAGAAGAGTGACGAAGCGAGTCTAAAAAGTCTAAATTCTCTTCTCCTGGAATGCCAAAGATATACTCTACCCCTTCATTTTCTAAGGCTTTTACAAATAAATCAGACGTTTTCATGCTTTTTCCTTCTCTCTTAAGCCACATATTCACGTGCAGTTAAGTCATCCATAGAAAACTCAGAAACATGAGACTTACCCATCACTGCCATAAGTGAACGTATACCATGCAAAAGGTTATGGTGGTAGTTTTCCACATGTTTTGCTTTTTGATGCACCAAAAATTTACTTCGTTTTGCTTCATCCATAGTGGCAAGTCCTACAGGACAGTTTCGTCCCCCAGCACCAGAACATTCACGAGCACGTATGCACCCAGCAGACATCATAAACCCACGTGCAATGTTAATGAAGTCTGCACCATGGCACAGCAGTTCAATGACATCATCAGGCGTGAGTACTTTTTCTGCTGCAATGATTTTTAAATCTTCTCGTAAACCATAATCTTCTAAGACTTCGACAACTATTTCCAAGGCTTCACGAATAGGTAAACCAATTTTGGACATCATCTCTAGTGGTGCGGTAGCTGAACCTCCATCACCCCCATCAATTGTAAGAAAATCGGCAATGCTTTTTCCCTCTTCTTTACGTGCTTTGAGTGCTTTAGCAAAATCTTCAAAACGTTCTTTTGTAGAAATGACTATCTTAAAGCCTACAGGCTTAGAAGAGAGAGATTGGAGTTCAGTAATGAAGTCAAAAAAAGTCTTCATATCTGTGGCATAAGGAAAACGGTTGGGACTTATGAGGTCTTGATGTGCAGGGATACCCCTGTAGTATGCAATGTCATCACTCACTTTTGTGGCAAGCAGTTTCCCTCCTGTTTGTTTGGCACCTTGAGCCAACTTTACTTCCGTCATTTTTGCAAAACGCATCACTTTTTTGTAACGCTCTTTATCGAACGTGCCATCATGATGGCGTACACCATAAAGCCCTGAACCCATTTGAAAAGTAATGTCAGGTATACCATGCAGTGCTTCTTTTGGGAAAGAGTCTAAGTCTTTAGTCCAATCAATACGAAAATAGAGTAACTTTTGGTTATCAAAAATAAATGACCCTTTGTCTTTTTGTCGTACCACCATTCTTCTGTAAACGCGTTGAGCCACCTCACGGTTGGTAAGGAAACGAATACCATAATACGCCCCTTTAGCAAACCAGGTTCCTTCTTTGATTTCCAAATAATCAGTATTCGTTAGATTTTCTAAATTCAGTGAAGCCAAAAAGTTTGAAGTCAATCCACCTTCACCTGTATTAATAGGAAAAGCGCCTCTGTGTGCACCTATGGCAAAAGCACGCGTTCCCTCGGGAGAGATGGCACCATCACTCATGGCAGAACGCCCAATAATACTCCTCGAGACAAAAGGTATTTCTCTTTTTTCTCCAAAGGTGACAGAAAACTCTTCTTGTACTTCTGAGACTTCTTTCACAAAGTTTGCATGTTTAAAAAGTGTTTTTTGATTGCCATACGGTTTGGTAGGTGAAAAAGACAAATAAGGGTTTTCATCGGCAGATACTTTGTTCACCCACTCTAGTTTTTCAAAAGAGTCATAAAAGGTTTCATCCCCAAAGTACTGACGCATAGGGTTTCGTAACATATAAAACAGGTAGCGTAAGCGTCCAATAAGTGGGTAATTGATGAGGAGTTGATTTTTCCTTTGTACAAAACGATCGTAGATGAACATGGAAAACAGAACTAAGACTATGACTACCATAAGAATTTTGAGTAGTACACCCCAGTCTGCGGATAATAGAGGGAAGTTTGCAAAGAAGTTTTGATTATTCATTTATTGTCATCCTTAAATAAGAGATTATCTAAAGAGATTTTTCCTGCACCAAAAGAGGCAAAAATAAATAAAAACAACATATAATAGAGTGGAATTTCTATACCATTATCTGAGACTGAAAAACCATGTGATTCATGCACAAAAAGAATGGCACCCATCATGACAAAAGAGAGTAGAATTGATATGGGTCTGGTAAAAAGACCTAAGACCAGTAAAACAATAGCAATGGTCTCGATACCTGTGACAAGGTACGCGGTGAATGTAGGCAGAGGAATAGAGAGACTTGCAAACCACTGAGCTGTTGCGTTCATGTCATTGAGTTTGAGTAAAGCAGGTTTCACAAAACCATACGCCAAAAGTAATCTTGCAGCCAACATAAAAAGATGTCTTGGGTAAGCAAAGAGTACAGAAACCTCCCCCAATGTATTTTTAATCATATTTTCCCTTTAATACACAAATCTTACATAGTCACAGCATACAATAAGCACTGTATACGAAGCTATACTAATATCATATAGGAAATAACTTTGAAAAAACTTTTTTTAATACTTTTACTTATGCCTCTCCTGCTTTTTGCTAAACATTCTCTTGCGCTACAAGTCCTTGGTTCTGGTGGACCAGAGAGTGGCGACAAACGTGCTTCTTCTGCTTATATCCTATGGATAGATGGCAAGTCTAAAATACTCATAGACTTTGGAGGGGGTGCATCACTTCGATTTGAAGAAGCCAATGCGAAGATACAAGACCTTGATGTCATCTTACTCACACACTTGCATGTAGACCATACCGCAGACATTCCTGCAGTCCTTAAGTCTGCATTTTTTACTAGCGCTTCAGGTAAACTCCACATTTATGGTCCAAATAAAAATAAATTTATGCCAAGTACCCAAAACTTTATAGACAGACTTTTTAAAAACAATAAAGGTGCCTGGCAATATTTAGGTGACCATCTAGACGGATCTGCAGCATTACAAGTTAAAGCACATAATGTAAAAGACACACGTAGCAGCAAAGTCATTTACAAGAAAGGTGATATTTCCATCTCCGCCATCTCTGTACACCATGGTCCCATCCCTGCCATCGCTTACAGGGTAAATATAGGAAAGAAAAGTGTTACATTCTCTGGTGATATGAATGGAGATTACCATACACTAGAAAAGTTGGCTAAAAATACAGACATTTTAGTAGCGCACAACGCTGTACCAAAAGGAAGTAAAGGTGTAGCAAGGAAACTACACATGACACCTATTGTCATAGGAGAGATAGCAAAAAAAGCAAAGGTAAAAAAACTTGTACTTTCACATAGAATGTTTAGAACGCTGGGAAAAGAGAAAGAGGCAAAGTCCGAAGTGAGAAAAGTTTATAGAGGGAAGATACATTTTGCCAATGATTTGGACTTTTATAAAATACCCTAAGTACTTAGATTATTAAGATAGAAGATACCCACTTGTTGAGTACCTACCTTAAAACAACTAGAGAAGAGTGGCATTTAACTGCCATTGTTCTCTACATTATCCTCCATAGTAGGGAATCCCCTATTAAAGACCCAATATATCTCCAAATCCTGTCAGCCAACAGATAGGGTTAAAGAAAGATAAAAACCCTGAACAGTTAGTACTAGGATGACTGTCTGGATTGGTAGGGTCTTTTACATCCTCTATTTCTGATCGGTCAGAATAACCATCGCCATCGGTATCCGAATTATTAGGATCTGTAATATAGTCATTGTCATTTGCATTGTCTATAATTAGTTCATATCCGTCTCCTAAACCATCATTGTCAGTATCAGGATCTAATGGATCCGTACCAATAACTTCTTCATAAGCATCACCTAAACCATCATTATCTGTATCTGTTGGTGTAGTTGTAGGATCAAGTGGGTCAGAACCACCAGTTGTTTCATCAATATTACTATATCCATCGCCATCGGTATCATTATCTGGATCCAACTCATCTGATATACCATCACCATCATGATCTTCTATATCAGATTCTATGGCATCTATAACACCATCACTATCTGTATCTATATAGGCTTCATCACCATCTTCATCAACGTCAAAATCTGTATTAGAATTATTGTTATCTGTCCCAATAAAATCTTCATAGCTATCAGATAATCCATCATTATCCGTATCTGTAGGCACATCAGTCTTATCAAGTGGGTTAGAACCAGCCGTTGACTCATCAATATTACTATATCCATCACCATCCGTATCATTATCCGGATCTAACTCATCTGATATACCATCACTATCTTGATCTTCTATATCAGATTCTATGGCATCAATTACACCATCACCATCGGTATCAATGTATGCTTCGTCTCCATCTTCTTCAAAATTCTTATCTGTATCATCACCATCTGTGTCAGCATTCTCTGGATCTGTACCAATCTCAATTTCAAATTCATTCGATAAACCATCGCCATCATTATCATTAGGTGTACTACTTTCATTATCTGGTAATGAACCTGCTGCAATCTCATCTAGATCACTGTATCCATCACCGTCTGTATCTAGTGCTTCAACTACATCCGAAATACCATTGGTATTGGTATCAGTAATACTTGTTGAATTTTCATCTGATTCATCTGCGTCTGGAATTGTATCAAGATCTGTATCTGTTGTGTTACTGTCTGCAATAAAAGGATCAGTTCCTGAAGCATTTTCATCAGCATTATTAATACCATCACCATCAATATCTGTATCAGTATTATCACCGATACCATCATTATCAGTATCCGTATCTTCATTTGGATCTAAAGGAAATGCATCAATTATATCAGGAGTACCATCACCATCAGTATCTACTGCTTCTACAACATCAGAAACATTATTCTCATTTATATCCGTAATGCTTGTTGAGCTTTCATTTGATTCATTTGCATTTGCTAGTCCATCATTGTCACTATCAGTATTTACATCATCTGCAACATAGATATTGGTTCCTGAAGCATTTTCATCTGTATTATTAATACCATCCGCATCGATATCTGTATCTAATTCATCAGGGATACCATCGTTATCTGTATCTATTGGTCTATCACTTCCATCAAGTGGATCAGTACCTAGTGTTATTTCATCTTCATCTGAAATACCATCATTGTCATCATCTGTATCTGTTGCATTGTTTATCCCATCACCATCTGTATCTGAGAAGCTAATATCTGGGTTACCATCTGCAAGTCTAGTATCTGTGACAACAGGTGAAGAAGCATTTGATTCATCAGCATCTGAAATTTCATCACCATCAGTATCCACACCATCTGGGTTAGCTACAAGTGGGTCCGTACCTATAACTGCTTCATCTGAATCATTAATCCCATCATTATCATCATCTGTATCTATTACATCTGGAATAGTATCACCATCAGAATCTAGTGTTACCAAGTTTTCTGTGAGGTCTGAGATACCATTATCGTTTGTATCTGAGAAACTGATATCCGGGTTACCATCTTCAGGACTTGTATCTGTAACTACAGGTGAAGAATCATTTGATTCATCAACATCTGAAATCCCATCATTGTCAAAGTCACTACCATCTGGGTTAGCCAAGAGTGGGTCCGAACCTATGACTGCTTCATCAGAATCATTAATCCCATCATTATCATCATCTGTATCATGTAAATCAATGATGCCATCCTGGTCAGTATCTGCTGGAACAGAGGCAT
>CAUZVG010000004.1:0-30949 GCA_963583215.1 Campylobacterales bacterium | reverse complement strand
TTCATCTATGCTAGGTACATTAAAATTTCAATACATAAAAGAAGATGATGTTGGAAAATCATTGAATTCAGAGCTTGATTCAAGCATCTATGGAATGATGGCTATGCTTAAATACTCAAAGGCAGTTCTTTCATTTTCCTATAATAGTTCTAATAGGGGAAACATTCAATAAAACTACTCAATGCTCGACGAACAAGTGAATATGAAAGTACAAGCAGCAGTAGAAAACAGAACCAATTTAGAGTGATTACGCAATATAATTTTTAAATCAGCTTAGTTAACTAAAGTATGTTCGATCAATCAAGCTACAGCTATAATTTAACTCCAAATTTACCAAGAAGAAAGATGACGCTGTAATAAGCAAAAATAGTCATAAAGATTGAGATCATCATACTTGGATAAAAACTGATGCCTTTTTTTATCAAGACTGGAAAAGCTATAAACAATACCATTGATGGAGCAATTAACCAAACAATTCTATTGGAAAACTCCACTGCAGAAAAGCTGTCATTTGTCTCAATATACATCCATGTCATAGCTAAGATGGACACTAAAGGGATAGCTGCCAAAAGTGCACCCATCAAAGAGTTTCTCTTGGCGATTTCTGAGATTAATACAATTAAAAATGCTGTAATAATCAGTTTCGCTATATAGTAAATCAAGGCTTACTTCTTAGCTGCTAATTTACGTCGCCATAAGGTATATGTTGAGTATGATGGATTGCCTTCAACCATCTTGTCGTAGGCATGTTGATAACTACAGTTATTTTTTTCCTTATACTCATTAAGAACCCTTACTACCATCTCTTTATCTTCTTCTTTGTATGTGCCTCGTAATGTCTTTACTAAGTTTATACTTTCCATGTGCATACTCATATCCATACATATCCTTTTTTATAGCAGTCTACATCAACATACATTAATACCTTCAACTGTAGGGGGGGTGACCCTCATTTGATTTTAAAGAAGTAGAGGATGCTGCGTTTTTTGAAGAGTTGAGTTGTTATTATAAGATGAACACTCTACATCTTCGCTATTTTCCTTTTATAGTTATAAGTGTTTTATAAAGGAATTATGCAATATTAGAAGTTATAAGAGGCGATGATGCGAAGGTAATTTACATCATTTTTTGGGCTGTCATGATAATCTATGGCTTCAAAACGTATATACAAAGAGGTGTTTACATCGAAATAGTGCCTAAAATGGGAGTAAAAAGCATCAAAGTCATCTCCTCTCTCATCATGTACTCTGCTGTTTGTAAGGGAGATAGCAAACTCACTTTGACCATACTCGAAGGGGTCTACATCAAAGTGTGTTGTTAGCATCCATGTTTCAGGTTTAAAGTTACCGCGTCCATTAGCAACCATTGAGGTAGTAAAAACCTTAGCAAGACCACCATATCCCTTAACAATACCACTTAGGCCATAATTTTGAGAGTAATTAAGGGTGATATTATACTTAGGACCATCTATACCTGCTCTGAAGGCAAGAAGATTTATGTCATCTCCCCCATTTCTTGAGAGACTGTTATTATATTTTCCTCCGTCCGAACTTTGAAAGTATTGAACCCCATAAGAAAAAAGATAGTCCTCATTGACCACATGCTGGTAATCCATCTGGGCTATAAAGGTATTATAAAGTTCAGGTGCGTAGTAATAATAAGACTGAAGAGTGATTTCGTTTAGCCCTTTATAGGTGATACCTAGCATGGAAATACCATGATCAAACTCTCCACTAGCGGACACTTTAGTATATTCATCTGAAGTGTTTTTACGGATTTTTGTAATGTGATACAATTGTATTTTAGTATCTACAAAAGGTTCAGAAGTAAAGGCAACACCCTGATAAGACCAGGGAACGATTCTGGTGGTATCATCATTCATCATAGGTGTGTTTAACATCATATTCCCCACTTTTAAAATACGACTCTTGTATCTATATGCTAAAAAGGCTTCTGAAAGGGCAGTAAGACTTGAAGCATTTCTGTCGTTATTAAACAGTTGTGTCAGTATTTTATTCTGATTGGGTCCTAGGGGTGAAGATTGATGGAGACGCACAGAAGCAAAAAGAGGATTACTCTCATCTGTAGAATATTTTAAAAACCCACCTAAGGCGGTTGCATAAGCATTTATTACATTTTTTTGTCTACATTGTAATCAAATAGAGTGATATTTCCTAGAAACTTTCCTTTTGTAAAGGCATCTGAAAGGGCAGTGTCATTTTCAGCATTAAGTCCTAATGTTAAGAAAACTATAATGATGAGAAACTTCACAATACTCCTTTCAAATTTTGATAAATAGCTTTTAAGGTTAGGGTCAGGTAACAAAGCACTAATTATTGTAGCTTCTAAACACATAAGAAATCAAAACTGACGACACATTTAAGTACGGTGACACTTCTCTTTGAGTATAGCTGTATTTTTTAATGGTAGAGCTTTACTATTTTCGATCTCATCAAGTATATTAGGGGGTCAGATACACACATCCTGCACGATGAAAGGTTACACTAGACTATCATTAGTGGAGTAAATATGCAAATATATGAGAGTATCACTATACTAATTATACTGTTACTTGTGGCAGTTCTGAGTGCCCCTTTGGCGAAACGTATTGGTCTTCCTTTTTCTGCCTTACTAGTCATTGAAGGCTTTTTGGGTTCTGAGTTGATAATTGCACTTGGATTTGACCTTGGCTTACGTTGGTATCATTTGCATGATTTGGTATTTTATATACTATTGCCTGTGCTTATTTTTGAATCTGCTTTAAACATAGATGCCAAGTTGTTACTAAAAAACCTTATTCCTATCGTTATTTTGGCTATCCCTATCATGTTATTAAGCACAGTTATCACCGCTACGCTACTCTACTATGGCATAGATCATCCCCTTGGATTTCCCATTATTGCTGCTTTGTTGACGGGTGCTATCTTGTCTGCTACGGACCCAGTAGCCGTACTTGATATCTTTAAACAGATTAAAGTAGCCGAACGCCTTAGTACCCTAGTAGAGGGTGAAAGTTTGTTTAATGATGCCACTGTCATTGTACTTTTTGGACTGTTTATTGCTTATGCACAAATGGATACGGGGTCTTTTTCTGGACTAGACGCTATCAAAGAATTTATGTTTGTTTTCTTTGGAGGTATTCTTGTTGGTACTGTATTGGGGTTTGTTTTTATGCTTTTATACAAAGTGACGGAAGGCAGTTTTTCAAAATCACTCATAAGCATTATCTCTGCCTATAGTGCCTTTATATTTGCAGAGCATTTTTTACATGTCTCAGGTGTAATGGCAGTACTTATGACAGGTTTGCTTATCTCATGGGAGCGTTGCAAAAGAGCAGAAGCGTCAAAATTTGTAGAAAATTTATGGGACTTTAATGCGTACATCGCAAACATTCTCATTTTCTTACTTGTAGGTATTACTATTACTATAGAGATGTTTACGAGTCATTGGCTGGCAATGCTACTAGGGATTGTCTCTGTACTTATCGCAAGGGCGATAGGTATCTTTGTTGTTCTGCCTTTGGTTTCTAAACTGCCGTATATTGAGCCTATAAGCAGAGGGTATCAGGTCATCATCTTTTGGGGAGGCCTGCGTGGTGCAGTGGTAGTTGCCCTTGCACTCTCCATACCTCTAGAACTAGAGTACTGGTACACAGTACAGTCTATAGCTTATGGGGTTGTATTGTTTACACTTTTTGTGCAAGCACCTACGATAAAATTTCTTACGAAGTGGGTAGGTGTGAAATAAGGGGGGGGTGGATGTATGAATATGTCTTGCTTGAACGCTAGGATCGCTTACCCGACCCTAGGTATATGTTACTCTTCGATGTAGTTTTTAAGTTTACGTCCCACTTTAGGGTGTTTTAGTTTTTTGATGGCAGATGATTCTATCTGTCTTACTCTTTCACGTGTGACTGAAAGTTCTTTACCAATCTCTTCTAGTGTTCTGTCACTTTCATCTTCTAAGAGTCCAAAACGCATACGAATAACGGCTTTTTCTCTTTCGTTGAGTTGGTCAAGGACTTCGTCAATTTGGTTATTGAGGTCATCTTTTAGTACAACGTCTGTAGGGCTTAGTGTGGTTTTGTCTTCAATGAAGTCACCAAACCTACCATCATCTTCATCACCAACTGGTGTTTCAAGGGAAACAGGCTCTTTGGTGATTTTGATGACGTTTTTCACTTTATCTACAGAGAGACCCACTTCTTCAGCGATGGTGTCTAAGTCTGGCTCACGACCCGTCTCTTGTAAGTGTTTTCTGATGATTTTATTGATACGGTTAATCGTCTCAATCATGTGAATAGGGATACGAATGGTTCTTGCTTGGTCAGCAATGGCACGAGAAATTGCTTGACGGATCCACCAAGTTGCGTAGGTAGAAAACTTGTATCCTTTTTCGTATTCAAACTTATCGACTGCTTTCATAAGACCAATGTTACCCTCTTGGATGAGGTCAAGGAAAGGAAGTCCACGGTTAGTGTAACGTTTTGCAATAGAAACAACCAATCTAAGGTTTGACTTTGCCATACGTGTTTTTGCAACTTCTGATTTGGCTTTACCTTGACGGATTTGACCTAAAATCTCTTGTAGTTTTTCTTCAGAGAGGTCAAAACTACCTTTAGAAGCTTCACGTGTTTCAAAAAGTTTTTTAATCTCAACATAAGTACTTACCATCGTAGTCTCAGGCACAGTGTCGATTATGTCGTCTTTGTCCATGTTGATGATGTTTTCAAGTAGTTTGACGTGATTTTCTTTGAGTGTGTCGTTAAAGAGTGGAAGTTTGTACTCTAAACGTTTGAGCTCTTTTTCAAAAGAGTCATCCGATCTTAGTGCAGTCTCCATGGCTTTTACAAGTTCATTAATGAGTTTAGACGTTGGCCCAAGATTCAACAATGCAGACTTTAAAAGCTCTTTTTTATAAGCAATTTTAAGACGTTCATGTAAGACAGCTAGCACTTCAGGTTTTGAAGCGATGAACGCATCTAAGTCTTCACGTGCTTTCATCCACTCTTTTTTAGATTTTTCAAGTTGTTTAAATGAATCAACCACTAGTTTGACTCTTTTGTCATCTTTAGGCACTTTTTTAGCGGCTGCTTCTTCTTTTGTTTCATCAGCATTGTCATCACTTGCCACTTTTTCATCTTCAAAACTCTTAAAAAGTTCTTTTACACGTCTTTCACGGTTTAGTAAAGGCTCTTTATAGTTAATAATGTACCCAATAAGGTAAGGCACAGAACAAATTGCATCAATGATGACGTCTTCACCCTCTTCAATACGCATAGAAAGATCCACTTCTTCTTCTTTTGTAAGTAGAGGAATTTTACCCATTTCACGTAAATACATACGTACAGGTGAGTCAGAACGGCTCCACTCTAGAAGCTCTTTTTCTTTATGCAGATCAAAAGTGTCTTCACTCCCACCTTCTGCCATTTTTTTACGCATCTCTTCACGTTTCTTTTTTTCTTTTGCTGTGAGGTAGGTTGCGTATTCTGAAGCAGAAATTATCTCTGCTTTAGCCTCTGTTGCAAATTTATGTATTTTTTTCGCTTGCGCAGCAGTAGGTGCTTTTGTAAATTCTTTTGCGATGTTTTCAAGTGTTACCACATCGGTTTTTTTCTTAGAGTTAAATAACGCTTCTATGTTCTTCATGCTGTCTTTTGCTGCCATTTGTACCCTTGATAGTTGAGGAGAAGTTCCTCAGAATTGTTTAAGGAGGATTATACCGAAATTTTATTAAAAACAAGTGCTAAATTTGATAATTTTAATTTTTTTGGATATAATCGCGGAATATTTTGGGCAATACTCTAAGGGTGACCCCTAACAATTAAAGGATACAATTTGCAAGGTAAAGTTTGGAAATTTGGCGACAATATTGATACCGATTTAATTATCGCAGCAAGATACCTCAATACTTCTGATGCGTCAGAACTGGCGAAACATGTGATGGAAGATGAAGACCCTGAGTTTGTTTCAAAAATGTCTGCAGGTGACATCATCGTTGCAGGTGAAAATTTTGGCTGTGGTTCTTCTCGTGAACATGCACCCATTGCACTCAAAGAAGCGGGCGTTTCCGCAATTATTGCGCCAACATTTGCACGTATTTTTTACAGAAATGCGTTTAACATGGGACTGCCTATTTTTGAACTGGAAGAAGCAGCAGAGATAAATGAAGGTGACACGGTAAGAGTGGACATGGATGCGGGTGAAGTGATTAACGTTTCTCAAGCAAAAACGTATAAATTTGCACCCATTCCAGAATTTATGCAAGAGTTAGTAGATGCAGGTGGTTTAATTGCCTTTGCAAAACAAGAAATAGAAAATAACAAGAAGTAAAAGGTAAGCGTATGGGAAAAATATATAAAATTGCTGTCATCAAAGGTGACGGTATTGGTCCAGAAATCATAGATGAAGCCATCAAAGTACTTGATGCAGTTTCTGTACAACAAGGGTTTAGACTTAAGTATGATGAACTTCTACTCGGTGGTGCTGCCATTGATGAGACAGGTGTGCCACTTCCAGATGCAACTGTCCAAGGTGTTAAAAAATCTGATGCAGTACTTTTTGGTGCTATTGGTGGACCAAAATGGGACAACTTAGAGAGACACTTACGTCCTGAGTCAGGTTTACTTGCTATCCGTAAAGCAATGGGAACATTCGCAAACCTTAGACCAGCAATGGTGTATGACGAGTTGATTAATGCTTCAAGCTTAAAACCTGAAGTCATTAAAGGTGTAGACATTATGGTAGTACGTGAACTTACAGGCGGTATTTACTTTGGTGAGCCAAGAGCATTAGAAGCAGATAGAGCCTACAATACAATGGTATACACACGTGAAGAAGTTGTGCGTATTGCTAAAGTTGCTTTTGAAATTGCGATGCAACGTGATAAACGTATCTGTTCAGTAGACAAAGCCAATGTACTTGAAGTTTCTCAGTTTTGGAGAGAAACAGTCATTGAAGTAGCAAAAGATTACCCTGAGGTTGAACTTACACACATGTATGTAGACAATGCAGCCATGCAACTCATCCGTGAGCCTAAGCAATTTGATGTCATTTTAACTGGAAACATTTTTGGAGACATCTTGTCAGATGCTGCTTCAATGTTGTCTGGGTCTATTGGACTTTTACCATCTGCCAGTACTGGAAAAGGTGTAGGACTTTATGAGCCTATACATGGTTCTGCACCAGACATTGCGGGACAAGGTATTGCCAATCCTCTTGCAACGATTTCATCTGCTTCAATGATGTTACGTTATGCTTTAGGTGAAGAGGCAGCTGCAGATAAGATAGATGCAGCCATTAAAAAAGCATTGAGTGAAGGTTACCGTACGGGAGACCTTGGTGATTATGATGCCAAAGAGATTTGTTCTTGTAGTGAAATGGGTGATATTATCGCCAATTACGCTAGTAAATAGGACGTAAAATGAGCTAAGCTCATCTTTACTACGTTAACACTGGGTTTCCTTCAACAGGAGGCTCACGCGACTAGTCGCTAATAAATTGCAGGGGTTTTAGTTTTGGAAAAAAGAGCAAGAGTACTCATCGATTGTGAAGATGCAAAAGGTCTGGTTTACAAAATTTCAAAAGTCTTTTATGACAGAAATTTAAACATTGACAATAACCGTGAATTTGTAGACAAAGAGCATGGAAGATTTTTCATGCGTACAATTGTCACAGGTCTTTTTGACATTGAAGAACTTCTTGCTGAACTCAAATCCATTACACCTAAAGATGCACACATTCGTGTCATTGAACCAAAAGACAAAAAAATTGTACTTTTGGCTACCAAAGAGTCTCATGCGTTAGGTGACATACTTATTCGTTATGCAGATGGTGAATTGGGCGCAGATATTGAGTGTGTGATTGCTAACCATGACACACTCAAATCACTCGTTGAGCGTTTCGACATTCCTTTTTACCATATACCTGCAGAAGAGTTGAGCCGTGAAGCACATGAGAAAAAAGTCATGCAACGTATTGATGCACATAATTTTGACTATATTGTATTAGCCAAATATATGCGTATTTTAACCCCAGGCTTTGTGAAAGCTTACCCACAAAATATTATCAATATTCACCACTCATTCTTACCGGCATTTATAGGGGCAAATCCTTATAAACAAGCTTTTGAACGAGGGGTAAAGATCATCGGAGCCACAGCACACTTTGTCACAGATGACTTAGATGAAGGGCCAATCATTGCCCAAGATGTCATCCCCGTAAACCACCGTTTAACGTGGAAAGACATGCAAAGAGCAGGGCGTGATGGTGAAAAAATAGTGCTTTCTCGTGCATTAGCACTGGTACTGAATGATAGAGTGTTTGTAAACGGGAATAAGACAGTAATTTTTTAAAAAACCCCTCATCAAATCACACGATAGTGTGCTCTGTTGTGGCGAACGCCCTTGAAAGCGGAGCGATTCGAGAGCCACAACGCTTTTTTTGCTTCGTTTTTTTCTAAAAAAAATGACGAGAGAAACAACGCCTCGGTTTGAATATATGGAAATATAAGAAGTCGACGTAAGCAATTTTGGATTGCAAATAAAGGATACCCATGTTTAATATCGTATTAGTAGAACCACAAATCCCCCAAAACACTGGAACCATCGGACGTTTATGTGTGAACTTAGGTGCCACATTGCACCTCATTAAACCCCTAGGCTTCGACATCGACGACAAAGCAGTAAGACGTGCAGGTTTGGACTATTGGAAACACTTAGACTTAGTACTTTGGGAAAGTTTTGACGAATATTTAGAAGCACATCCTATAAAAGAAAACTCTTACATGGGTACAACCAAAACAGACAACCTTTACTTTAATGCTCCCTTTAAAAAAGGAGACCACATTCTTTTTGGTTCTGAAACTAGAGGGCTAGATGAAAAGGTGCTTCTTACGCATCCAGAACAGTGTATTACCATCCCTATGGGTGGCAAAGGAAGAAGTTTGAACCTTGGCATCTCTGTGGGTGTGGTGCTGTATGATGCTTTACGTCAAAACTATGAAGGTTTTGAAAAAATCACCATCGAAAATACCCTAGAAAACACATCGGAAAAAAACTAATGTCTTTTGGAGATATTCTCTACATCGTGGCAATGTTTCTTTTTGCCTATCTTACCTTTGGCATTGTGCGAAACTACTATAAAAAGAAGTTTGACAATGATGGACATCGTATAGATATGTATGATAAAGACGAGGACATAGATTAAACTCCTCTTTACTAACGTTTAGGCCTTCCATTTTTACAGACTATTTAGGAACTGACACGATAGATAGTTTTTTTCTTGTGGGTTCTTTTGGAGCTTCAGCTCTTATCGCTATTATAAGAAGCCAACAGATCCATCATCTTGGTTTCGGTCTTATCTTATCCCCTATTTTAGCTGTCTCTATCCTTATGCTGTTGATCGCCCTGATTATAAACAACCTCTCAAAAAACCCAAAAAGACACTATCCAAAGTATTGGATATGAGTTCCATATCTTTAGCGTTGTTTTAATCTCACTATTAACGTACTTTTAGGTAAAATTATAACAATTATTATTTACTAGGAAATCCTATTATGACAGAAGCATTACTCATCGAAATCGGTGTTGAAGAATTACCAGCAATCCCACTACTTAAAATCATTTCAAACATAGAAAAATCATGGTCTAAGATACTTGGAGAGTATAATCTTTCAAATAGTTTTGCGTTTATTTATACCCCTAGAAGATTGGTACTTAAACATACTGCAATGCCTATTAAACAAGAAGATTCAACTGTAGAATTTTTTGGACCTCCTGTGCTTGCTGCCATTAAAGATGGAGAGCCTACAAAAGCAGCAGAAGGTTTTGCACGCAAATGTGGGGTGGATTTTGAAGCGCTAGGGCGGGGAGAGAAAAACGGTAAAGAGGTGCTTTACTTTAAAAATGAAGTTGAGGGGTCTTTGACTGCTTCTTTACTTCAAGAGATGTTGGAAAAATGGCTGGCTTCCATGGCCTTTGGAAAAATGATGCGTTGGGGAGCAAGATCGGATGAGTTCATACGCCCACTACGTTGGTTACAGGTTCGCATGGGTGAGAACTCTGTGCCTGTGACATTGTTTGGTGTAAACTCTGACACAAAGACTTACGTGCATCGTATGGTGACGTATGATGCCGTTGAAGTTCCAAACATTGATGCCTATGAAGGTATTTTAACAGAGTGTGCTGTGATGCTTCAGCCTAAAGATCGTGAAGCGTTAATCTTGACTGAGTTTGATGCTTTAGAATCTACACACAATATCATTATTGAAAGAGATAGAGCCTTACTTGCTGAAGTGGTTGCTATTACTGAAAACCCCAAAGCACTAGTAGGGACCTTTGATGCACTTTTCTTAGAACTCCCTCCTGAAGTGATTATTACTTCTATGAAAGAACACCAACGTTATTTCCCTGTGTTTGAAAATGGAAAAATTTCCAACAAATTTGTGGTGGTTTCAAATGCCTACACAAATGATTACAGCAAAGTCGTCGCAGGAAATGAACGTGTACTCAAACCACGTTTGGCTGATGGTCTTTTCTTCTACAAAAATGACTTGGCTAATGGGCTGAATACAGAGGGGCTTGATAAAGTACAGTTCATTGATGGATTGGGAACACTTGCCGATAAAATCAAAAGAGAGAAAAACATTGCGGTAAGACTTTTGGCATTGTATATGGATAAAATAGAAAAAGCCACAGGAAAATCTGCAGCACACTTGGAAAAAGCTATGGACAAAGCAGTAAACCTTGCCAAAGCAGACCTCATGTCCGAGATGGTCTATGAGTTTACAGAGCTTCAAGGGCTTATGGGGTACTACTACGCCAAAGCACTGGGTGAAGAGGAACTGGTTTACACTGCCATAAAAGAGCAGTATATGCCTGTAGGTGAGGGTGCTGAGTTGCCAAGTTCTGTGTTCTCTTCTATTGTGGCTATGTCTGCAAAACTGGACACACTTTTTGGGCTTTTCTCTGTAGGGAGAATCCCCACCGGTTCTAAAGACCCCTTTGCACTTAGACGTGCGGTAAATGGGATTGTAAGAATAGTCACAGAGTATGACTTGGCTTTTAACATCGATGACATTATCTCTCTACTTAAAGATGCCTATGATGATTTTGACACAGTGCTGCTTTCAGACTTCATCATTGAGCGTATTAACAAATCACTTGATGCAAACCCTTCAGTGATTGCTTCCGTGCTGGCTTCAGGTGAGAGAGACATTAATGAGATAGCTAAAAAAGTCTCTGCACTCAATGACATCGTCTCTTCAGACACTTTCAAAGAGCAGTTTTCAACCTTTAAACGTGTGGCAAACATCTCTAAAGATTTAGACCTTGAAAGTGACTTGACCATAGACACCACACTCTTTAAAGAAGATGCAGAAGTGACACTTTATAATGCTTATGAAAAAGTGATTAACCAAAAGTATGCAGACTATAAAACAGAGTTTGAAGCACTGTTTGGTTTAAAGCGTGAACTTGATGCTTACTTTGATGATGTCATGGTTAACGCAGAGGATGAAGCACTTAAAACCAATAGATTACATACCATTGGTTCTGTCTATAAAACATTTAAAGACATTGCAGACATTAAAGAGATTACAGTATAAACATAAATAATACTCAGTAATTAATATTTAATTAATCTAAAAAGAATATCCTTAGTATATAAATACGTTAAAAGGACTTTTTATGTTAAAAAAAAAGGTATTAAAAAAACTCAATGAACAAATAAATTTGGAACATTACTCTTCCAACCTATACCTTGCAATGTCATCATGGTGTCAATCGAAAGGCTTAGAAGGATCTGCAGCATTTTTGGCTGCACAATCAGCGGAAGAGTTAGAGCATATGCATAGGTTATTTACTTATGTAAATGAGACAGGTTCACAGGCTTTGGTAGCAGAAGTAGCAGCACCGGAAAATAATTTTAAAGATTTAAAAGATGTCTTTGAAAACATCTATGATCATGAAAAGTTTGTGACTGGGAAAATCAATGAACTGGCAGCTTTAACGATGTCAGAGAATGATTATGCTACGTTTAACTTTTTACAGTGGTATGTAGCAGAACAGCATGAAGAAGAGGCATTGTTCAAAGGTATCTTAGACAAAATAGAAATCATTGGCCTTGATGGTCGTGGTCTACACATGGTAGACAAAGAAATTGCAAACCGTTTAAGACCAAAAGCCTAAGTTGACAAAGAATTATTTACAGTCCGCAGAAGAAAATAACACTCTCTAGTATTTAATGAATTGTAAAAGTATTAGACTCATCTTCATACTTATACTGTAACTCTTTTTGGTGAATATCTAAAATGCTTTTTACAATATAGAGTCCTAAACCTAAACCTTTTTTAGAAGTGTGGAAAGGTTTAAAATAATTCTCTAAAGGTTCAGATAATGCTTCTCCTAAGTTAGAGATAGTGAGTGTATTGTCTGCAATCTTTACAGTGATGTGCTTGTCTGTACTGTACTTAATCCCATTGTCAAGAAGGTTTTTAAGCACTAAGGTAAAGAGTTCAAAGTCTACATTTACTGAGTAGTCTTTCTCAATATTAACGCTGATGAGACGTTTAGGGTTTTCAACCATTAAAAGGTCAATGCTAGCCTCGATAAGGTCAGACATCTTGTAGTCATTCATATGTAATTCAAAGTTCTTTGAAGTGATTTTCTCAATTTTTGCAAACTCATCAATGAGTAGGTTAAGTCGTTCAAAGATACTGTGCAGGCGTTTTTTACTCTTTTCATCGTTTAACATTTCGGAGACAAGTCTTCCTTTGGCAATGGGCGTTTTAAGCTCATGCATAATGGCACGTAAAAAGAGTTGTCTTGACTGTATGAGTTCACGTATCATGGTAACTGCATGGTCAAACTCATTGGCAACTTCTGCTATCTCATCTTGTTTATCACTTTTACAGTTGATGTCCAAGTTACCTTCTGAAAAGGTTTGGATTTGGCGTTTAAGTGTAGAAAGAGGTTTCAAACTTTTCAAAATCCACCAATAGAGTAAGACAATGAGTAAAAAGACAATAGAAAATAGTATGGCACGTTTAATAGGAAAATTTACTTTGTTTTTATTTTCTAAAATAAGTTGAAAACGGTCATTGTGAATCAGAATAATTCGTTTTAAATGGTAGGTATCTACCGCATAACGTTTGAGTTTACCTTTCTCTTTGTCTCTAAAAAAACGTTCTATTTGCACCACCATACCTTTGTCTGTTATAAGAGAGAGGTTTTGTGCTTCAAGATACGCTTCGTCAATTTTTCCGTATTTTAAGTTGTAAGCATAAATGTAGTGTGTGATGGCTTTTTCTTGTGCAATGGTATGCTCTTCAAAGATGGCACGGTCATATTTGACTGAATAGATGAAAAGCACAGCAAGCAGTAGGAGTGTGACAGAAAAGACAAGTCTAATTTTAGAACGTAAAGAGGTAATAATCATTGTAAAAAAGTCCTAAACCAGTTTATATCCAACACCACGCACTGCTTGTATACGTTTGGCATCTTCATCATCTTTATCCCCAAGTTTAGTACGTATTTTAGAAATGATGACATCTAGGCTTTTACCTTGAGAGTCTATGCTCATGGTACCTGCAGTGTTGATGATTTGCTCACGTGATTGTGTAATGCCTTGATGTTTAACCAGTAAAGAGAGTACTTCAAACTCAGCAGGGGTCAGTGCCAGTGCATGTTTTTTAAAGTAGATGGTGTCACCTTTTATTTCAAAGTCACTTTGTGGGGTAGAAAGTTCAGGGTTTTTGGCTTTAGCATAACGTCTAAGCAAAGACATAATGCGCGCATACATCTCTTTAGGGTCATAAGGTTTAGGTAGGTAGTCATCTGCACCAATGGCCAAAGCTTCTACCTTGTCATTGATGTCTGAACGTGCAGAGGAGATGATAACAGGGATGTCATACTTTTGCATGACTTCTTCACAGACTTCAAGACCATCCATACCAGGAAGTGTCAAGTCAAGTATGAGTAAATCATACTTTTTAACCCCCGCACTTAGTCCCAAATAAGGGTCTTCAAAGTTGGTGACTTTGATATCGTATTGTGCCAAGTATTCACTCAGAAGTTCTGCAAATTCCGAGTCGTCTTCTATCATTAAGATATTAATCATCTTCTACCTTTTTGTTCTTGTATACACTAGTGTACCCCTAAAAGGTTAATTGAAATCAAACACTACTGCAAACCCTCAGCAGGAAGTTCAAGTTTTTGCCATTCTAAACGTCCCCATTGCGTCAAATTCTCCTGCAGAGAGTCAAGCGTTTTATCTTTATGGCAAGCATAACAAGCATTGGTTTCTTTAGGCATACCATAAGCTTTGGTTTGAGCAGGGTAAGTAAAGCTGAATAAATGTGAACGTACTGTTAAAGGTGACTTCCCTGTATGTTTGGCCGTACGCGGCATATGACACTCTATACATAAAGAACCTTTTGAATCTTCTTTGTGGTGGGTATGCTGTTCAATAGTATCTTGGTGTGGCCCAATAATAGACCCTAAGGCATGACACTTCATACAGGCTTTATTGCCTTCTGGATTTTGTGCTGTATTGCTGAGTTTATGTGGGTTATGACAGTTTATACAGGTAATCCCATGGTTATACATGGCATCATGTATGTATTCATTGCCTTGGGTACGGTTTGTCTTTGCTGCACCATTGGCCCAAAACTCTTTGGTCTCTTTACCTGGTGCAAAAGGAGCAGGAAGTTTATAGTTAATAAGTGCTTTACCCGGCTCATAGCCATCGGGGTAATCTTTGGCATCCATCCATAAATCTTTTGCAGATTGATAGCCTCTTTCCATCCGTTTATCTCTGTTTCTCATGTGACATTGAAAACAGACTTCATTGCTACGTATAGGGTCAGAAAGTGATATTTTAAAGATTTTACTTTTAGGATCTTTTACATGTTGGCTTGCAGGACCATGACAAGACTCACAGCCAATGGCAGGTTCTACACGTTTACCTGTAGACATATAGCCCGTAAAGTGACAGCCATCACAAGTGTTTGAAGTTGGAAATTCTCTGTTATCATGAGGGTAGGCATCTTTGTACCAATACTTGTAAGGTTTAAAACTTTGCCATTTTTTTGTTTGTACATTCCACTGATAATTTCCCAGTCTAAAGTCATCTTTGTTATTGATTTTTGCCGGTATCATATAACGTTGTTTAAACTTTGAGCCTACGGTGTAAATGGATTGTGCTAAAGTAAAGTCAGCATCTGCAGGAAGTTTTGAAAAATCTGCCACGACCACAGAAGGGTCTTTTTGAATGTCTTGAATCATTTTAGAGTGCAAAGATGCATGCCAAGCTTTGTGCTCTTCTTTATGACACTCTTTACATTTATCTGACCCCACAAAATGAGACTCTTTTTGGGCTTGGGGCTGTAAATCCATGTTTAAACCCACACGGCTTTTGGTAAGCTGGGTGTAATAAGGGGTGATTTTTGGTAAGTTAAACCAGATGGTTGTCGCTACAAGAAGTAAGAGAAAAATGAATACAGATAAAAATTGCTTCACAAGCTAAAAGCCTTTTTCATCAAAGGTTTAATCTCATCAAAAGAGTAACGATAGTTAGTAAAATGTTCAAAAGCAATGATACCCTGATAGAGTAACATATCTGAGCCATCTTTTGTCGGCTTACCTTCGGACTTTGCAAGTTTCAAAAAAGGTGTTTCTTTACCATAAATGACATCGACACAGGCTTTTGCATGGGGTATTACTGCAGAGAGTATCTTTATAGGTGCAGGAAGGTTTTCATCTTCAAGTCCAGCAGAAGTCATGTTGATGACAAGGTCATAGGTTTTTAGTAAAGAATCATTGAGAGGGAATGTCTCAAAGGTATAGGTTTTAAAACCTTCTTTTTTGTATTTTTCTAAACGTGCTTCACCTCTGTTAAGTAAGGTGACTTCATAGCCTTCATCTCTCAGTACGCTAGAGGTTGATTGTGCGGTACCACCTGCACCTAAGAAGAGTACGGTTTTAACCTCTTTAAATTCTGAGATGGCTTTTAAAAAGCCAGGTGCATCGGTATTGTAACCGTAGAGTTTTCCCTCTCGTTCGACTAAAGTATTGACCACGCCAATTTTTTTGGCAAAAGGATCAAGTACATCTGCGGCGGAAAAAGCGGCTTCTTTATGGGGTACGGTAATGTTCGCACCTTTAAGTCCTAAAGCTAAAAATATCTCTTTGAGTTTGTCGCCATTTTCTAGTAAATAGCGTGTATAACAGGCATCAATACCTAAACCTTGAAAGGTGAGGTTGTGCATGAGTGGAGACTTGGAGTGGGAAACAGGGTTTCCAAAGATGGCAAAAATCTCTTTAGCCATCGTTAAAGACTTTCCATTTCTTTCAGGGTTGCCAATAGGGCTTCGAGTTTGTTTTTGACTTCTAGGTACTCTAATTCTGGTACGGAGTCAGCAACGATGCCTGCTCCTGCTTGAAGCGTAATACTGTCTGGTTTAATGAGTGATGTTCTTATGGCGATAGATGAATCCATGTTACCATCAAAAGCAAAGTAACCCACAGAACCAGAGTAAAAACCACGTTTTAAACCCTCATAATGGGCAATGAGTTTCATGGCTTCAATTTTAGGGGCACCTGTCATGGTACCTGCTGTAAAGGTGGCTGCAAAAAGGTCAAACATATCTTTGCCCTCTTCGAGTTTTGCTTGTACATCTGAGACCATATGCATAACATGTGAGTATTTTTCAACACGCATCATGTCAGTGACCTTAACTGTACCTGTTTGTGCCACACGTCCCACATCATTACGTCCAAGGTCAATCAACATGAGGTGTTCTGCACACTCTTTAGGGTCATCTAACATTTCTTGCTCAAGCTCTTTGTCTCGTGCTGCATTCTTACCACGTTTACGTGTACCGGCTATAGGGCGAAGCAGTATTTCACCGTCTGTTAAACGTACCATCACTTCTGGGCTAGACCCACAAATTGAGAATTCTTCATAGTCAAGTAAAAAGAGGTAAGGAGAAGGGTTTTTAGAACGTAAAACCCTGTAAAAACTTAGAGGATCTATCTTTCCTTTTTGGGTATATCTGTTGGCCAAAAGGATTTGAAAAATGTCTCCAGAACGGATGTTCTCTTTGGACTCATCTACCAAAGCTTTAAAACGTGCTTCATCTATGCTAAATGTGCCTTCACCATCAAGCACTACAGCTTGAAGTGGCATGGGAGTACAGCTAGTATGTAAAATACTTTCTATGGACTCTAAACCTTCAGACATAGAGTCATCGTTGAGAATGAGGGTGAGTTTTGCAGACTTATGTGAGTAAGCCATTATGATTTTAGGACGCACCAAATCAAGATCAGGCGTGTTAAGTGGGTCGTCTAAACCCTCCATACTCTCTTCTAGGGTAGGCTCAAATACTTTGACCATATCATAAGCGATGAATCCTATGAAGCCATCGACAAAAGAGAAGCCAAGCTCTACGGCTTTCTCTTTGTAGGCAGCTTTATCAACATTTTTATAATACGCTTTTAAAAAAGAAAAAGGGTCTTCATCAAGGGTACTTACTTCACCTTTTTGATTGGTATAAGATGTGGTATTATTTTTGTAGCTAAGACGTTCTTGTGCACCAATGGTAATAAAAGAAAAGTTCCCATCTACTGAATTGACAACAGATTCAAAAAGCATGGTAATCTCACCTGGAAAAATCTCTTTTATTTTTCCATACAGAGCCACAGGTGTGAGTTGATCAAAAAGAATGGTTTTTGTCATGGTCTTACTTCTTCACCACAAATGCTTGTTTGACTAAACGGCTTCTTACGATGGCAAGTGCTTTGTCAACTTCTGTCCGTGTTGTGTATGGACCAATGAGAAGTTTTTTAATACCATTGTTGTTTGCTTTTGTGAGTCTATAGTTAAATCCGTTATTTTTAATACGTTTAAGAAGACTTGGACTAGGTCTGTTTCTGTATGACCCAACTTGTACAAAGTAGGTACCTTGAGGTACAACTTCTGTGACAGGCGCTACTACAGGTGCAGGAACTTGTTCCACAACTTCAGGCTTGGTCTGCACAGGCTCTTGCGTAGGAGCTAACTCAGTGCTAGGTACTTCTATACTCTCTAGAATTTTAGGTTCTTGTGTAAGTGTTGGCTCTATGGGTGCAGAGACTTTATCTTCAATCATACTTGGTAAAGAAGGCTCTTCTATCACGTCTACTACGGGTTCAGCTACAGTAGCTTCTTCAGGTTTTGGTACAACAACTGTTTCTTGCTCTTGAAGTTTGAGTTCTGGCGCAATGGTTGTTGTGAGCTCTTCATCCAAGATAAGCGTATTGCTTTTATCTGGATTGATGAATGTTTTGTTGAGAATAATCATCACAATAATAATAACAATAAACAAAGCAACAATGGTTAAAAAACCTTTTGCTTTATTGTTTTTAGGTGCAACAGTATCGATAATAAGGTCATCTAGATTATGGTCATGCATGAGGGAACTCTTTCCAAAAGTAAATTTGTATTAATTATATCATATAACTTTTAAAGCGTGGGGTAGGGGAGTGTGACGATGTTGTACTCGTCTGGAAGATTGAGAGAAGGAAGGGTTTTCCACTTTTTGACCATCTTAGATTTTAAAGCATCCGAATACATGTCCAATTGTCTCTGTGCATCTTCTAAGTTGAGTTTATCTACAGCAATGAAGATTTGTAAACGCTCTTTGTCTTTGCCTTGATATATGTAATAATCGTCTACTTCTAAGGTTTTAAAAAGGTGTTTAATCAAATGGTAAAAACGCTGATATTCTTCACCTTTATATTCGATGACTAAGTAGTTCGTGTGTCCCTCTGTCACTAAGGGGAGGGCAATGGTGTATTGTCTGTCAAGATGTTGTGAAAGTAAAAGAGAGGAGGGTGCTTCTTCTATACGCTCAAACTTGGCATAGAAGGTTCGATTGTTGAAAGATATTTTTTCAACAATCGAAGATCTTTTAATGTAATAATGATCTACTTTAAAAGTGAGGTCAAAGACTTTCAATGTCTAGTAAATCGATTTTTCGTAAATGATAAAGTCTTGTGCCAACGTTTTCATTTCATCTTTGATGGTTGCATGTAAAGCAGCGTCATTCACATTGTCAAGTACATCAGCAATTTTGTTTGCAATAATTTCAAACTCTTTTTCTTTCATTCCACGTGAAGTCAAGGCAGGAGAACCGATACGTACACCTGAAGTGACAAACGGAGATCTTGTCTCACCTGGAACGGTGTTTTTGTTTACCGTAATTCCCGCTGCACCAAGCGCAGCATCTGCCTCTTTACCTGAGAAGTCTTTGTCAAGGAAAGAAACCAATACAAGGTGGTTGTCTGTTCCACCTGAGACTACGTCATAACCACGTGCTACAAGTACTTCTGCAAGTTTAGACGCATTGGCTTTAACTTGTTTTGCATGTGTTTTCCATTCAGGTGAAAGGTTGTATTTAAATCCTACTGCTTTGGCTGCAATTACATGAACCAGTGGTCCACCTTGAAGTCCTGGGAAAATAGCAGAGTTGATTTTCTTTGCAATGGCTTCGTCATTGGTCATGATCATTCCACCACGAGGACCTGCCAGTGTTTTATGTGTAGTAGTTGTCACAACATCTGCATAAGGGAATGGGCTAGGGTGCTCATCGGCACAAACTAGTCCTGCAATGTGTGCAATGTCAGCAAATAAAATGGCACCAACCTCGTCAGCAATCTCTCTAAACTTTTTGAAGTCTATCTCTCTTGCATATGCAGAAGCACCACATACGATGATTTTAGGTTGAACGATTTTAGCGATTTTCATCACTTCATCATAGTTAATGCGACCATCAAGCTCAACACCATAAGTAAATGAAGAGTAGTTTTTACCAGAAAATGATGGTTTAGAACCATGTGTCAAGTGTCCACCATGGCTTAAGTCCATACCAAGTATTTTCTCTCCAGCTTTTAGTAGTGCTGCATACACGGCACCATTGGCTTGTGAACCTGAGTGAGGTTGTACGTTTGCGTAAGAACAGTCAAAAAGCTCACAGGCTCTGTCAATGGCCAATTGCTCAACCACATCAGCATATTCACATCCACCATAATAACGTTTATAAGGGTAACCCTCAGCATATTTGTTCGTAAATACAGAACCCATAGCTTCCATCACCGCAGGCAAAGTAAAGTTTTCAGAAGCAATCATCTCAAGGTGATCTGTTTGTCTTTCTCTCTCGTTTTCAATCGCAGCAAATATCTCTGGGTCAAATGTTTCTATAGCATAACTCATAGGGTTCCTTAGTTTGGGAATAATTAATGTGTATTTATAGCGAATTTCTACTAAAGATGTTATGAAGGCACTATATTTTTTGATTTAATAATAAATATGGGGGATTTTTGTGTGTAACAACCAAGAACAAAAAAGGGAAAAGAATGTTTGGGGGAGGAAATAATACTATTAACTCTCTTGGTTGTCATAGGTGTAGTATAACAGTTAAGATACTTTGACGTAAGGGCATATTTTAAAAAGTTTTTTTCAAATATGCCTAGTTCGAATTTTTAAAGTTCTCTTAGCTTAGGTTCTTTCTGAGACACGGCCTTTACATGCAGCCACATCTAAACAGAACATCCCTTTACCTTTTTTCGCAGGTTTGAGTTCTTCCATGACGTCATGTCCACATTTTTTACACATAGATGTGGCATCTACTTTGACGACTTCTTGTATGGCTTCTGGTCTCATAGCAGGGAAGAGGAGTACATCACGGATAGTGTGTTGGTTGGTGAGCATCATAACCAAACGGTCAATACCTATACCTTCACCCGCCGTTGGTGTCATACCGTAGCTGAGCGCTCGTACAAAGTCTGTATCCATGTGCATCGCTTCATCATCACCTGTGGCTTCTTTGGCATCTACTTGCCCTTTAAACCTTTCATACTGGTCAATAGGGTCATTGAGTTCTGAGAAACCATTGGCTATCTCTTTACCTGCCATGAAGAGTTCAAAACGTTCCGTCACTTCTGGGTTTTCATCGTTTCTTCTAGCTAGAGGAGAAATGTCCACTGGGTAGTCTGTAATGAAAGTAGGGTTAAGGAGTTTGGCTTCTACAAATTCGTCAAAAAGTTCTGCTTGTACGTAACCTAGTGTCCAGTTTTTATCTGTTTTTAGCTTACGCTCTTTTAAGTAAGCAAGTCCCGCATCTCTGTCAATGGCAACTTCTCTTGGAACACCACCAATGTCTACAATGGAGTCTACCCATGAGACTTTTGCAAAAGGTGTGGCAAAATTGATTTCTATGTCACCATACGGAAGTACTCTATCTAATTTCAAGCTATCAAAGAGATAGTCAAATAACTCTTCAGTAATTTCCATTAGTTCAATATAGGTTTTATAGGCCCAGTAAAACTCTATAGAGGTAAACTCAGGATTATGTGTTGCGTCTATCCCCTCATTTCTAAAGTTTCTGTTTATCTCAAATACTGCTTCCATACCACCTACGATGAGACGTTTGAGGTAAAGCTCAGGAGCAATACGTAAATATCTGTCTACATTTAAAGCGTTATGATGGGTAATAAATGGTTTGGCATTGGCACCACCAGGGATAGGGTGCATCATAGGTGTTTCTACTTCTAAGAAACCTTTGTCTTCAAAAAATCTTCTTATACCAGAGACAATTTTAGAACGTAGTATAAAACGTTCTTTTACTTTTGCATCCATAATCATATCAAGGTAACGTTGTCTGTATTTTATCTCTTGGTCTTGAATACCATGAAATTTCTCAGGCAAAGGAGAGATGGCTTTGGTCACCATATTGACTTCTAAACAGTGAAGGGTAAGTTCACCTGTACCTGTGACAAAAGGGTAACCTTTTGCTTCAATGATGTCACCTACTTCAAAAAGTTTTTTTACGACATCATTGTAATACCCTTCAGGAAGGTCATCACGGTTAAAGTAAAGTTGTACGAGGCCATCAGCATCTTCTATTTTGGCAAAAGTAGCTTTTCCCATAATACGCATAAATTTGATACGTCCAGTGAGTGTGTAAGACTTTGTTTTATCTTGCTTCATCTCACCTTCATCTACAACGAGGTCATGCACATAAGCACAATCACTTAAAAAGCTTGTAGAAGGTGTACCTTTTTGTATTTTATTAGGGTAAGGGTTAATACCTTTTTCTCTGAGGGTTTGGGTTTTTTTTATGCGTTCTTGAATGTACTGATTGTCAAATATCAAAAGGGGTGTCTCCTATACGACTGGTATGTTTGGTTTATTTATTGTTGGCAGTTTTCACAAAGCCCTACAATTTTCATCGTATGGTCTGTCATTTTAAAGTTAAACTTTTTAGCAATTTCTTCTTGTCTCTCTTCGATGATATCATCAAAGAATTCTATAATCTCTCCACATTTTGTACAAATGAGGTGGTCATGGTGCTTTTTGAGACCTAACTCATACTTTTTACCTTGTGCACCAAAAGAGATAGATGAAGCAATGTGCTCACCCTCAAGGAGTGCAAGTGTACGGTAAACAGTTGCAATGCCTATGTTGATGTCTGGGTTTTCATCTTTAAGAAGGGTGTAAATGTCTTCAGGTGTATAGTGTCCCACATTGTTATATAAAAACTTGAGTACTAACTCTCTTTGTTTGGTAAACTTAAGTGCATTTTCTTTTAAGAGCGCTTGAAATTTATTTAAAAGTATTGGGTAGTCAATCATGTTTTACCTTATTGTGTGAGTGTGCTATTGTTTTCTACAATGCTTGTATTGTCTTCATCTGTTTTTATGCTGGCATTGTTTTCTACAGGTGTGTTTAGCGTCTCTGTTTTTTCTGCGTCACTTATTGTGATTTTCCCTGTTTGCGTAAAGCCTAAAGTAGCAGGATCTAAGTGTATCAAGTAAGTACCTGCTTCTCTAAGGTAAGGGTAAAGCACGGAATCTTTCACATATTTTTCTAAATTGTCTTTGACCAACTTCACGTTGGAAAGTGCAGTAATAATCAATGCAAATATAATAAAATATTTCCCTCCACCAATAATAAAACCTAAAAGACGGTCAAAAAAACCTAGACCACTTTTAGAGCTAAGTTTAGAGAAAATACTTCCTAAAATAGTAGCACCTATCCATACAAGTGCAAGAATAGCCATAAATCCAAGTAAGCTTAGAATAGATTCATTCTCTAGATGAAAAAAGTTTTTATCAATAAATGTTGCAGCTTCTGGCGCAAGACGTGAAGCAAAGTAGACACCTGCAACAAGTCCTACAAGACCAAAAGCTTCTTTAATGAAACCTTCCATAAAACCTTTAATCCCTAAGATTAAGATAATGGCTCCAATGCTCACATCAAAGTAGTTAAAGTCCATCATTGAAAAATTTTCCATCTCTGTCACACTCCATGTTTATACTGTTTTTTCGTATTGTACCTAAAAATACTTTGCGCTTTAAACAGTTGCTTTGGAAAGCTCATCAGGTTTGTTGGCATATTGTAAAGCAATATCTCGGCTAATTTTTCCATCTCTAATAAATTTAAGAAGCGCTTGGGTTTGCGTTTGCATCCCTGTATCTCCCTGTCCTAGTTGCATTTGAGAATAAATTTGGTGTACTTTATCTTCCCGAATAAGGTTGGAAATCGCATGGTTGGTAATAAGAATTTCAGATGCGGCCACACGACCCCCACCTAGTTTAGGTAAAAGTGCTTGTGCAATAACGGCAACGAGTGAAGTCGAAATCATAGCTCTAATTTGAGGTTGTTCATCCCCTGTAAATACATCAATAATACGGTTAATAGTCCCTGCCGCTGAAGAGGTGTGAAGTGTAGCAAAAACCAGGTGACCAGTCTCTGCCGCTGTGAGTCCAGCTTCAATGGTCTCTTTGTCCCTCATTTCCCCAATTAGTATGATATCTGGATCCTGACGCATGGCATATTTCAGTGCAATAGCAAATGAAGCAGTATCTTCACCCACACCACGATGGGAGAAAACACATTTTTTGTTTTGGTGGATGAATTCCACAGGATCTTCAACCGTTATAATGTGTTTTTGTTCAGTGAGGTTGATTTCATTGAGCATGGCAGCAAGGGTGGTTGATTTACCAGAACCTGTAGGTCCTGTGACCAAAATGAGCCCTTTTTCTCTTTTAATGAGTGATTTATAGATAAGTGGTGCACCCAAATCATCTAAAGAAGGTACATCAATAGGAATAATCCTAAACGCAGCAGCGGTTTCTCCTAAAGTTTTATAGTAATTTGCTCTAAAACGGCCAATACCAGGAATGAGAAGGGCAAAGTCAAGTTCACTATGCTCTTCAAATTGCTTTTTTTGTTTTTCTGTAATGAGTGAATAGGCCATTTCCTCAATATCTTCACCTGTCATCTTAGGTAGATTAACGGGTTTAAGTACACCATCAAGTCTGATTTGTGGTTCAGTACGAGAAACGAGGTGGAGGTCGGATGCCCCATGTGTTACCACGGATTGCAGTAGTTTCTTAATGTCAAAAGCTGCCATTTTTGTCCTTTAATTGTGTAATATTTCAGAGTATAAAGACTCATTATAGCCAACTATAACATTCTTATCAAGAGTAATTACGGGGCGTTTAATGAGCATGTTCTCTTTAGCAAGCCATGTTTGCTTCTCAAGGTCTGTAAGGTTGAGTGCTTTAAGGCCTAAAGTACGATAGGTTGTACCTCTGGTATTGAAAAGTGTTTTGATGTCTGTACACTTTAACCAAGAAGCAACAGTTTCCGCTTCTACAGGGGTTTGGCGAAAGTCTATGAAGTCATAAGGGAGGTCATGACTTTTTAGATATTTGATGGCTTTGCGTACAGAGTCACAATTTTTAATGCCATAAATTTTTATCATTATTCTATAATCGCAGGTACGATGAAAAAGTCATCTTCTACTCTTGGTGCATGAGAAAGAATATCTTTGGAAATATCATTTTTTTCTCTAGGCGTATCTTCTCTTAACGGAGTTCCGCCATCAAGTGTTGAAAAAGAAGAAGAAAGTGCATCGGTGTCTAATTCATTGAGGTTTTCAATATAATTCAAGATACCGGAAAGTTGTGCTTTCACTTCTTCTTTTTTACTCTCATCAATACGAAGATGGGAAAGTTTCTCTAATTTGGCTAAGACAGCATCATCTATTTGCATTTTTATCCTTCAGGGATGTTTTTCTTATTATATATTAATTTTGTTTAGATATAACTACTATTAAATATAAAGGATTTTATCATGATGCCACAATTAGACATGAATTCACAAGAGTTTAAAGATACCTTAGCAAAAACAGAGAAATTTACCGACAAAGTTTGTGAGAGTCAAGGGTGGGTTTACAATGTCAATGAAGATGTAAACGAAGGTGTCATCATGGGTCTTGCACGTAATAAACTCCTTTATGGAAGAAGGTTTTGTCCTTGTTTCATGGTAGAGCCTGATGAAGCAAAACCAGGAAAGTTTAAAAGTTCAGATGACAGAACTTGTCCTTGTAAACCTGCTATAGAAAAAGAGCTTCCAGAACTAGGTGTCTGTCATTGTCAAATTTTCTGTACACCAGAGTACAGAGCAGAACAAGAAGCAAAAGCGTAAAATAGTCTTAACAGCAAGTTATAATACTTATTAGATATAATTATGAAAATGCAAGACGGTATTGGAGATAAATTTATGCAAGAATTATTAGAACAAAATGATGTGAACTCTTTAGAGCTTCAGACACTACTTGAAGCACGTAGCGAAGGCAAAGCAGACTTTTTACTTGTAGATGTAAGAGAAGACTGGGAGTATAATGAAGGACATATTGAAGGTGTGGACGTGTTAAAACCTACCACTCAGTTTCAATCATGGGCCAAAGATTTTCTCTCTGAAAACAAAGACAAAACAGTTGTTTTTACTTGTCGTACTGGTAGCCGTAGTGGACAGATACAAAATGTATTTAAACAAAATGGACTGGACAAAGTCATCAACCATTTTGGTGGTATTGTGACGTACCGTGGAGAGATTGAATAATAAATGTCTAAAATACTCTACATTCACGGTTTTTCATCTTGTGGAGTAGGGAACAAATCTACCGAACTAAAAAAGTACTTCTCTTCAGACGAAGTACTTTCTCCAAACTTACCTTACTCTCCTCTTGAAGCCATACAATACTTAGAAAACATTCTGCAAAATGAAACAATAGACTTACTTATCGGTTCCTCTTTAGGAGGCTTTTATGCGACGTATTTGGCAGAAAAGTATGGTATGAAAGCTGTTTTACTGAACCCCTCTACCCAACCTTGGAAAACTTTGGCTCCTTATGTCGGCAAACAAAAACGTTTTTGTGATGAAGATCTGTTTGACTTTAAAGCCAGCTACATTGAAGAGATGAAGACGCTTGAAGTTTTGCCTGTAAAAGGCCAGTACCTCTTGCTTTTACAAAGTGAAGATGAACTCTTAGATTATACTAAAGCACAATCACTCTATAATACGCAGAAAATTATCGTAGAGTATGGCGGAAACCATCGTTTTGAAAATATAAACGACTATATGTCTCTGATAGAAAATTTTAATAAAGAAGTATAAATATGAATGTAGTTGATCTTTTACTCAAACTTTTGAGTTTTAAATCTTTAACCCCCGATGATGCTGGTTCTTTACAGTTTATAGAAGAGTATCTTGATGGCTATGAAGCTATGTATGTCAACAAAGAAGGTGTAAAAAACCTCTTTTTATCCAAAAAGTTTGGAGAGGGGACACACCTCTGTTTTGCAGGGCACGTTGATGTAGTACCAGCAGGTGATAAATGGGATACCAACCCTTTTGTGCCTGTCATTAAAGAGGGGATCATTTATGCACGTGGTACGCAAGACATGAAGTCTGGTTTGGCAGCATTCATACAAGCGTGTAAAGAAGCAGAAACATTTGAGGGGACACTCTCCATCCTGTTAACTTCAGATGAAGAGGGTGAGGCGAAGTATGGGACTGTGGTCATGCTTGAACACTTAAAAGAGCAAGGGATGTTACCTGACTATTGTCTTGTAGCTGAGCCTACCTGTGAGAGTGTTTTTGGAGATGCCATCAAGATAGGTAGAAGAGGGTCAATTAATGGCTACTTGACCATAGAGGGTAAACAAGGACATGCTGCTTACCCTGAAAAAGCCATAAACCCCGTACATCAAATAGCCCCAATCCTTGAAAAGATTGCAGGGGTTAACCTTGACAATGGGGATGCTAACTTTGCACCTTCACAAATGGTCATTACAGACATTCGCGGAGGCATGGAAGTAACCAATGTAACACCTGGCTCATTAAAATTGATGTTTAATGTGAGAAACTCCACAAAAACAACACAAAATGAGATTAGGATGCATATAGATGAATGTTTTTCTGACTTGGATTATAGCCTTGAATTAACCCAAGGTTCGTACCCATTTGTAACAAAAAGAGACTCAAAAGTGGTTGCTAAACTCTCAGACAGCATAGAGAAAGTGACAGCTGTGAAGACAAAACTCTCAACAGCGGGAGGTACTTCTGACGCAAGGTTTATGGGTGCTTTTGGCATTGATGTGGTAGAATTCGGTGTGATTAATGACAGCATTCATGCGCCTAACGAACATACTTCTATTGTCGAAGTTGAAGCTTTATGTGAAGTTTTCAAAGAGCTGGTAAAAAACTTTAATGATTAAGGAGATAAAATGACAAAAATTCTAACTTTATTGCTGCTACTTAGTAGTATGGCATTTTCACTTGAATGGGAAAAAAATCTGAATACGGCAGTGAGTAAAGCACAAAAAGAACACAAAACCATCATGGTTTTTGTAGAAGGTGAGAACTGTCGCTGGTGTAAAAAAATGAAACATCGTACACTTTTGGATGAAGCGGTAGAAAAACGTCTTGAAAAGTTTGTTGTGCTTGAAGTACTACGAGAAGATGTACAAGTAATGTCGCATTTACCCTCTGTACGTGGGGTTCCTACAATCTTTTTTATGAAAGCAGACAAAACGGTACTTGAAGAAGTGATAGGCTACTTTAACGTAGAAGATTTTCTCTCATACATTGACGATGTGGAAAAAAAGACACGCTAGAGTATGAAAGTAACATTTTTTCTAATCCTTACTTGTTTTCTGGGCCCTTCAGCTTATGCACAAACAGACATTAACAGTACTTCCCTGGTCTGGCATACAGAGATACAAAGTGCTTTAGTCCTTGCCAAAAAAGAGCATAAAAATGTGATGGTAATGGTGGGAGAAGATACTTGTCGTTGGTGTGTAAAAATGAAAAAAGAGACACTTGGCAAATCTTGTGTGCTGAAAAAACTACAAAACTATGTGTTAGTATCGGTGAAACGTTCCGATAAAAATGCCATTAAGAATTTAGAAGGTTTTGATGGTATCATCCCTAGTTTTTTCTTTATGAAAGCCCATGAAGAGCCTATCGACTCCATTGTAGGTTATTTTAAAGCAGATGATTTTATACGTTATATAGAAGAGCTAGAAGAGGAGTAAGAATGCACAGACCACATTTTAAAGAGTATATTATGGCTCGATTGGTAACCATGGCTGTGTGTATTTTTGTATTATTTACACTTATTTTCACACTTTTTTTAGAGTCTACAGAGACCCTGTGGTTTTGTGTGGGGACGATGGCTTTGGCTTTTTCTCTTTTTACTTTTGCTATTTACCGTGGTGCTGACCGCATGCAAAAAGAGCTCAACCTTGTAAACAAATACCTCTCTCACATAGAAACAGCAGATGAAATACACTACAAAGCACAGTTTTTTACCCAAGAGTTTGAAGATATCAATAAAAACTTGAGTAAAGCACTCAAGGCATCTAAAAAGCGTGAAGATGTGAAACAGCGTTACAATACCAAACTCAAACTCAAAAACCGTCAGCGTGCAGATATGATTTCCGCCATTGCCCATGAGTTTCGTAACCCTATTGCTTCCATCATGGGGTATGCACAAACCCTCGAAGATGACAAAGAGATACCAGCGGCGTTACAAGAGAAATTTTTAACGAAGATTTATAACAATGGCAGCAAAATAGAAGCTTTACTCTCTCGTTTGGTTTTATGGAACAAATTTGAAAGTGGTGAAGCAACTTTACATCCGACAGACTTTGACTTAAGTACTTTAGTCCAAGAGGTAAAAGTCTCGTTGAAAGAGAAGTACCCAAACAGAGAGATACAGATTCTAGGAGAGAAAACAGATATTAAAGCAGACCGAACCCTTTTGGACATTGTTTTAAAAAATCTCATTGAAAATGCTCTGAAATATTCGAAAGATACAGTGACCGTACGCGTAGAAGATGGAAAAGTTTCTGTATCTGACAAAGGCGCGGGTATATCTGCGGATGATATTGCTAAAGTCACAAAGAAGTTTTACCGTTCCGGTACACATACTTGGGACAACTCCATGGGACTTGGACTCTCCATTGTGAAAAGTATTTTGGCTTTACATCACACCTCTTTGGAGATTGAGAGTGAAGAGGAAGTAGGGTCTACTTTCTCTTTTACGATTGAGAAGCCTTAGAAGGCACTCTTAAAAGAGAATTGTTATCAATAAGGCTCACTGACGTACATATTCGTTACATCTTCTATTAAAACTTTAAAAAACTTTAAAAAACTTTAAACTTATAAACCGTACTTAACCGAAAATTTTATAATATCTATGTATGCATTTACTCTTATCTCTTAATAGATTAGAGTAGCTTATTATTATAATAAGTATAGCTAAATCAAGGAGGAAATATGAAACTAGGTTTCTTAGTTGACCTGAACCTATGTATGGGTTGTAAAGGTTGTGAGATTGCTTGTAAAGTGGAAAATGAAGTACCACTTAGCTCTTGGCGTCTACGTGTAAAATATATCGATCTTGGAACATTCCCAGATACAAGAAGATCTTTTACACCCTTACGTTGTAACCACTGTGAATCAGCGCCATGTGAGCGTATCTGTCCAGTATCGGCATTACACTATTTGGAGAATGGTATTGTCAATATCGATTCAGCAAGATGTATCGGTTGTGCAGGATGTATGATGGCTTGTCCTTATGGAGCAATCTATATGGATCCAGAAACAAATACAGCAGATAAATGTACTTACTGTGCACACAGAATTGAGTCTGGTATGATGCCTGCTTGTGTGGTTGCATGTCCTGTTGAAGCGAACATCTTTGGTGATATTGAAGATGATAATTCAAATATTTCACGATATATTATGGAACACAAAGGTGCGGTACAAGTGCGTAAACCTGAGAAACATACTTCTCCAACACACTTCTATGTAGGTGGTGGTAACCAAACACTTAATCCACTAGCACACCAAAGAATTGAAGGGTATTCACTCTTTAACAAAATTACGCATTTAGAGCATGTAGGTGATGCACACCATGGTATTTTAGATAGATTCTTGGCACCATTTGTAGGTCATGAAGAACTAGATAACAAAGGTTTTCTAGATTTTGACAATACAGCACATGAATCACACGAAGAAGAGGGAGGTCACTAAGATGGTAGAAAGTACAATTCACGCAACACAAGCTATTGTAACACTTGATGTTCCTATTCAGGGTATTGTTTGGGGTAGTATTATTACTGTAAACATGTGGGCAAAAAGTATCGGTACAGGTGTTGTTTTCCTCTCAGCATTCTTATGGTTTAGACATAGCAAAGATGACATGCCTAACCTTAGATGGAGCATGCCAATCATTTCATTTCTTGCATTAAATGTATTTTTATTGTTCACACTAATTGACTTACACCAACCGTATAGAATGATTCATATCTTTACACACCCACACTGGACTTCGTCTATTACTGTAGGTGCTTGGTTGGCTTCAATCTTCTTAGGACTTATCACTGTAATGATGCTTATTGGTATCGCAGATAAGTTCCCAGGTGTACCATATAAGAACTGTAAAGCAACAAAGATGGCTAGAAATAACTCTGGAGTGTATGAAAAAATCATGCCTTTCCTTGTGTTTTTGGCAATTCCTGTTACCACATATACAGCAATCATTATGGCAC
>CAUZVG010000003.1:0-34729 GCA_963583215.1 Campylobacterales bacterium | reverse complement strand
ACTAAATCAATGTTTTTTTAGTGAAGGCAAGCGCTTCATCTTTTGTATCTATTGTACCGTCTAATTGTAAAGTGTAGACTGCATCTAAGATCTCTTTAAACTTTGCAGAAGGTTCTAAACCCAAGGCAATTAAGTCTCTCCCTTGAAGTAAAGGCTCTAAAGGTTTAGAAGATACATTTAATTCTTTTGACTTTTCAAGCAGCCACTCCCCTGCATAGTAGACACCTTCCAAAGCCTCTTTTGTAGTACGTCCCAAGAAGTCAGCTTTAGCTACCACAACAAGTTCTTCTATGTTTACCTTTGTGGCAAGTCGTCTTATCGCAGAAGCTTTAGACTTTGCCCCAAAAAACTGAGAAGGTTTTAAGTGATACTCTACCAAAGGCAAGAGGCTCTCTATAAAGTCATGTTCATCCATCAGCCGGTACATCAGGCTTTTTGTAAGTGCTAGGCCTGTAGTCTCATGCCCAATGGAACGAATGTCTCCCTCTTCATCAATAGTAGTGGAAAGTGCCTTACCTAAATCATGACAGAGCATGGCAAAGAGAAATTTCAATTTTTGTTTATGGTTATTGTCGGGGTGGGGGCACCCCGACCTACAGATGTTTGCCATGACGTCAACACACATCATGGTATGAATCCAAACATCCCCTTCAGGATGCCAAAGAGGTGACTGAGGGACAGCGATGAGTGCATGGAGTTCTGGAAAATACTTCTCAAGTATGCCAAGCTTTGACATCAGTTCAAAGCCTTGTGAAGGTTTCTCAGATTTTAAAAGTAACTTCTTCCACTCTCCATACACACGCTCTTTAGCAAGCTCTTCTAACATGCCCTCTTCTACCATCTTCTTGCACAGTACAAAAGTCTCATCAGCTAAGACATAGTCAAACCTCGCAGCAAACTGTACAGCTCTATAGACACGTAAAGGGTCTTCTACAAAAGTTTTGTCATCAATGTGGCGAAGTATCTTCTCTTTTATATCGGTTAAAGCATCAAAAGGGTCTAAAAAACGTTTTTCTATCACATCATAACCAATAGCATTGATTCGGAAGTCTCTACGTCTAGCAGCTGTTTTAAAGTTTAAGTCCCCATCGACTTTAACATCAAAACCACGATGTCCCTCTGCTACTTTTGACTCAGTTCGAGGAAAAGAGAAGTCATACTCTTCTCCTTCATAGATAAACTTCAACACACCAAAACTCTTCCCCACTAAATTCACCGACCCAAACTCTAGTAAAGTACTTTCTAAAGCTTCTAATGTAGCCAGTCCATACACTTCAATGTCATAGTCTTTAGAAGGCAGTTTTAAAAAGTGGTCACGTACAGCGCCACCCACCACAATGGCTTTGGCATCTTGTTGATGTAGTGCTTCTGAAATCGTATGAATAATATTTGGTAGATGCATAGGCTATTTGTTTTTTGCCTCTTGTGCTATCCATAACTTTGCAGCGACAAAATCTTCTTTACTTAATGCACCCTCAGGATATAAAATAGCCAAAACTTCTTCTTCATTGAGTTTAACACTTAACATCGTTTTTCCTTTTTAACATCATTTTATATGTTTAAGTATAGCAAAAAGGAGAGATCCTTCCTATACATTAAAAAACACTCAAACGTTCGATGAACCAAAATGAAGAGAGTCCGCCTATGGCATAGACCACTACAGTTTCTACTCTTTGAAGTAGATCAGGATGTTTTAATCTCCGTAAAAATAAACCTACGAGTACTACCACAGCGACAAACATTAACTGTCCTAACTCCACACCGATGTTAAAGAAGATAAGCGCAAGAGTAATGGCTTGTTGTGGTAAACCTATCTCTGCAAGTGCACCTGCAAAACCAAAACCATGTAACAGACCAAAGATAAAAGCTATGAGCCAAGGATAACGTGAAGTAAGCCCCACTTTCCCCTGCTTCTCATGTATGATCTCCATGGCTAGAAACAAGATACTCAAAGCGATCATCGCTTCAACTGGTTGTTGCGGAATGTGTACAAATCCTAACGTTGCTCCTGCCATGGTAATACTATGAGCCAATGTAAATGCTGTGATCGTCCAAAGTAAGCGACGCATACGTTTTACAATAAGAAGTAAGGCAAACACAAAAAGTAAATGGTCAAAGCCCAATAAAATATGTGTGATACCCAACCAGGTATAGGTTTTAACCACCTGTAAAGAAGAAGCCTCTTTAGGAATTTGATACGATGTTTTAACAGGTGTAAGCAATACAGATTGGGAAGTGCCATTTTTAAATTCTAAACGCAACAATAGATCTGTATTGGTACTATTTAATCCTTTAAAGGACAGAGTTTCCCCCACAAGTCCATTTTTACACTTCACAGACCAACGCTCTAAATATGCACTGTTAACCAAGTGTGTACTTACGGGAGTGATATGGGTACATGATTTGGGAAGTATGGCTTGTATATTTAATTTCTTATTCCCTTTTGCCGGTACTTTGAGTAAGAGTGAAAAGATATTTTCTTGACTCTCTTTTACTTCCAAACTCTCTTTTATTTCTAGATAAGCAGGACGAATTTCATCTGCCTGACTAGGCACAGCGAACAAAAGAAAAAGAAAGAAAAGTAAAAGCTTTCTGATCATTATTTAACACTCATATTTGCATCACTCAGTACTTCATCATCAACAATGATCTCATAACGCTGATGCAGGCTCTGATAAAAGATCTCATTTACTTCATGTTGTTTCAAACTCATCCATTCTCTCTGGGCACGTTCTCTTATATCCGCTAATGGAGGTAAATGATCTTCTGTACGTTCATGTATATAGATAAGATGCACTCCATAAGCTGATTCAAAAGGTCCTTCCCAACTGTTGGTACGTGCGGAAAAGGCTTGTTTTGTAAACTCTTTTCCAAACATACTGTCTATGTCAGTTTTTCTTTCATTTCTAAAGTCATAAGGCAGCAAGGAACGGTCTCCCAAACCAATGCTTTCCTTAACAGTACTTATACGTAATTTTTCCAATAAGGCATTGGCATCTTCAACTAAAGTTGTCTCATGTTCACTAGGTTCAAAATAGACTTGAGCAAAGGATATCGTTGCAGGTATCATAAATTTGGAAGGATGTTCATCTACAAACTTTTTCAACTCTTCTTCACTTGCTTTGTTAATAACACTCAAGTCATTAAACAGATACTTCATCTTTTGAGTCAAACGACGACGGATGATCATGTCATCTTTGTCCAATCCCATAGCCATCGCTTCGCGGTACAGTACTTGCTCACGTATATCATACTCAAGCTGTGTTTGCATCTCTTGAGCTGTTGGGAGTCTGCCTTTTGCTTTTGCAAAAGCATTTGCAAGAGCTTCTATCTTGGCTTTAGTGATGATGATCTGTGGAGCATTTTCATCCTCTCCTGTATTCATTTGAGAAAAAACAAAAAAGAATACAGCACCAATAAGAAGAAAGTGAAAAAGAGGTTCGCGTAATAACATAGAAAATTTGGAGTGTTTGATCATAGTACAAGTATTCCTAATATAAAAAGGTAACGAAGCAGTTTTCTGCTTCGTTTATGTCAAGGTATTATAGTGGATTATTTCTTTTTGGGAGCGTACCAGATCGGTGAAGTATATGCACGTTCTTGGTGAATGAGCTGAGTACCTTTTGGTATCTCTGCACCTAAACGTACCTTATCATAAACAACCCAACGAGGTGTTGGTATCTCAATCACACGTGCGTAATAAAAAGATTTTTGGTTGGCATCAAAGTCTGGATCTGTCCAGATTGTAGCAAGTTCAGAAGCACCAATGGTATTGAGCCAATTAGCCGCTTCAAGATCAACGGTATTACCAACTGAAGGGAGTTTCCCCTTAGCATCTGGTTTCCGATCTCCTGACCAACTTACATCATATACTTTTTCATGTGTATTCCCTTTGTCATCCATCCAACCTTTTATGATCTGTATACGGTCAAGGTTGGCACCGATAGGATCACGCAGGGCATAGACCATAAATGTTGGTGCTTTTTTACCTTTAGGTGCTTGTTTTAAATCACCACCCATTGGTACACCTTTTTCATACCCACGAAATGCAGGTGCACGGCTACGTAAGTCATCATCTGTATACTCCCACCCACCAAAGAATCTCACTGACATTCTTGGGCCGGTCGTTGCATACGTCTCTTTTCTTTTCATTGCATCAAAGATGCCTTCACGTGTATTTTCACTTGCCCACACACCTTGGTACCCTGATGCTAAGAGCATATCTCCTGAGATTTCACCCAATTTTGATTTTATAAAAGGGTGAGAAACACGGTCTTTTGACGGTTCCACAGAGGTAGACTTTCCAAAAAAGTTTTCCTCTTCAGCGGTAGACAAAGAAGTATGACTGTCTGTTGCACCAACCATACCGAACTTATATGGGTTCGTTCCAAGTTTCTTTTCAAGTTTCATCCCATTTTTTAATGCTTCACGGGCATACTCACGCTGTAACATATCATCTTTTTTAAGTTGTGTGAGGTCTAAGTTCCCTATAGCCCAAGTACCATAATTGGCAAACTCATCGTTGGGGGAAAGAAGAGGGTGGGTTTCTCCATCCCCTTTAATTTGTGTGACTTCATAAAGTGGCTCCCATTTGGCACGTTGTTCTACATAATTTTTATCTACCTTGCCACCTGCATACGTGTCTTCTGTTGGAAACATCCATCCATTTGAAAGGTTACCGTTATGTGAAATGGCTAAGGCTTTACCACCCGTTTTTTTCTCATAATTTTCTAACCATTTATACAGTTCTAAAGGGTCTTGTGTTCCAAGAGGAGGTTGTGTCGTTAGTGGTATAACTTGCCGTGCACGTTCACCACCATCACGTAGTATGACATTTCTATGCATATTAAAACCCTTAGGCACCGATGTCCACTCATAACCAATTAAGGCCGTAAATCTTCCCGGTTCATTAAAACGATCTGCTGTTTTGGTAATATCATGCCAAAGATCATCATACACTTTAGATCCAGGAGAATAGTCACTTACAAGTTTTTCAGGCAGTTTCATTTGTGCAAAATGTGTTATAAGATCAAATGCTGCTTCACCTGCTGCTTTTCCACCTTTTTTAAAGCCTTCATGCCACTCTTTTCCTTTAGGATCTGCCAAAATATTGGGTGCACCACTTTGAATGTCAGCAGCAATCCCCATCATATCTGAATGGTCTGCAATCACCAACCAGTCTAAAGGACGACTCAGTTTCACATCTACACCTGTAGACGCAGTAATCTGTTCACCACGTGCCAAACGGTATGCATCTTCATGGCCCAATATATTTCCAAAAAGTCCAGCATCAAGAGAGACACCTGTGTGTAAGTGTGTATCTCCCCAGTATACGTTGCTAGGAAAATCACGGTTTGCATAAGGCGAATAGCCTTTACCAGGGTAGAGACCTTTTACAAGACTATCAGGGGTTATAGTTCCCGCAAGACCTATATCTGATGCCAATAAACCTTGTGTTAATAATAATGCTAATGCCGTTGCAAGACTTAATTGTCGTATGTTTGATAAATTTTTCATTCTTTTCCTTTTAAATATAAATTTATATTTATTTATAGTATAACCAAAAAATATATAATATCAATATAAAAAACTCTAAATTTTATAACTAAATATAATAAAATATTAATTATTATGTTAGTATATAGATGATCAAATATAATATAAAGGAAGGTCATGAAAAAGAAAAGCCTATTTACCGTTAAGTTTATTGCCGTTGCATTAGCAGCAGGAGTATTTTCTCCATCAATAAGTGTAGAGAATATGACATCATCAGAAGAAGGATATAAAGTCAATATATCAATCTTACAAACAGCAGAAGCAAGACAAGTATCAAGGAGTGTAAATCGTAGTGGCAATCGTGCTAATGTTAATCGAAACCGAAATGTTAATCGTAATGTGAACCGAAATGTGAATGTAAGTGGTGGCCGTTACTATGGTGGTGGTAGTTATCATCACAATGACAACACTGGTGCGGCTGTTGTAGCTGGTATGGTTGTTGGTGCGGCTATTGCCTCAACAGCAAATTCATCAAGTCAATAATATGAGAAGAAAATTATCTTAACTATATAAAAAAGGAACTAATTATGAAATCGACACAAAAATTTCTACTTACTACAGGACTGGGTTTACTTCTTGGTACTGTAACACTCATAGCCAATCCAATGAGTGCACAAGATATCGTTAAAAAAACATATGATGCACTCGATAGCCATCAAAGTTATGCTTTTGAAGCAGTTATTGTAAATCATGCAGATGATGGTAAAAATAAACATCAAGTATCTGTTAAAGTAAATCGTCCAAATCAATTACGTGTTGATGTCAAAGGAGATATAAGAAATCGAAGTAATTATCTCAATGACGGACAATATACGATATATGATCATGACAAGAAATTCTACTTATATCTAAAATCACCTCAAGGTATTGAGGAAACTTTAGACACTCTCTTTGATAAATTTGAGATCAAAGCACCACTTGCACAGCTTATCTATACCAATATGGGTGAACGTATCAAGTTTGATCGTAGTAAAAACTTTGGTGTTGTCGATCTAGAAGGTGAAGAGTGTCACTATGTAGCATTTTCAGATAAAACAAAAGAAGTACATGTGTGGATAACAACAGGAGACAACCCTCTTGTAAAACACTACGTCATAAAAGATAAAACAAGTAAAAACAATGCCTATAAATCTACCAGTATTTTTTGGAAAGATGCAAAAACAATTTCACCAAATGATTTTGTATTCTCAGTACCAAAAGGTGCTCAAGAGGTATTTATAAAATAAATTTAATTTCTCAGATAGATTAATTGAGAATAATCTGCTAATATTTTATTATAATGGGCAAAAGAATGTTAACAGGTGTATATAATTATTACAACTAATCAGCCCAACTATATTGCCAGGCTATGCCTATAGCATCAAAATCAGTGCCGTATCTGGTATTGATACCACTATTGCCATATAGTTTAATGGAATGATGTTTATTTATGGGTAGTGCAAGTGTTGCTCCAATACGAGTATTCCTCAACTTATTATCTGCCCCGACGCCATCATTAAAAAATTCACCACCCCAATAGTAATTTGCTCCAATACCTAGCCACATAGCTCTACGAAACGTATAAAGAACATGCACTTGTGTGGAATATATGGGATCTTGTTTTCTTTTGATGCCTCCAAAAAAATCATCATTTGAAGTATAAAACTCTGCATCTGCCGAAAATTCAAAAGTGTAATCAGATATGGTTTTAGAAATGCCGATCCCTGGCTTTAGTGCCCATCTATGTGGACTGATATTGACAAGTTTTGAACTGTCATATTGTCCTGTAGGTATAGTAACCTGAAGACTTACACCAACAAGAGTGTCTGGTTGATATGATGCAAATTCCTGAATAGAAAGTGCAGGAGCACCAAGTAAATTGAAAGATAACCTTGCTTTTGTATCTCCCATTCCTCTTACATCCCGACTTACATCATTCCCATATTGTTGCGCTGTACCATGTAGAGTAGAATATGGAACAATAACGTCAAGTTTGGTATTATGACCCAAAACATTAAATGTTCTTCCATATGCTAATATGGTACTGTTTATGTTTAAGTTAGGGTCTTCCAGTCCTAGAGTTTGGTTCCCCGGTATGGCACCTTCTGAATGACCATACCCAACAAGTAGAACATTTAAACCTATAGGGAGGTTGGCATAGAGTTTAGGTTCAAGTGTCTGGGAATGAAGTATAGTTGTGAAAATAAAAAGTACAAAACTAAATTTTTTAAATATTTTCAAAAGAAAATTCCTTTACTATTGAATTCATCTTCATCAATTATACTCAATAATCAGGTTTTCCTTTTTTGCATACATGATCCCAAGAATACGGCATCCGGGAGTATTACCAGCATTACATGCCTTAGTATAAAACTTTATAGCCTTAAGATTATCACGCTTTACACCGATACCGTTGCGATACATAAACCCAAGAGAAGAACAAGCTGTTGCCTCCCCACCATTACAAGCTTTTGTATAAAGCTCTACAGCTTTAAGATCATCTTGCTTCACACCCCGACCAGCATAATAGATAAGCCCAAGTTTCTTACATGCGATAGTATTACCACTATCACAACTTGTTTTATAATCTTCAATTTTCTCTATACTTAAACTCATATTCATTCTTATTAGTAATATTGCTGCTAATAATATTCCTGCTAACAGTATTTTTGTCATTTTATCTATTTTCAATTTTTCTTTTCGTACGGTAATCACCACGGACTGCTTTTGCTTTCACTGTTTTCTGTAGTGCAGTATCATTTGGGTCTATCACTTCTCTTGCTACCCCTACTTTTACAGCTTTGTTAGCGACAGATTTGGTTGGGTTACCATTGTTGTCAAGTACTACAGCTGTTGTAACTGGACCCGCAGATAAAAATGGTGTTGCCAAGAGTGATATGAGTATGAGTGTTGAAGATGTTTTCATGATATTTTCCTTCTAGAAGTGTTTGTGATAGAAATATCTATCAAAGTTAACTCAGCCGTAGCTGAGCACAGATGTGAGTATGAAGTGATTTTATTTTACCAACTCAACGTCGTTTAGTATAAATGTTTTATTGAAGAGTCCTTCTTCAGGTCCGTAAAAACGGAAGAGAAGATACGGCACTTTACCCGCGGTCGGAATCCAATTGTTTTCATATCCCTTTGGCGCCTTGGGTCCAACATACAGTGTGACACTACCGTCGTCGTTAAGCTTCATCTTATCCAGGTCTCGAGATGAGAGCCCAGGCCGTGCTTCTGGCGTATAAATGAAGGCCCATGTCGCCATATCATAAACCGTCAGTGACCAGAATTTGTTGACCGGCACATCCTTGGGTACGGTTAGCTTGTATGTTTTCCCAGCCTCGAATAGGTTGCCGTTCTTATCCAAAGGCGTATCGACGTACATGGTGGCAGGGCGCTCTGCGACTTTGGCAGGGAAGTAAATTACATTGAACCAGTTACGGTTTGCCCGGCTGTCATAATCGAGCATTCCTTCATAGTCCCAGCTGAAGCCCTTTTCAGGATCAGTGTAAAATACATTCCGCCACTTTCGGTTTGTCCAGTACAGCTCATCCGGTGCTCCGGCAAGGTAGCGCTCCATCATGTAATGGTATCCATCAATCGCCGCCTGGCGGAAGATCTTCTTAGTCTTCTCATCCGGATTATAGGGTTTATCTTTCTCGATGCCGATAGTCTTCAGCATCCCCATCATGACTTTGTCCCGTTCACGTATCGGCCCAGCATTGATGATTAAGTGGAGATCCTCAAACCAGCGCTCGTCGTAACGCGGCAGGGTCGACCACTGTGTGTTAAGAGGGTCTACAAATCTCGTTGGTTTTGGATTTGGAAGCTCCGATAAATAATACATCTTGATGCGTTTGGACAACGCGTAGGCATCTTCCTGTGTACCCTTAGGCAGTGGTATGGAGCGAAAAGCGAAGTCCAGGATGTAGCTCGGGCTATTTACCACAGCATATCCGGAAGGCACCTTACCGGTATAGCCTGGGGGAAGCAGTAGTATCTTGTTACCCTTGCCCTTATCAAGGCCGATAGGACCGATATCTACAATGGTAATAAACCAGTCATCAGCGATCTGACCAAAGAGAATGGCTTCGTCTGTTGCTTTAGGTACCTCAAGTACTACCGGTCCTTTGCGTAGGTCCGTGGTTGACGTTACATAGGGTGCTGTGTTGTTGGGCGTCAGTGTCTCAAGAAGTGGCTTGGCACCAGCAGACCAGGCACAGATAACGTTGTCTCCCGCACCGATCTCAAGTGAGGCACGGCGCATGCCGTATTTGATCATAGCCGGCATCGACCAAACTACCGCCTCGAAGGCGCGTTGGTAAGTCACCTGGTCGACAAAATTCTTAACGGATGGCTTTGAGCCCTTCGGCGGTTGACCACTCTGTGGTTCTGTCGGCATCTCTGCCGCCCACGTCCAAGTTAATATACTGACAGCCATTAAAGCTATCACAATTACGTTAAACCTTTTCATTATATCTCCTTCTTATTTTAATATATAAACATTATATAATAACATAATAGCATCTAACATCATTATAAGAAAACTCCGAGTTTTACAAATAACCATTAGTGATCTCTAGAAAGGGAGGGGAGTACTATTGTTTCTGTCTCAATTATTATTTAGAGTCTGAGAAGGTGTTTGTCCAAATATTTTTTTATACTCTGTAATAAAATGGGACATATATAGAAAGTTATATTTATATGCAATATCGGTAATAGTGACTGAGTTTGGATTCGCAGTGATAAGTTCTTTTTTGATCGTATTGAAACGTAGTTGCTGAAGATATTTTTTAGGAGTGATACCATATTCTTTTTTAAATGCATAATGCAGTTGACTTTCACTAATATTCAATTCATTGGTAAGGACAGAGATATCAATTTCTTGACTTATGTTTTCATGAAGCAGATCACGTATTCTTTTTGTTTGAAACTTTTTTCTGCTCTTTTCAAAAGGCATAAAGTGCATACAGCTAAAAAGTTGACGAAGTATTTCTAATTCAATCTACTCATATTCTGGCTTTATACTAAGATTCGGAAACTCTTTCATTAAGTAGACTATCCATGAATTAATAGTTTGCTGGAAGATAGATATCATATTGGGTTGAAGAAAGAGACGTTTATTTTGGAGAGAATTATGAGGTGTTTTGTTTGGAGAATATATAAGTACAATACACCCGCTAGGGAAGTCGTCTTTACTCATAAAGCCTTATGAATAATATTCCTTTGTCAACTGGATACGTGGTGTATGTCCTACAAAGAGATTCCCTTCAAATAGACCTTTTTCCATCTTAGTAAACTCAAGGTTCCATTGCTTTGCATAATGTTGCATCATTTCGAGACCAAGACCAGGTAAAATTAAAATGAACCCTGCAGGAAATATAATATTTGACATTCTAGCTCCTAATGAAAGTTATTCTAGGTGTTTATAAGAATTTACTGTTCAATATGATAGTGAGTATATCCTAATTCTATTGGAATATATAATATGCCTTATACAAATGTTCCTGATTAAACTTAAGATAGTTCCTGTAGTAGAAACTTTATTGAAAAAAGTTTTAGTATGTGCAATTATATATAGAAGTATATTAATTTTCATTTCATCCCCAGAGGGTGTTTAGAATAACTGGCAGTTTCGATGAGTACTTTGCCTCCGACATTTGATTCAGATTTTGTGTTTGTTACGCTGTAAGCACCTAAACCTATGTAGTCCAAGTGTAAAACACTTCGTTTAGGTAAAGGTATTATAGTAGGTTATTTCTTTTTTGGTGTATACCAGATCGGTGAAGTATAGGCACGTTCAGTTGTTATCATAGGTACTTTCTCTGGCATCGTAATGTTATAGTACTTAGATTCATATGCAGTCCATCTCGGTGTTGGTATCTCTATAACCCTTGCATAGTAAAATGCACTTTGACTTGCATCAAAATCAGGATCAGTCCATACTGTGATGAGTTCTGCTTCGCCGATGGTATTTGTCCATGTTGCATTCTTCACATTTACAGTATTACCAACAGATGGTAATTTGCCTTTTGCATCTGGTTTACGGTTATCAGACCAGGCAACATCGTACACTTTTTCATGTAACTTATCTTTACTGTCTATCCAACCTTTAATGATTTGTATACGATCAAGGTTACCACTAAGAGGATCTTTCAATGCAGCCACAAGGAATGTTGGTGCTTTCTTTCCTTCTGGTGCTGTTGTAAGATCTCCACCCATCGGTGTACCTTTAGCATAACCTGCTTTGGCAGGCAGACGTGTATCTGCATCTTCTTGTGTATAGTCCCAACCACCAAAGAAACGTACGATCATACGGCTACCCGTAGTCGCATATGTTTCCTTACGCTGCATCGCATCAAAGATAGATGCACGGGTGTTTTCTTCTGCCCATACAGCTGCGTAACCTGATGCGACTGGATCATACCCTTTATACTCATTCTCTCCCACTTTTGCCATTGGGTGTTTGTAGCGATCTTTACTTGGTTCACCACCTGAGTGCTTCCCAAAGAAGTTATCTTCTTGGGCTGTTGCCAAACCTGTATGACTGTCAGTAGAACCAACCATACCAAACTTATAAGGATTGGTACCCAGCTTTTTCTCCATACGTAATCCCAGTTTTAAAGCAGAACGTGCATACTCATATTGCAACATCTCGTTTTTCTTTAACTCAGAAAGATCAAGGTTACCTTGATCCCAAGTTTCATAGTCAGCAAACTCATCATTTTTAGATAAGAAAGGATGCGTTTCGCCATCTCCTTTGATTTGAGTGACTTCATAAAGACGTTCACGCTTTGCACGGGTTTCTACATACTCTTTACCTATTTTTTTACCAAAGGCTTTGGTTTCGGGAAACATAATACCATTACTCAAGTTTCCGTTATGTGCCAATGCCAAAACCTGTCCCGCTGTTTTTTCCTCATATCTGTCCATCCATTTCCACAGATCAACGGGGTTAGTGCTTCCAAGCGGAGCAGCAGTAGTAAAAGGCTCCAATAACTTTGCGCGAGCAGCCCCATCACGATAAATGATGTTACGGTGAAGGTTATTACCTTTCACCAAAGATGTCCATTCATACCCGATGAAAGCAGTAAAGTGACCGGGGTCATTTGCATCTTCTGCGGCATTAATAATATCATCCCAGGTATTACGGTACATATTTGTACCAGGCAGCACTGCCAACTCTTTGGGGAATTTATCCTGTGAAAAGGCCATAATCATCTCAACCGTAGCCTTCACCCCCTCCTGACCACCCTCATTTATCATTGCGTTCCATCTGCGTCCCTCTTCACTTGCCATCACAAAGGAAGCACCAGCCTTCAATTCGGTGATAAAACCCATGTTATCCGAGTGGTCAGATACCACGAGGAAATCAAGCGGACGTGACAATCTGACCGGTAAACCAGTAGAAGAGATCACCTCTTCACCTTTGGCAAATTTATAGGCATCAGGCGGCAAGAGCGTGGCACCAAAAGCACCGGCATCAAATGAAATAGCCGTATGTAAATGCGTATCACCCCAAAGTGGACGATTAGGGAAGTTACGCTGTGCATAAGGAGAGTAGGTATCTTTTTTGGCTGTTGCATGCAAAGAGGATGTATCATCAGTAACTATACCTCCTCCCGCAGCAAATGCACTCTGGCTAAATGCCAATGTTAGACACAACAGTGCCGAGATACTTGTTTGTTTGGAAACTCGATAGTAAGATTGGGGTATTTTGTTATTCATGTGCGTATTCCTTATCAATAATGAGTATTTGCTATTTTTAGCGACACGTTTTGTGATTTAGATTTAACATTGTTATATTTAAGTATATCATATTATTATTATTTTATAAATTTAAAAATATTTATATATGTACTCAAGAAGGAGTGCATTTCTGTAGCAGTGATTGAGGATTTAAAAAAAGGTATCAAAGAGTCATCTGTTTCTTGGGAAGAAGAGATGATTATAATCATATATTGATGGAAAACTCTAACAGTTAAATATAACTATATATAGATAGCACTTTTAGATTATACTGTCTTATAAACTATCCGGGATCTTATGTGAAATCTTTTTCTTACCAATGATCTTGAAAAGTTCATCACTCTCAACTATTTCCTGTTCTATCAGTTTAAGTGCCAAGGTTTCTATCTTCTTCCAATGCTTATCTACCAATTTTTCCGTATCTTTTTTTACGACATGCATCCAATGTAAAAATCTTTTTTCAATTTGTTGTTCCAGAAAATAGTTGTCTAAGTTATTAATAGCATTTAGATTTATATATCCAAGTTCTTTATCCATCCCAAGGGTTGTAATGGCAGCATAGACTTGTAATGAGGCTTGAGAGAGATCATCTGCCGCACCACTATCCATATGTTCACTTCCCATTTTTTTGACCCTGGATACACGCCCGGCAAATAGTACACAAACATCATGAAACAACTCTTCTTTCGTCACATTAGATAACTGATCTTCATCATTATAGGAAACAAAACCGAGCATTTTACTTCGTGGTGCTATAGTGACTTGTTCGATTTTAATATGGGGTAAAAGCAAAGCAGAAAGCACGGCATGGGCTGCTTCGTGAAACGCCGTCATCTTAAGTTCTTCTTCAAGGTTTTTCACCATCTGCTTTTCAATTTTATGCCCGTATTTGATGATATTGATCTGTTCTATGAGTATCTCTTCAGTAATGAGCTCTTTTTCTTCTTCAACAACATTGAGTGCAGCCATACGCCCCACTCTTTCAAGCTCCAACGCACTCATACCGGCAATATAACGCACGATACGCTCAACATCTATCTTTGCATCATGCGGCTTTTGCATGATTTTTTCTATAAAGAATCTTCTGGCATCTTTATCGAGCTCTAACACTTCCAGTAAAAAATCAAGCTTCTGTGGTGATGTTAAGATGGGGTCTATGTTATCAAGATTCTCAGCTGTTGCAATAGTAAATACCCTGTCATCTGTAGACTCCAACACTTTGGCAATATCTGAAAATGGAACATTGGTAATAGCACCTTGCATGAGGCCTTTGATATCTATGTCTTCTAGAATCACTACACAAGGTGCATGTTTTGAAGCAATTTCATACACTTCTTTAATATAGTCAAGTTCAAAAAGTTTTGAACCCGATATCTCCATATAAGAGACCTTTGCCTCTTTTGAAAAAGCCTTTGCAAGCATACTTTTCCCTACACTCACAGGACCATAGATGAGTAAGCCTTTAGGCACAGGGGTATCAAAACGTTCAAGCATTTTTGGATTTTTAACGATCTTGATAATCCCTTTGAGTCGCTCTTTGATATGCTTATGTCCGATGACATCATCAAATCCGATCTTGGACTTGTATATTTTCGGAGTATCTTTTGTTTTTTTCGTTGCCATCTCTAACCTTTATGTGTTTATACACTTAAGCACTCTACATATATTCTTATTTTAGCATAACTCTTTCTTTAAAAGCTACAAAGGTCATTGAGTACCCAAGTTTTCTCGATATACTCCTCGAGCGGACCATCTGCGTTAACCTGCATGGTATCTGTATTGCGAGAGGATAATCCAACCCGTGGGGCATTCAGCACAAAACCTTTGGACTTCATGCTGTATACTATCACTGAGCAAAAAGTAATAGAAAAAGTAGAAGTTTAAGTATAAAGCCCTGAGCCAATAACCTTATAGACAACAGGTGCATCAAATTCATCTTCTAAACGTACTCCACCTATTAAGCCCACAGGATGTTTAGAATGAGATGCTGCATCAATTAAAGCAGTGCCACCTACATTGGCTTCAGACTTTGTGTTTGTTGCACGGTAAGCCCCTAAACCAATATAGTCTAAAGCTAAATCATTGGCTTCCAGTATCTCTTCTTTGTTATGTGTGGAGAGTCCTAAAATTTTATGCCCAATCTTTTGGCGTATGAGCCGGACTGCTTCAACCAAGTCATCACTATAGGTTTTGATGTCTTCTTGTCCTATGTGTAAGCCGTCAGCATAAGCAATAAGCTCAATACAATCATTGAGTATCACAATGCCTTTATAGTGTTTTCTAATAGTAAGTAGGTCTGATTTTTTCTCTTCTAAAGAGCCAAATTTATTGCGGTATTGGAGTATGCGAATATTGGGAAAAGTTTGTAAGTGTTGTAGGTGAGAGACAAGAGAAGTTTCTTTTTTAAGAAGTGTCTCTTTGTCAAGCAAAGCGTAAATCTGCGTAGCGATTAGCTTGCCTTTTTGTTAAAAAGTTTAAAGAGGTCTACAAGTGTTTGATGCATGTCAGCACGGTCAACAATCATGTCAATCAGACCATGATCAAGTAAGAACTCTGAACGCTGGAAACCTGCGGGTAAGTCTACACCAACGGTTTGTTTAATGACTCTTTGTCCTGCAAAACCGATGAGTGCATCTGGCTCTGCCATGATGATGTCACCAAGCATGGCAAAAGAAGCTGATACTCCACCCATGGTAGGGTCTGTTAAGATAGAAATGAACGGTAAACCTTTTTGGGACAGTCTGTTTAGTGCGGCAGAGGTTTTTGACATTTGCAGTAAAGAGTAAGTACTCTCTTGCATTCTTGCCCCACCTGAAGCAGAAACAATGATGAACCCACACTCTTTTTCCATGGCTCGAGTAATCCCACGAACAATTTTTTCACCCTCAACTGAACCTAAAGATCCACCCATAAAGGAGAAGTCAAAGACAGCAATTTCAACATCTAAGCCACCAATGGTACAAGAGCCTGACATCACAGAAGACGTTTTACCTGTCTTGGCTTTAGCTTCTTCTATACGTTTTTTGTATGATTTTTTGTCTGAAAACTTTAAAGGATCCACAGGTGCCAATGTGGTGTCAAATTCAATAAATGAACCTTCATCCACAATAGAGTCAATACGTTTTTGCGCAGAAATACGGAAATGGTGGTTACATTTTGGACACACATTTTGTTTTACTTCTACCTCTTTGAAATACATCAAAGAGGTACATTTAGGACACTTAATCCATTGGTTCTGTGTCTCTTGTGCTGCTTCTACTTTTTTAAAAAAGTTACCAAACATATTTGCTCCTAAAGTTTATCTTGTTTTATAAGTGTTTCGATTTTTTTTGCAATGCTTTTTTCTTTTGATACTATAACATAATCCGCCTCAACAATGACTTCAAGACCTTCACAAAGTGCCAATCCAGCAGCAAAATCGTAGATACGACAAGGGCCCACAAAAAGTACATAATTCACAGAACGCGCATATGCCAAAGAGAGTGCAATAGCACCAGGGGATCGAAATTTAAGTTTTGCCTCATCTAAACGTGCCACCAATGAAGGATTTGCATAGGCTTTTTCAAAAAGGCCTATTTCTGATGAAGGTGCAGTGTGTGGGTCATGAAAGTGTGTTGAAAAAAGTTTACCTTGTTGTACACCATCTTTTAGCGTTGTCAAAAAGATGTCTTCATTGGCTAAGTTGCACACTATGGCTGCATCTAAAACACCCTCAGCATTTACCTTAGCCACAGAGGTACCATAAAAAGGGAAGAGAGAAAGGGCATTAGAAGAACCATCAATGGGGTCAATGATAATTTTAGCTGCATCTTCACCCAAAGATTCATTGGTGATAAGACCAGACTCTTCAGATTCTATCTGACCAAAAGAGCCTAAGTGTTTGACAAAAATAGCTTCAGCCATCAAGTCTAACTGAGAAGAGACATCTCCCCCTGCACCCACTTCTGTTTTTTCAAACCATGAGGCATCAAAACCATTTTTGATGGCTACTGCTATCTCTTCGTTAGCTTTAATACAAGCTTGAATGAAAGGTGTCATACCTTTTTATTCACCTTTTTTGTCTGCAACGATTGTTGGTTTCATACCACGGGGTGCAACCATCCAGAACTTACGAATTTCTGTTCTAAAGTTTTCTAAAATATGTGTGGCTCTTTTTGAACCTGTTTTTTCTGCATAGTCTTTTAAGAGTGCTTTGAGTTCAAACATTTCAGTATCCCACTCATCCGTGTCAATACGAAGTGCTTCTACAAGCTCTGGGTTTACTTTTTCATAGAAGTTACCTTCCAAGTCATAAACAAAGGCTTTACCACCTGTCATTCCAGCACCAAAGTTCACACCTGTTTTACCAAGTATGGCGACCATACCACCCGTCATATATTCACAAGGGTGATCTCCTGTACCTTCAACCACAGTGGTTGCGCCTGAGTTACGTACACCAAAACGCTCACCCACTTGACCATGTACATAGAGTGTTCCACCTGTAGCACCATAAAGACATGTGTTTCCACCAAGCGCAAACTCATGTCCAGCTTTCTCAGAAGAGATGACAATACGTCCGCCATTCATACCTTTACCGATGTAGTCGTTTCCTGCACCATCAATGTTAATGTCAATACCTTTAGACATAAAAGCACCAAGTGACTGTCCTGCCGTCCCTTTCATGTTAAGGGTGATGGTACCATCAGGAAGCCCTGCATTACCATGAAGTGCTGCGATCTCACCAGAGATACGTGCTGCAAACGATCTGTTCAAGTTTGAAATCTCTTTGTTTAAGACAATAGGTGTTGAAGGGTCTTTAATCGTTGCCATTAACTCTTTTACCAAGTCTTGTTCATACTCATTTTGGTCATATGGTTCGTTAAATGGTACTTGACAAGTGTTTACACCATCAAGTTTGTAAAGTAACTCTGCAAAATTAAACTTCTTCGCAAATTCGTCATCAATGACATCCAATAAGTGGTTTTTACCAATGATTTCTTCCAGTGAGTTGTATCCAAGTGCTGCAAGGATTTCTCTTACTTCTTCTCCCATCAGGGTAAAGTAGTTAATGACTTTGTTTACATTACCTGTAAATTTCTTACGTAAGTGCTCATCTTGTGTTGCCACACCCACACCACAAGTGTTCAAGTGACATACTCTAAGCATGATACACCCAACAATAACTAAGGCACCTGTACCAAAGGCATACTGTTCTGCACCTAAGATGGCTGCTTTAACCACATCAAGTCCCGTTTTGAGTCCACCATCTGTCTCAAGCGTCACTTGCCCTCTAAGGTTGTTGGCTTTGAGTGCATTATGTGCCTCAATAAGTCCAAGTTCCCAAGGGTTACCTGCAAATCTGATAGACCCAATAGGTGCTGCTCCTGTACCACCATCTGAACCAGAGATAATAATTTTGTCTGCGTATGCTTTGGCTACACCAGCGGCAATGGTTCCTACACCTGCTGTAGAAACAAGCTTCACGGCTACTTTTGCATTTGGGTTTACTTGTTTTAAATCATAAATAAGTTGTGCTAAGTCTTCAATAGAGTAAATATCATGGTGTGGTGGTGGTGAAATGAGTGTCACACCTGGTTTTGTAAATCGAAGTGACGCAATAAGTGGAGACACTTTGCTTCCTGGAAGCTGTCCACCCTCACCTGGTTTTGCACCTTGTGCCACTTTAATTTGAAGTTCTTTAGCAGATCTTAGATACTCCGGTGTGACACCAAAACGTCCAGATGCCACTTGTTTAATGGCAGAGTTTTTCTCTGTACCATAACGCTCAGGGTTTTCTCCACCCTCTCCTGAGTTTGACTTACCACCAATGGTGTTCATCGCCACAGCCAATGTCTCATGTGCCTCTTGAGAGATAGACCCCATTGACATTGCAGCAGTTGAGAAACGTTTAAAGATTTCACTTAAAGGTTCCACTTCTGAGATGTCAATGGCTTTTCTATCAGATTTTAATTCGTAGAAGTCACGGATGAACTTTTTATCTCTGTGGTTTACAAGTCTTTTTACTTCAGCGTAGTCTTCTTGACTTCCCGTCTCAGCACATTTCTGAATCGCTAAAATGGTTGGACGTGAGAAGTCATGGAACTCTTCACCTTTTTTATACTTGTAGTATCCACCTTTATAGAGTGCATTTTTTTGACCTTCAAAAGCAGAAGTAAAGGCACGTTGGTGGTTTGTATTTAAACGTGCATCAATATCTTCATATCCAAGACCAGAAAGAAGTCCATGTGTGCCATCAAAACAAGTCTCCACAATTTCATCACTTAAACCAATCACATCAAAGAGTCTTGAGTTACGGTAAGAAGAGATGGTTGCAATTCCCATTTTAGACATAATTTTCATCAGTCCTGCACCCATGGCACGTCTGAACTTTTTAAGTATCACTTTAAGTTCTTCAGCATCCTCATTTAACTGGTCTACTGTATAGTAAAGTAAATAAGGGAAGATAGCTGCTGCACCAAAGGCTATCATCGTTGCAGCAGAGTGAGGGTCAAAGACTTCACCTGTGACGGCAACAATACTTGTTAAGTGTCTTAAGTCATGTGCCAACAACTCTTGGCTTAAACGACCTACTACCATCAACATAGGAATGACCTTATTGTCAGCATCAAGTTTTCTGTCATCTACAATCACTGTTCTAATGCCATTGTCTCTTACATCTACAATGATTTTTTCTATCAGTGCATTTAAACTCTCTTTGAGGTTTGTTTTGTACGTCGTCGCATAGGTAGCAACTTTATAGGCTGGATCATACTTTTCACTGTCTGGCGTACCAAACTCTTGTAAAATACAGAACTTCTCAGCAGACATGACTGGCAGTACCGTTTTAAGTCTTTTTGCATGTTCTGGTCCATCAGAAAGAATGTTATGTGTCTCTCCAAACCCAGTGTTCAAAGACATCACTGTTTTCTCACGAATAGGATCTATAGGGGGGTTCGTTACTTGTGCAAACTTTTGTTTGAAGAAGTCTGTAAAATTTCTTTGCTCATTAGAAAATGCTGCGATAGGTGTATCATCACCCATAGCACCAGTCGTCTCTTTACCTTCAGCCATCATCGGTCTGATGATTTCTCTCATCACTTCAAGTGTAAAGTTAAAGTAACGTTGTCTCTCCTCCATATTTCCATACTGTACAGAAGTTTTTTTCACCTCGACAGAAGGTACGAATTCTTGCAGATAAGACATATTTTTACCTAACCACTTGTCGTAAGGGTTTGCTTTTTTAAGGTATTCATCAATGTCTGTTGATTTGAGTACTTTCCCATGTTTAAGGTCTATCCCCATCATTTCACCAGACTGAAGTCTTCCACGCTCAACAATCTCATCTTCAGGAATATCAAGTACCCCATACTCAGAAGAGATAAGCAGTCTGTTATCGGTTGTTCTGATGTATTTTGCAGGTCTTAGTCCATTTCTGTCTAGGACACAACCAATGTAACGTCCGTCAGTTATAGAAACAGCGGCTGGTCCATCCCAAGGCTCAAAACAAGTACTTGCATACTCATAAAATGCTCTAAGTTCTGTGTCCATGTGTGGAGCATTGTGCCATGGTGCAGGCACCAATGAACGTGCAGCTTTAAAGAAATCTACGCCATTCACACGTAAAAACTCCATAAAGTTGTCTAAAGAGCCAGAGTCAGAAAGGTCTTTCTGAATGACATTTTTAAGTCTTGACATCTCATCATCAGAAAAGACATCAGACTTCGCCGCTGCCATTTTTGCTGCCACATTAAAACGGTTAGCCGTAACTGAGTTGATTTCACCATTGTGGGCAATCATTCTAAACGGTTGTGCAAGTTTCCACTCTGGTAAGGTGTTGGTTGAGAAACGTTGGTGGAAAAGACAAAAAGAGATTTCAAAATCTGGGTTGGCCAAATCTTTGTAAAACTCTTTAATGTGTGTAGGCATCACTAGCCCTTTGTACGACACAACTGAAGTCGAAAATGAAGGGATGTAAAAGCTCTTATCATCCATAAGTTCTGCTTCAATTTCTTTACGTGAAAGGTACACCAAAGCTTCAAATCTATTGGCAGCGACAGCCCCTTGAGGTGCTACAAATACTTGTTTGATGTTTGGAAGTGACGCAAGTGCCTGCTCTCCTAATGCATTTGTATTTATAGGTACAGTACGTGTGTAGAGTATTTTTAGGTCGTTGTTCTCACATACTTTGTTGATGACATCAAAATCAGATTCATTGTTAGAAAATACCATTGCAACGGCGTAAGTCTCTGGTAGTTCTATGCCTTGCGCAGCTACATCTCTTGCAAAAAATGATTTAGGCAAAGAAAGAAGTAGTCCTGCACCATCTCCTGTTTTTCCATCTGCTGCAACTGCACCTCTGTGCATCATACGAGACAATGCCGTCACCGCGTCTTCTAAGTTTCTGTGTGAAGGTGTGTTGTCTATAGACGCTAAAAGTCCAAAACCACAATTATCCTTAAATGAAGTAAATAAATCTTGCATATGCCAACCTTAAAAAAAATATCTGAACATGCTAGGGACATTAGCTGTGCCCTGTATAGTGTTCCTAAATGGAGCGGATTATACCCAAAAATGTGTTAAGATTTCTTTAAGTCTTGCACGCCCACATAGAGCGTATCTTGTGTTTCACTTTTTCAAATCTTAATTTTACTACTTCACACTTTATCTCTGAAATCCTAGGCAGAAGAAGGCTTATTATAGTTCAAATCTACATTACGCTAAAATACTCATTATCTTAAAATTAAAGAGACTTATGCAACTCAAATCCATCTTCACCAACAGTTTTGGTATTTTACTTTCACGTGTCACTGGTTTAGGTAGAGATGTCCTTATGGCTTCAGCCTTAGGCGCGTCTATTTGGTCTGACATGTTTTTTGTCGCCTTTAAACTTCCTAACCTTTTTCGCCGTATATTTGCTGAAGGTGCATTTACGCAAGCCTTCATGCCCTCTTTTATTGCTTCAAAATACAAAGGTGTCTTTGCCACAGCCATTTTTCTACGCTTTTTACTCTTTCTCATGGCTTTTTCTCTTCTCATTACCTTTTTTCCTGAACCCATTACCAAACTCTTAGCCTTGGGCTGGGATGCGGAACAAATTGCCAATACTTCTCCTCTAACTGCCATTAACTTTTGGTACTTAGACCTTATCTTTATTGTCACTTTTTTAGCAACCCTGCTTCAGTACAAAGAGCACTTTGCTACAACTGCCATGTCTACCATGTTGCTTAATATTTCTATGATTGTGGCCTTATGGCTCTTTATGAAAGAAGACCCCAAAACGGTGGCTTATGCCCTCTCTTTTGCGGTACTTATAGGTGGAGCTTTACAAGTGTTGGTGCACGTCATCACCCTCTACAGACTCAGACTTCACACCCTACTCATTGGTGGATGGAAATACAGAAAAGTAAAAGACATTGAAGAAGAGAAAAAACATTTCTCTTCACTCTTTATACCAGGAATTTTAGGAAACTCTACCCCTCAGATTTCTGCTTTTATTGACACCATTTTAGCCACTTTTCTAATGACGGGGTCAGTCTCTTACCTCTTTTATGCCAACCGTGTTTTTCAACTGCCACTGGCCATCATTGCCATAGCAACTGCCACGGTACTTTTCCCAGCAGTCTCCAAAGCACTTAAAAATGGCCAAGAAGAAAAAGCCTATGCCAACTTACACAAAGCCTTTTGGTTACTGGCCTTTTTACTTGGGGCTTCCATGCTTGGAGGCTTACTCATGGCAGAACCCATTGTTTGGCTACTCTTTGAAAGAGGAAAATTTACACTCATACAAACACAAGAGACTGTGTATGTCTTACAAATGTATATGCTAGGTTTACTCCCTTTTGGTTTAGCAAAACTCTTTTCTATGTTTCTCTATGCCTCACACCGACACTTAAAAGCCGCCAAAATTGCCGTCTATTCACTCATTACCTCTGTAAGTTTTTCTTTAATTTTGATGCAATTTATGGGTGTAGCAGGTTTAGCCTTAGCAGGAAGTATCGGTGGTTGGGTCTTGTTTATCTTTACAGTCAAAGAAGTAGGTGTTGGTAAGTTTATAAACATTGTAAAAACAAAAAATTCTTTCATCTTTTTAGCCATTATGCCCCTCTTTGCTGGCATTCTTTATTTTATAAATGCATGGATTTTAACACTTATCAGATAAATACACAAAAATTGCCTTCCATCAATCACACGAACGTGTGCCCTGTCTCTGTGAACGCCCTTATAAGCAAAGCGATTCGAGAACAGAGACGACTTTTGTTTTCCTTTTCTAGAAAAGGAAAGAGAGAAACATCACCACAATTAAAATTAGAGGCAATTCAAAAAACACTAATCAGAGTATTTAATTCAACAGCGGGAGCTATTGAACGAGTAACCTTAAATTCTTTTGCTATAATCACACTAATTTAATGCAAGGCAAAAAAATGCATATCTACGACAGCGCACAAAAAGCAAAACTTCCATTTGAACCCATCACAGCCAACAAAGCCAGCATTTATGTCTGTGGACCCACTGTCTATGATGACGCACACTTAGGACATGCTCGATCTTCACTTGCCTTTGACTTACTCTCCCGTACCTTGCAAGCACATGGCTATGAAGTAACCTTGGCAAAAAACTTTACAGACATAGACGACAAGATCATCAAAAAAGTAGAAGCCACGGGGCAAAGCATGGAAGAGATCACTAGCTTTTACATTGCGCGTTACTTAGAAGAAATGGATGCACTTGGCATACAACGTGCCAACATAGAACCCAAAGCTACAGAGTCCCTTCAAGCCATAGAAGAGATGATACAAAACCTCATAAACAAAGACATTGCGTATGTCATTTCTACGGGAGATGTCTACTTTGACACTTCTAAAGATGCAAACTATGGAAACATTTCAGGACAAGTCACAGAGGATGATGAAAATAAAAGCCGTGTCGCACACACCTCTGAAAAACGTAATCCAAAAGACTTTGCATTATGGAAAGCCTGTAAAGGTGAAGATGACATCTGTTTTGATACTGCATTTTCACGTGGACGCCCAGGCTGGCACATTGAGTGTTCTGCCATGATAGAAAAACACTTTACAGGCGATGAAAACTACAGTATAGACATCCATGGAGGAGGTGCAGACTTACTTTTCCCTCACCATGAAAATGAAGCAGCACAATCACGCTGTGCTACAGGGCATGAACTTGCCAAGTACTGGATGCACAATGGTTTTGTACAAATTAACGGTGAAAAAATGTCTAAGTCTTTAGGCAACTCTTTTTTCCTCAAAGATGCCCTTAAAATTTATGATGGGGAAGTCTTACGTTATTACTTAAACTCTGTACACTATAGAAACGACTTTAACTTTTCAGAAGAAGACTTACAAAAGTCTAAAAAAAGACTAGACAAACTCTACAGACTCAAAAAACGTGTCTCACTAGGTAAAGCATCAACTGCAAACAAAAACTTTAAAAAATCTCTCTTAGCTGCCATGGGAGATGACTTAAACATTTCCATAGCCCTAGCACTCATTGATGAACTCATAGGATTAACAAACGATGCACTTGATGCCAACCCAAAAGACAAGGGACTCAAAAAAGAGACTTTAGCAAACATAGCATTTATAGACGAACTTTTAGGATTTGGAGGAAAAGAGCCTTTTTCCTACTTCCAAATAGGTGTAGACGAAACCCTAAAAAAACAAATAGAAGCACTCATCAGCAAACGCACCGAAGCCAAACAAGCCAAAGACTTCGCACGTTCAGATGCTATTAGAGATGAAATAAGTGCATTAGGAATTTCTATTATGGATAGTCCAGAAGGCACACTCTGGGAAAAAGCGTAACATCAGAATTACGCGTCTTTACGCTCTACCATCAATCACGCGAATGCGTGCCCTGTCTCTGTGAACGACCTTATAAGCAAAGCGATTCGAGAATAGAGACGACTTTTGTTTTACTTTTCTAGAAAAGTAAAGAGAGAAACATCACCACAGCCAAGAAACAAGGAAATTCACTAAACATCATCAACCCACACATAAAAATTTTATCTCCATACATTAACTTTTAAAGCAAATAAAGATAAACTCTACATCACAAGGTCAGAACTATTTAATGAGGCTTACATGACAAGATTTCTTTTACTATTTACACTTATTTTTACATCATTTTCCCATGCAAGCGCACTAGAAGAGTTTCCATTTTTTGGGATCAGCGCTTCAAGTGACGAAATCAACCTTGATGACCCATTTGACAAACTAGACTCAAAAGAGAGTTTTGGACTGCGTTATGGAAAACAGAGTACAGAGTGGCGAACCATGTTTACCTTACAAGGTAACAGCGACTTCACAACTTTTTCCATCGAGATGGATAAGATCCTCATGGACTCCATGTTTGGTTACCCAGAAGTGAGACCATACTTAGGTCTAAATGTTGGGTATATCTTTTATGATGTTGCAGATTACTCTTACGAGGACGCAGTATTTGACGGAGACGGAAGCATTACCTATGGTGGGAGTTTTGGCTTTTTATTTTACATCACTGACAACATAGATATGGACATCTCTTACCACTATTATGATGTTCCAGACTTAGAACCTCTAGACTACATGAGTGGCTTTTCTCTAGGGCTTCACTACTTTTATTGATAATTGGATATAATCTGATACTTTATTACGGAGATTGTATTGTCCTTTTTTTCTTACCAAACCCTCAAAAAAATTCTTTTTAAATTCGAGCCAGAAACGGCACATACTTTTGCCTCTTTAGGTCTTAGAACTTCTGCACATTTTCCTGTACTTTTACGTCTATTGACTAAACAGTACTTTGTTAGTGACAAAAAACTTGAACAAAAAATCTTTGGACGTACTTTTAAAAACCCTGTAGGCTTAGGTGCTGGCTTTGACAAAAATGGTCAATATATCTCTGCCATGCCTACCTTAGGTTTTGGCTTTACAGAGATTGGTACCGTCACACCTCAACCGCAAGCTGGGAACCCTAAACCAAGACTTTTTAGATTGGTAGAAGACAACTCCATTCAAAATGCTATGGGTTTCAACAACAAAGGTAGTTACTACATGCTACAGCGTTTAAAAAAGCTCTACTTTTTTGACTACCCACTAGGCATTAACATTGGTAAAAATAAACTCACTTCCGAAAAAGATGCTTTAGATGATTATGAACTTCTTTTTAAAGCGTTTAAAGACTATGGTGACTACATCGTTATTAACATCTCTTCACCTAACACACCAGGACTGAGAGATTTGCAAAATGAGAACTTCATTAAAGCCATTTTTGCCATGGGTAAAAAGATTACATCTCAACCTATACTTCTTAAAATTGCGCCAGACATGGAACATGAAGAAGCTATTACTCTTTGTAAAACTGCAGTCGAAGCAGGGGCAGCAGGTATCATTGCAACCAACACTACCATTGACTACTCTTTAACAGAACATGCCAAAGATTTTGGAGGTATTTCAGGTGCCCTTCTTACAGAGAAATCTTATGAACTCTTCAGAGCCATAGGAAAAGAACTGTATGGTAAAACTTTACTGATCTCAGTCGGTGGTATTGACTCTGCGGATGAAGCGTATAGACGTATAAAAGCCGGCGCTTCACTTGTCCAAGTCTACTCTATGCTCATTTACAAAGGCCCTGCACTCATTAAAGAGATTAACGAAGGAATCATAGAACGCTTAAACCAAGATGGATATAGTCACATCTCTGAAGCTATTGGGGCAGACTGGAAATAATTTGGTGTGCCATTGCACACCCTACGGAGAAGATTCAATGAAATTAAAAACATTTTTTAGTAAACAAATTTTTAAAACATCAATTTTAGGATTGATATTATCAGGAGCATTAATGGCAAACTCACTACCACAGCACTTTACAAAAACCCTCGACAATGGCATGCAAATTGTTGTTATACCTATGGACAATGACTCTGAAGTGATTACTTCAGACATTTATTACAAAGTAGGAAGCCGTAATGAAGTCATGGGAAAAAGTGGTATGGCACACATGCTTGAACACCTCTCTTTTAAGTCAACAGACAAACTTAAAGAGGGTGAATTTGACACTATTGTAAAAAGTCGTGGTGGTGTGAACAATGCTTCAACTGGTTTTGACAAAACACACTACTTCATTAAAACAGCATCTAAAAACTTAGACATGACACTAGACTTGTTTGCTGAACTTATGCATAACTTAAAGCTTACAGATGAAGAGTTTCAAAAAGAGCGTGATGTTGTTGCCGAAGAGCGTCGTTTAAGAACAGACAACAACCCTATGGGTTACTTATACTTTAGAGTGTTTAATACCCACTTTACCTACCACCCATACCACTGGTTACCTATTGGCTTTATGGAAGATATTTTAACATGGGAGATAGAAGATATTCGTACCTTTTATAAACGTTATTATCAACCGAGCAATGCCATTTTGGTGGTTGCAGGTGACATTAAAGTAGATACAGTCTTTAAAGAAGCAGAAAAACACTTTGGCAAGATCAAAAATGAACAAGAGATTCCAAAAGTCATTGCCGTAGAACCTAAAGTAGATGGGTCAAAACGTGCCATACTTCACAAAGACTCAAACCGTGTAGATACACTTGCCATCACTTATTCTATACCAAACTTTGAGCATGACGACCAGGTAGCACTTTCTGCTATTGCACACATTCTCTCTGAGGGTAAGAGTTCTTGGTTTGAAAAAACGCTGATCAATGAGAAAAAATTGGCTAACCAAGTCTATGGTTATAACATGGAACTCACAGACCCAGGTGTCTTTCTTATCATGGCAATGTGTGCACCAGGTGCTTCACTAGAAACGTTAGAAAAAGAGATCCTTCTCCAACTTGATAAACTCAAAGATGGCGCAGTGACACAAGCAGAACTAGACAAGGTAAAAATCAACACAAAAGCAGAGTTCATCTACTCTTTAGAGAGTTCATCTTCCGTCGCAGGACTCTACGGAGATGCGTATGTAAAAGGAAATATTGATCCTTTACTTGAATATGAAGAGAAATTAGATAAAATTACACTCAAAGATATTCAGGACACAGCCAAAAAGTATTTTGACCATAACTTTTCAACCACAGTCATACTGAAAAAGAATTAGGATAGACACAATGAATAATTATATTACAGGTGCAAGTACTGCACTCATTACACCTTTCAAAAACGGTACTTTAGATGAGGCAAGTTTTGCGGCACTCATCCAAAGACAAATCAACAATGGCATTGATGCAGTCTGTCCGGTAGGAACCACAGGTGAGTCAGCAACACTTAGCCACGATGAGCACAAAAGGTGTGTTGAGATTGCTGTTGAAGTCTGTAAAGCCACAGGTACAAAAGTACTTGCAGGTGCCGGTTCAAATGCAACACATGAAGCCATAGACATTGCTAAACATGCAGAAGCAGCTGGTGTAGATGCCATCTTCTCAGTAAGTCCTTACTACAACAAACCAAGCCAAGAAGGTCTCTACCAACACTACAAAGCCATTGCAACTTCAGTTGAAGTGCCTTTTATGCTTTACAATGTACCTGGACGTACCGGTGTAGACATTTCAGCAGATACTGTCATTAGACTTTTTGATGATGTTGAAAACATTTTTGGTATCAAAGAAGCCACGGGCTCTATTGAAAGAACTGTAGAACTTTTGTCTAGAAGACCAGACTTGTATGTTTTTTCAGGTGATGATGCCATCGATTACCCTATCTTGGCAAATGGAGGAAAAGGTATCACTTCTGTGACATCCAACCTTCTCCCCGATATGAAAGCAGACTTAGCCCACGCAGCACTTGAAGGTGACTTTGCAAAATCAAAAGCCATCAACGATGATTTGTATGCTTTAAACAAAATCATGTTTTGTGAGTCTAACCCTATTCCTATAAAAGCTGCCATGTACATTGCAGGGCTTATAGATACTTTAGAGTATAGACTACCACTGGTACCACCGTCTAAAGAGAATATGAAAGCCATCGAAGAAGTGATGAAAAAATATAAAATAGTAGGAATGTAAAATGTCAAATATGCAAGGTAAAACACTGGTAATTACTGGTGCTACAAAAGGTATAGGTAAAGCAGTCGCAGAAAAGTTTGCACAAAATGGTGTAAACATTGCTTTTACGTATAATTCTAACGAAGAGATAGCCAAAGAAATTGCTGCAGATTTGGAAAGTAAGTATGGCATCAAAGCAAAAGCTTACCCTCTTAACATTTTAGAGCTTGATGAATTTAAACCTCTTTTTGCTGCCATTGATGAAGACTTTGACAGAGTAGACTTCTTTGTCTCCAATGCCATGATTTACGGTCGCTCTGTGATTGGTGGTTACGGTAAATTTATGAAACTTAGACCTAAAAAAGGTTTACAAAATATTTACACAGCAACTGTAGGTGCATTTGTACGTGGCTCACAAGAAGCTGCGGTACGTATGGAAAAAGTAGGTGGTGGTGCCATTGTGACACTAAGTTCTACTGGTAACCTTATCTACATAGGCAACTATGCAGGACATGCTACAAATAAAGCAGCTGTTGAAGCCATGAGCCGTTACGCTGCTGTTGAACTAGGCGAGATGGGCATACGTGTAAATGCTGTATCTGGTGGTCCCATAGAAACAGATGCACTCAAAGCCTTCACGAACTATGAAGAAGTGAAAGCAGAAACTGTAAAACGTTCTGCACTTAGTAGAATGGGAAGACCAGATGACCTCGCAGGTTCAGTCTACTTCCTCTGTACAGAAGAAGCATCATGGATCACAGGACAAACTCTAGTAGTAGACGGTGGAACAACCTTCCGTTAGTAAGTTTTGAGTTTTGTCGGGGTAAGGGTACCCCGACCTACGCGTAAAAAAATAGTCAATAACCACACAAGCGAAGCGCCCCATCAATCAGCGACAGCGCTCCCTGTTGTGGCGAACTCCCTTGAAAGCGCAGCGATTCGAGAGCCACAACGACTTTTGCTTACTTTTCTAGAAAAGTAAGAAGAGAAACAACACCACAGTCAACCTATTGAGGCAGTCAAAGAAAACATTAACAAATCTATAAAAAAGAAGGATTTAAGCCGATGAAAAAGAATAATCTCTATAATATCCCTAACATCTTAGCCTTCATCCGTCTCCTCCTAGCACCCATACTATTCCTTTTTTTAGTTAACCAAGATTCAGCCATCTTTGAAGGCATACACCCCTCATGGCTCAACTACATTGCAGCCTTCATCTTTGTCCTCGCTTCAGCCACTGACTTTTTTGACGGCTATGTTGCCCGTACCTTTAACCAAGTCACCACCATAGGTAAAATCTTAGACCCCCTAGCAGACAAAATGTTAACACTAGCAGCCTTCTTAGGTCTTATGATGATAGGCTCCGCTTCACCTTGGGCGATTTTTCTCATTATTACGAGAGAACTTTTCATTACGGGACTTCGTGTTTCAGCTGTGGCCGAAGGCATAGACATAGCCGCTTCTTGGATGGGTAAAGTAAAAACAGTGGTACAAATGGTCGCCATTGGCTTTTTACTCATGAAGTGGCCAGGTGCCACTTTACTACTCTGGATAGCCGTAGCACTCACACTCTATTCAGGCTTTGAGTATGTAAGAGACTTCTTTAAAAAGACTTCCCTAAACTAATGTTTTTTAAATTGATTAAAATTTAATCACTTCTTTTATTAATTATTCATTAACTTTGTGTTAATATTCTTTTACATTTAAAAACAAGGATGACAAATGAAAATTACAAAATTAAGTTTAGTAGCTGCTTTCGCAATGAGCGCAGCATTCGCAGGGGGAGATATAGCTCCAGTAGAACCAGTAGTAGAAGCTGCTGCATGTAATGCAGACACAACAATTAACGGTAAAGCACAAGCTTACTACTTTACAAACAATGCAGGTTTTTCTCCTAGAGACAACTTTACTAATAGAAGAAGTATGTTTGAAGCAGACAGTTCTGATCTTGGTTTAGCTGTAACTTTAGATGTCTCACACAAAATCTATGACGGTATCTCAGCAAACTTTTCAGCTGTAGGTTACATGAACACAATGAACGGACACAGTGACCTTGGTGGATTTGAGTCTGGTTATGGTCTTGACTACAGAGGTGCTGGTGCATTCATTAACGTAGCAAACATCACAGCAACTTTTGGTGACACTACATTTGTACTTGGTCGTCAACTTTTAAATACACCTATGTTAAGTGGATTTGACTGGTTATTAGCACCAGGTTCATTTGAAGCATACACAATGGTGAACACTTCAATTGAAAATGTTACATTTATCGCTTCTTACGTAGAAGAGTGGAGAATTAACAACTTTGGTGACAACTGGTTAAACTTATCAGAAGATGTATTTGCTGATAACGGTGATAACTGGACTGTAAGTGCTGGGTACAAAAATGATGCACTAAGTGCAAGCGTTTGGTACTACAACATTGATGCATTACTTTACACACAAGTATATGTAGATGCAGGTTATAACTTTGGTTCATTTGCTGTTGATGCAATGTACGTAAATACAGACTATGACTTTGCAAACCTTGCAGGTGAGTCTTCTTCAGATGCATTTGGTGTTAAAGCGACTGCTACACTTGATTCAGTTGAATTAATGGCTGCTTATGTAAATGTTTCAGACCGTACAGTTGGTTTTGTTGGTGCACTTGACAATCTTTACACATCTTCATGGAATTCAAATACAAGCCAATCTATAGGTGACAACTTCAAAGTTCAAGCTTCAACAACTTTATGGGATGTTAGAGCAACTGCATCATACGCATACTATGAATATGAGTCATTTGCAGGTCTTATCAATGATGAGAGTGGTGAAGAATATGATGTTATCTTAGGATACGATATCACTAACTGTGTATCTGTAGATGCAATCTATACTAACACAAATTACGGTACTACAGAAAATGTAGATGCTCTTGAGCTTATCGCAACTTACAAGTTTTAATCAACAGATTAAAACTTTAAACACACTCTCCTTTGGGGAGCGTGTTTCTCTTTCTTGGACCTTCATTCAGGTCATATATCTTCCAATTTTTCTATCTCTCTTTTCTCCAATATTTTAAACCTATAAGACTTGTACCATTGTATTGTTAATGCTGTATTGGTATTTTCTGTGCACATTCGCTGCTCAATTGCGCACCTACATGTGTGTATGTAAGCGAAGATTATTGTTGCCAATCTATTGTAGGGTGTGCCATTGCAGACCTTAAAGATATGACATTGTATGTTTATGTTTGGCTTGGGGTTTGGTATGCTATTGCGTACCTATGCTGTGGTATGTGAGCGAAGGGTATTTGTTGTAAATCTATTGTAGTGTGTGCCATTGCACACCTTTAACTAAGCTCTAGGCGTGTCGTCTCTTCTAACTCTATAGAGTCTCTCTATCACTTTGTCTAGATGCTCACTTGCACTCAATAAAAGATGTACAGACTTTTGTGAAAGCTGACTCTCACTAGCAACAGGCTCTGAAAGTAACTCCAAAATGTGTTCAACTAACATTTCTGTTCTTTGTATCTCACGTGTGGAACGTATATTGTACTCAGAAAAATCTTTTTTCTCACCTTCTACATACAAAATTCTTTGTAATCTCCCTTGCTGTTCATTACAAAAGACAACATATTTTTCAAACAAAGCAATACTCTCTTTTACATGCATGTCGATTTGGTCTATTTTGTTTTTTTCGTCTTGTTGAATTTCATTAAAAAATTCTGCTTCAGCAAGTTGTTTTGCTGCAAAATGTAAATTTGAGTTAGATTTATACAAGGTACGTAAAAGATAGACCACATAGGTAACAAGTCCTACAGAAGTCAAATATACAGCTATACCCATAGGCATGCTCTCCAACCCAATCAAAGTCGAAAACCATGTCATGATATGTTCAAAATTTTCACCTATAGTATGATGGGTATTCTCTTCTGACATTCCTAAGGCTTTTGTTGCCATATAAACAAAGCCCATTGCAGCCATAAGTCCAAAGAGTAGAGCAAAAAGAAAACTTGCAAACTTAGAACGTGAAACACCCTTTATATGCATTGTTTTTATAACATTCTGATCATTACAAGCTATACATTTCTCTGCTTTAACCATATAAGGTGAAACAGTGGCACCGACCTTTTTAAGCCCATCAATACAAGCTTTAAGTCCATTATCATACAAGGCTTGCTTCGCTATAACATATGCATCTAGGTCAGACTCAAGTAAGAGTTTACTCGACTGTATATGCTCATCAGCCTCAGAGACAAAGACCTTAGCTTCTGAAACCATTTTGAGTGCTCGTCTATGTTGTTTTATTTTCTTCTCTTTAGGAAAGTTATCTTGGTAGACATCTAAATCTTCCATACTCTCTTCACTTTCAATACTCATTTCACTTTCTGTCATATTAGGTTCAGTTTCATTTTTTTCTGCTTGATCTTCTTTTCCAAAGTAATCATCTAGCAGTTCTTCTTCTTTATATTCTTTATTTGTCTCATTCATAGTTTTTCTTTTTTCCCATTCTTACGTTTATATCTTTATTTTATCAAAAAAAGCCATTAACCTTTTAATTATTTACAACACTTGGCTATAATTCTTCATATTAACATTTAGGAATTCCATGGGTATCTTAGTCGCAATCCTCGTTTTATCTGTACTTATCTTCTTTCACGAGTTAGGTCACTTTACTGCTGCACGTTATTTTGGTGTACAAGTAGATGTTTTTAGCATCGGTTTTGGAAAAAAACTCTACTCACGCACCATTGGAAAAACCCAATGGTCCATCTCTGCCATACCTCTTGGTGGCTACGTTAAAATGAAAGGCCAAGACGATACTGATCCCTCTAATGTCTCTTACGATGAAGACTCTTATAATGCAAAGAGACCTTGGCAACGTATTGTCATTTTACTTGCAGGTCCTTTTGCAAACTTTCTTTTGGCATTTTTACTCTACTTTGCTATAGCAAATATTGGTGTACCTAAACTTCTACCTTATGTAGGAAAAGTGACTCTAGAGTCCCCTGCTGCGAAGGCAGGACTGCAAAAAGATGACAAACTCATGCAAATCAACGGTGTAAACCTAAAGTATTGGGAAAATATTGGTGAACAAATCAATAAGAGTCAAGGGGCACTCACACTTATTGTTGAACGTGAAAATAACCTAGTGACTTTAGAACTTAAGCCAAAAGTCATTGAAGACAAAAATATCTTTGGGGAGCCTATAACAAGACGTATTATTGGCATTACACCTTCAGGAAAACAGACCACAGTACACTTTGGATTCGTGGATGGTTTGGACTATGCTTGGGAAGAGACAAAAAAAGCTTCTCTGCTCATCGTGCAATCGGTGCAAAAACTCATCACAGGTGTGGTAGGTGCTGACAAACTTGGAGGTATCATTACCATTGTAGATGTCACGGCACAAGCTTCCTCCGCCGGAATCTTAGCACTTTTCTTTTTTACCGCACTCATCTCAGTAAACTTAGGCGTACTTAACTTACTCCCCATCCCTGCA
>CAUZVG010000002.1:0-35662 GCA_963583215.1 Campylobacterales bacterium | reverse complement strand
GCTACTATAGACTTCCGAGAGATAAAAAAGATGCGCCGTTACATTATAATGGATGCGTAAATCTTAGAGCAATACGTTGCGAGAGCTTCCTGCTGAAGGAAACTTAGCGTTCGCGTAAGATGGAAAAGCTTTGCCTTGAAATCGCTATAATAATAAGAAAATGAGAGAATGATGGAAATGAAATTAATTTTGGCTGTATGCCTAAGTACTTTGGTATTGAATGCCACAGAGCTAGAAACACAAATAGAAGCCTGTGAAAATGGCAATGGAGAGAGTTGTTATACTGCAGGAGTGGCACTCACTACAGGTGAAAATGCGGAAGACCAAGAGAAGAAAACTTTAGGGCTAGAGTATTTGCGTAAATCTTGTAAATATTCTGTGGCCAAAGCCTGTGATACCATGGGGGTCAACTACTACGAAGAAAAGCATTACGGTGCGGCTAGACCTTACCTTGAAACTTCTTGTAAACGTAAAATTGTAGATGCTTGTGAGGGCTTAGGTACCATTTATAGAGATGGACATGATATTCGCCCTAACGATACACTTTCACGTGAGTATTATGAGCAAGCGTGTGATTTAAATAGCTCAGATGCTTGTTACTCTGTAGCCATCATTTATAGAGGTGGGTTTGGTGTAGAAAAAAGCAGAGAAAAAGAGAAAAGTTTTTACAAAAGAGCTTGTGCTTTTGGTAGTGAAACAGGGTGCGAAGGCTTTACGCAGATGGACAATAAAGACAAGGGCATTGAAGAGCCAGGTCTTTGGGACAAGTTCAAAAGCCTATTTAACTAAGATTTAGATAGACTTACATCACGAATTAGACGGGGATAGAAAAGAATGATTAAAGCAAGACAAAGACAAAACCTTGTGTTAGAGATAGAAAAACACTTTGCCTTAGATGCCCACGTTAAAGAGGCCTTGTTGGCTGTAGACAGAGAGACATTTGTACCAACACAGTTTAAACACTTGGCGTACAATCTCGATGCGCTTCCTTTGGCTGCGAGCCAATGGATTTCTTCTCCTTTAACGGTCGCTAAAATGACGCAGCACCTTGAGCTAGCAGGCGTAGACTCTGTACTTGAAGTGGGCTGTGGGTCTGGCTATCAAGCTGCCATCCTTTCCAAAATCTGCCGTCGTGTTTTTACCATCGAACGTATCGATGAGCTACTCAAAGAGGCAAAAACCCGTTTCTCTACCCTAGAAATGAATAATATTTTTACCCGTTTTGACGATGGTCAACGTGGATGGAAGCAGTATGCACCTTTTGAACGTATCTTATTTTCGGCTACAGCAAAAGAGGTACCAGAAGTACTCTTTGAACAATTGGCTGAAGGTGGCATACTCGTGGCACCGGTAGAACAGGCTGAAAATTATCATATCATCACACGTTATTACAAAAAAAATGGACGTATCACTTCAGAGAGCATTGAACAATGTCTTTTTGTCCCTGTTTTAGACGGGACACAGAAGTAAAGTTACTAACTTTACCTCTGACTACTTACACGCTTAGCACTACAAACCTTCTGTCAACCTTTCATAAAACTTATGTTACACTATTGTAAAGTATAAAACAAAACTGTAAACAGGGACAAAGAATGGAAAAATTGATGAAACCTGCTGAGTATGCCAAAGAACTTGGCATCTCACGTCAGGCAGTCTATGCAAAAATCAAACGTGGTATATTGACAGCCAAAGATGTAGAAGGTAAACTTTACATTGTGGTTGACAAAAATGAAAGTAAAGCAAATGTGACCCAAGCGCCAAGTCCCACAGTTAAAAAAGCAGCAGCACCTAAAGCGCAAACCCCAGCGTTAAAAGAGTATCAGGCACTTTTAGGTGCCAAAGATGAAACCATTGCTGTACTGAAAGGTACAGTGAAAGATCTAAAAAAATCAAACAAACAAATCTCCACTACGCTTAAAGGCGAAATTGACCTTTTAAAAGAAGCTTTTCATGAGATGCGTTCACTCTATGTACGTCAATTAGAACAAAAAAACCCTGAAGTTGAAGAGATTATTGAAGTGGTAGAAGCACAGGCATCTGAAGAGATAGTTGAGGAAGTTGTAAAAAGTAAAAAGTGGATAGGCTTAAAGAAGTTTTTCAAAAACCATGACATTGTGAAAGAAAAACATCAAGATAAGATTATTAAACGTTTGGGAAAAGCCTTTAAAAAAGATGACAGACGTCTAAAAAATGTAGAGGGAAAACTCAAACTCAATGCAGACAAAACCTATAAAGACATTTTAAAATAATGAACATACTTAAACAATTTTCAAAAGAGTACAGTCTCTTTCTGGCCATATTCGCCTATTTTGTCATCAGTTATTTTGAGCATACTTTGGTGGGCAGTACTTTAGGGAACCTTCTTGGTTTGGGTATTTTATTTGCAGTCATTATTTACTCTGCAATTTCTGTGGCGCACCATGCCGAGAAGTTGGCAGAGAAGTTTGGTGAACCTTACGGCACACTCATCTTAACCATTTCTGCTGTGGTGGTGGAGATAGTGATTATTGTGATTATGATGATGCATGCAGACAGCCCTACACTTGCGCGTGACACCATCTACTCTGCCATTATGTTAGACATTAATGGGCTCTTGGGTCTTGCTGCGATTATTGGGGGCATCAAGTATGGGGAGCAACCCTACAATGTTGACTCTTCAAACTCTTATCTCTCCATGTTGCTTGTGGCCATAGGGATTGCCATGATTTTGCCACACTTCATCGACGCAGAACACCATAGCATGTTTATGATGTTCAACGTGGTGAGTTTTACCCTGCTTTACATTGTCTTTACGCGTATACAACTCACTTCTCACAAATACTTTTTTGAGCACATAGGCAAGGATCATAGTGAAAAAAAGGCAGATAGCTCACACCCTGAGATTAATGCTTGGTATCATGGGGTTAACCTCGTGTTGTCTATTGTCGTTATTGGGGCTTTGGCAGAGATACTTTCTCTCTTTATGGGAAATACTTTGGAAAGTTACGGTTTGCCACTTGTCATTGGTGCCGTTGGGGTAGCCGTTATTTCTGCTGCACCTGAACTGATAACTGCAGTGAAAGCGGCAGTAGACAATCGTATGCAAACGGTGATTAACATTGCTTTGGGTGCTTCACTGGCTACGGTATTGTTGACCATCCCTGCGGTTATCGTTGTTTCATGGTATATGGGTATGGACTTAAATCTATCTCTAACGCCTCTGCAAGGGGCCATGATTATTTTAACCATCTTGGTGAGTATGGTGAACTTTAATGATGGTGAAACCAATGTCTTAGAAGGCTTTTTACACTTTATCCTTTTTATCGTTTTTGTCTTTTTACTTTTTGTTTAAGACAAAGACAAAGCTAAGACTTTCTTAGCTTTGTGTTGTATACTCTTTTTATGAAAAAATTAATATTTACACTCATCTTACTCCTTCTTATAGTTCTAGGTACATTTTCCTTTCTTTTTAGCCCAAGTGGCTCTGCGCTTTTAAAACCTATGGTGCAAGAGAAGTTACAAGAGACTTTAAAAATGCCTGTGACGCTAGAAACATTTACCTTAGATACGGGAACATTGAGTGTAGCTGCTTCACTCAACAAACAAGCTAGGGTTGAAGTGGAGAGCGCTTATGAACTATGGGCCCAATCATTTGATGGGAATTACAGCTTTAAAGCCAAAGATTTTCACTATGAAAGTATGGTTTTAAGACAAGCAGACGTCCAGGGACACTTCTCTGGCAAAGTAGAAGATGTAAAAGTAGAGGGTAAAGGTACAGTCTTAGATGCCAAAGTACAGTATAAGGCACACATTAAAGAGGAGCAAATCAAAGCACTTGAAATGAAGATGATGGGTGTTTCTCTCTTAGAAGTATTGGCCTTGGCTGGACAAGCACCTTTGGCAAAAGGAAAAGTAGATATAGACATTAAGATGCCAAACATTGGGGAAAAGTCTGCAGAGGGCTATGGAAAGATCGTCTTACATAAGAGTCTTTTTGACAGGGCGCTTGTGAAAAAACGTTATAAGGTCTCTTTGCCAAAAAGAACTTATGTAGACGCTAAGATAGAAGGAAAGCTTAAAGGTGAGAAGCTAAACTTTTTTGCTAAGTTAAGATCTAACCTTTTCTCTCTAGACTTGAAAAAAGCATCTGCAAACCTAGAAAAAGAGACTCTGTCAACAGCATATGTACTTTTTCTAAAAGATCTTGGCTTTGTTACAGACAATCAACTAAGAGGCCCACTTGAAGCAAAAGGACAGATAGAAGTTGAAAAGAAGAAGTTACACTTAACGGCAAAGATTAAAGCAAGGGTGGGAAACTTGTCTTTAGTAGATGTAAACATTGACATAGAGAAACAACAGATGACAAGCCCTTACGTGCTTTACATACCAAAGTTAGAAGCCTTGTCTAAGCGCATAGGTAAAAAGCTTTATGGACCTCTAAATGTAGAAGGTGAAGTGGACTACAACAAAGTCTTAACACTCAAAGGAAAAAGTACATCTTTGGGTGGGATTGTCAACTTTACACTTAAAGACAAAGCGTTTAAAAGTACTTTTAGCGCACTTCCTGTTGAAAAGGTACTAAAACTCTTGGGGCAAAAAAAGTTTGTCAAGGGCAAAGCCAAAGGGGTAATGACTTACAACTTAGACAGTAGAGTAGGGAAACTTGACGCAGATATCAAAGATTTCCAGTTACAAGCCTCTTCTAGTACCAACACGATAAAAAAACTTATAGGTAAAGACCCTGCACGTATTATTTACACTGCAACGACCTTACATGCAGACATTAAGGGTGATGTGACAACCTATGCTTTACATGCAAAAGGTTCACATTCAAGTATTGACATTACAGAAGGGTTACTTGATAAAAGAAAAAATAGCCATAGTGCCAAATTTAAGTTTGTCTATGACAAATACATTTTTACGGGTAAAATAGTAGGGAGTGTGGATCATCCTAAAGTACTTCTTGATCCTTCTTCTTTAATGCAAGGGAAAACGGGAGAGAAGATCCAGAAGAACCTTGACAAAGTCTTGGGTGAAGATGTAGGAAAAGCTGTAGGAGGCTTTTTAAAAGGGTTCAAGTTTTAACCTCCTTGACTTTTAGGTATTTCTTTTTTGCTGTGCAAAAGTAAGTATAGTACTAGACTCTACACAGGGTATGCACAGTAAATAACTATCATAAGCCTATATCCATAGATAAAGGAAACAATATGCTTAAGCCAGTGAAAAATTCTCATGCACCTCATACTTCTCCTAAGTCACAAAGTGTTGATACAGGGTCTTCTACCGTCTACACTTGTCCTATGCACCCAGAAGTCCAACAAAAAGGCCCAGGCACTTGTCCTAAATGTGGGATGGCACTAGAGCCAATGAATCTGGGAGACGTGCAAGGAGAGGATGAAGAGCTACTAGACATGGCTAAGCGTTTTAAAGTGAGTGCCATTTTGGCTTTTCCTGTGTTTGTTTTAGCGATGACAGCTGACTTGATGCCCTCACTTCTTCCTTCATGGTTAGGCATGTCTTTACTGCAGTGGATCATGTTTGTACTTGCTAGCCCCGTAGTAGTTTGGGGTGGATGGCCATTTTTTGTACGTGGCTACAACTCAGTAAAAACATGGAACCTCAATATGTTTACACTTATTTCCCTTGGGGTAGGTGCCTCATACCTCTATAGTCTGGTGGCACTCTTTTTCCCTCATATCTTCCCTCCAGATATGCAAATGCAAACACCTATAGGGGAAGGATTGGTCGATGTCTATTTTGAAGCAGCTGCAGTCATTATTACGCTTGTACTTTTAGGACAAGTACTCGAACTCCGCGCACGTTCTCAAACCAACAGCGCCATACAAATGCTCTTAGGTTTAGCTCCCAACACTGCGCGTATTGTACACGAGGATGGTAGAGAGGAAGACCTTCCTTTAGAAGAAGTGCAGGTGGGAGACATTTTACGTATTCGTCCAGGAGATAAGATACCTGTAGATGGAGTGGTGACAGAAGGAGAGAGTAACATAGATGAGTCTATGGTCACAGGTGAGCCTGTTGCTGTAGCAAAACATGCAGGAGAGAAGGTCATTGCTGCGACGGTCAACAGTACCGGTTCTTTGCTCGTAAAGGCTGAAAAAGTAGGGGCAGACACACTGCTTTCACAAATCGTAGATATGGTAGCCCATGCTCAACGTTCACGTGCTCCCATCCAAAAACTAGCAGATGTCGTCTCTGGATATTTTGTACCTATTGTAGTACTTATATCAGGATTGGCCTTTATAGGGTGGTATATTTGGGGACCAGATCCTCGTTTGGCCTATGCTGTCGTGAGTGCAGTGGCTGTGCTTATCATTGCCTGTCCTTGTGCTTTGGGCTTGGCTACGCCTGTGTCCATTATGGTGGGTACAGGTAAAGGGGCATCTGTAGGGGTGCTCATTAAAAATGCAGAAGCTTTGGAAGTCTTAGAAAAAGTAGACACACTCGTGGTCGATAAAACAGGCACACTTACAGAAGGTAAGCCAAAACTTGTTAGGGTTGAGGTAGAAGAAGGTATAGATGAAAACATACTTTTAAAAGCAGTTGCTACGCTAGAACAGTCTAGCGAACACCCTTTGGCAGAAGCGATTGTAGAAGGTGTAAAAGAGAGAGGACTAAGCCTTAGTAAAATAGAAGATTTTAACTCCATCACAGGGCAAGGTGTGACAGGTGTTGTGGATGGCATGAAAGTAGCCATAGGGAATGCCAAGCTTTTTGAAGGTTTAGGCATTGTAGCAGGAGATTTGCCTCATAAAGCAGAAGTCTACCGTAAAGAGGGGCAAACCGTGATGCTTATAGCCCTTGATGGTAGAGCAGCAGGGCTTATAGGGGTGATGGACCCCATTAAGCAGAGTACACCAGAAGCAATAGCCCAACTTCACAAGCAAGGCATAACAGTGGTGATGCTTACCGGAGACAATGAAACAACAGCCCAAGCCGTAGCAAAAAAACTAAATATAGACAGGGTGCAGGCGGATGTTTCTCCAGAAGAGAAGTCAAACATCGTCACAGCCCTGCAAGAAGAAGGAAAAATAGTAGCTATGGCAGGTGATGGGATCAATGATGCAATAGCATTGGCTAAAGCACATGTGGGTATCGCAATGGGAACAGGGACAGATGTGGCGATGGAGAGTGCAGGGGTGACCTTGGTTAAAGGGGACCTTCTTGGTATTGTCCGTGCGATACACTTAAGCCATGCTACGATGTCAAACATTCGTCAAAACCTTTTCTTTGCCTTTGTTTATAACGCGGTAGGTGTGCCTGTCGCAGCGGGGGTCTTGTACCCATTTTTTGGCATACTTCTCTCTCCTGTTATCGCAGCAGCAGCCATGAGTTTCTCCTCCGTTTCCGTCATCAGTAATTCCTTAAGACTTAGAAATTTAAAATTGTAGTAAAGATGAAAATATTACCCTTAGAATATGTTATGATACAGAAAAGCTTAAAAGGTTGAAGATGTCAGCACAACTAGGAAAACTACTTTTACGTGTCATGCTCGGCGGCATGATGCTCTTTCACGGCATAGACAAAGCCTTACATGGTGTGTCATTTATACAAGGACTTCTTAAAGCGCAAGGTTTACCGGATGTTTTAGCATATGGGGTCTATGTCGGGGAGATACTGGCACCTATTTTTGTGATTTTGGGTTGGAAAAGTAGAATTTGGGCGGGGGTTATTGTGTTCAATATGACTATGGCTATTTATCTGACACAAATGAAGGAATTTTTTACTTTAGGTGCACATGGTAGCTGGGCACTTGAAGTACCCATGTTTTACCTTATGTCTGCGTTGGTCATCACTCTCATAGGCTCTGGTAAATACGCGATAAGTAGAGACTAGTACATCAAAATTACACGTTTCACTGGATATAGTATCGCAAACAATATAAGGTAAAACATGAACAAAATATTTTTGATACTTCTCTTTGCAACAGTGACTTTATTTGGGACACAAGATTTTAAACCTTGGAAAAGCAACATCAGCAAGCTTACAAAGTTTGAACAACACGTACTCATAGACAAAGGCACTGAACGTGCTTTTTCAGGTAAATACGTGAAAACAAAAGAAGATGGTACTTACAACTGTAAAGTCTGTGGGACAGCACTCTATACTTCAAAAGATAAATTTGACAGCCACTGTGGTTGGCCAAGTTTTGATGATGCTATCCCTGGTGCAATAAAAGAGACTTTAGATGCAGATGGCAGACGTACAGAAATCACTTGTGCAAATTGTGGCGCGCACATGGGTCATGTGTTCAAGGGAGAAGGTTTAACTTCTAAAAATGTACGCCATTGTGTCAACTCCATCTCTCTCAATTTTCAAAAAAAGAAAAAATCTACGACATCTACGATGGCAAAAGCGTATTTCGCAGGAGGCTGTTTTTGGGGTGTTGAGTATTATTTAGAAAAAATCAAAGGGGTCAAAGAGGTCACTTCTGGTTTTATGGGTGGCCATATGAAAAACCCTGGCTACTACGATGTCATACGTAAAAAGACAGGACATCTTGAAACGGTTGAAGTACTTTATGACCCGTCTAAAGTCTCTTATGAAACCTTAGCCAAGACTTTTTTTGAAATCCACGATCCTACGCAAATAGATGGGCAAGGTCCAGACATTGGGAGTCAATATCTTTCTGCTGTATTTGTTAACAACAAAACAGAACGTGCTACGGTGAATAAACTTATTAAGATACTTGAGGGGAAAGGGTTGAAGGTTGCAACCAAAGTACTTGCTAAGGTGCCTTTTTATTCGGCTGAAGAGTATCATCAGAATCATTATATTAAAAAGGGTGGGACGCCTTATTGTCATAGGCGTATCAAAAGATTTGATTAATGCTTTATGAACTTCATTATCTTTGAATAATGAAGTTTTTTGTTTGTAATGTTTTTTGATATTTCCTATTATGCGGATAGTGCTTTTGTTCTTCTCCTTGTTCCTTTTTTTATTTGTCGATGCAACAAATAAGAAAACGAACCCAAAAAAACAAAATGCAAAGAGCTAACGCTAGAAACTGGATTGTATAGTATGCCTATGACAAGGAGTAAATAGAGTGTCCTTGTAGATTTGGGATTTGGGGAATTATTTGCGTATGAGAATATCTAAATATTGGCGATAGCCTAGCTATCATTAGAAAGAGAGGTCACTCCGAACGACCGAATAAGTGATTAGCGATTCGAGAGGAGTGACGCTTTTTTGCTTCGTTTTTTAAAAAAATGAAGAGAGAAACAACACCACAGTCAAACAAAGAGGCAGTTAAACAAAACATCTTAGATGTCGAATCAAGAGAAACAACACACTAGATTCAAATCAAGAGAAAATCAATTAAAACACTTAATAGATAAGCCTAAAATTGATGGGTCCCATCAATCCTTAGAATTGACCATCCACTGCGAAAACACATTCAAATAATTCCAAAAACTCTGAATATTCTCTTCTGAAGTTACCTTCCCTTCGATAATAGGTGCCAATGCCTCTTCAAAAGTCACAAGCCAATGTAGTCTTGCATTAGGTGTAATATGAAAAGGCGCATGTCTTCCTCTCATTTGAGGTGCACCTCTGTTTTGGTTAAAGTACTTGGGACCTGCACAAATTTGTATGAAGAAATCAGCAGAGAACTGTGCGGCAATTTTCATCTCTTCTTTACTCTCTGGGAAAATATCTTTAATAGGCCCCTCATGGAGTGCCATATAAAATCTGTCCAATAAATCACGTATGCCTTGTTCACCTACATCCGTTAAAAATGCTGGGTTAGGTTTGGTGACAGGAGGGTTAACACCTTCTACATAAGGAAGGATAGAAAAGTCTAAAGTGGATGTACCAAAATTCATAAGGTTTGCCTTTATTATATAGTCTAAAGGGTTATATCACGTCTAAGCTTAACGACAGCCACCTGAGCCACAGCTTCCTTCTGAAGGGTCTACAGCAAAAGAGTTTGTGTACCCACAAGAGAGGCATTCAAAGGTGAGTAGCTTAGGGCCAGAACAGCCACCTGAACGCTGATCACTTAGTTCAATGCTATCTTGCTTGCATTTGGGGCAAAAGCCTCTTCGTATACTGTCTAGCTGCTCTTTTTTCTCTTTAAGGTAGTAGACATACACCAGTACGGAGCCGATGAGTATAATGAGCATAAATGCCAGTAGATAAAAGTCCATAGGTATCCTTATGTACTAAACGCTTTAAGTGTTTGTACCGTTTGTTTGTAGCTAGGCAGATAGTTCTCCACAAGCTTCCAAAATGTTTTTTGGTGGTGCTTATGTTTGATGTGTGCTATCTCATGTATAATGATGTATTGTATCACATCTAGGGGAAGTTTCATCATCATGGTGTTGAAGCTTAGCTTGTTTCTACTAGAACAACTTCCCCATTGTCTTTTGGTTTTCCGAAAAGTAATGTGCTGGTAAGATAAGCCCATGGTTTGAGACCATTTGTCTACATGTGAAGGCAAGTAATTTTGTGCTTCTTCTTTGTAAAAACTGTCAATCTTTTTTTGAAATACCTTTTCATCATACACAGAGTAGTACAGACAAAAACAATCACCATCAAAAGTAAGTTTTGTACGTTTTTTTTCATAAGGCATTAAAGTAAGTGCATGTGCTTGGCCTAAAAAGTAGAGTTCACAGGCTTGAGAAAAGTCTAAGCCTTTACCTTTTTTCTCTTTTAGTTTTTGACGCGCACTGTTAATCCACGAAGCTTTTTTAAGAAGGAGTTGTTCTATTTGTTTTTGAGAGACTTTGGGAGATTTTATGACAAGGTTCCCCTCCTCATCAAAACTCAAGTAGATATGTTTGAGTTTTGGGTTGACAATGTGTACATAATGAGGGAGAAAAGACATGATGTTTAGTGAACTATACGTCCTTTTCTAAACTCAACAGTACGGAAGACTGAACCATCTTTGTTGTAAAGGCGTGCTGTACCATGTCTTATACCATTTTGAAAAGGTATGGCTGCCATAGTATTGCCATTGGGGTACAACTCTTTCATAATGCCATGTTTTCTACCGTTAATGAAAGGCACTTGTCTAATGGCTCTTGCATTTTCATCATACCATGTTTCTATACCATCTTTAACACCATTTCTCATTTTAATTTGAGAGGTTAATTTTCCATTGTATCCATACTGCTTCAAGACACCATTCTGTCCTGTTTTGTCAGAAGGAATGAACTCAGAACGAATCCCTCCACCTGTATAATATTTTCTTTTTACATCACCTTTAGAAAAAGAAGGACTATCACAAGCTGTAAAAGAAAGCAGTACACACACGAAGAGAAATAAAGAGAGTTTTTTCATAAAATAACCTTGTCCAATGTAATGGACCTAGTATACTATGAAAAAGCTTGGGTTTGTAGTTAATGGGTTAAATTTATAGGTTTCTGGAAGATAGGTATGGCTGAGGGGAAGGGATTCGAACCCTCGGTGAGTTACCCCACACAGACGTTCCAGGTCTGCACCTTCGACCACTCGGACACCCCTCAACATTAATAGAACGCTTTTTGAACGAAGTTCAACAAAGCTACGCTGTCGCTGTGACAACTTCAGCAGTTGGCTCATGTAACTAGTTACATTTGCTTGTGCATTATCTTTTCACAATAAGTAAATGAAGTTTTAGATTATTGGTTAGATATGTAGTACCTCTCTCCAGATACCTGCGGCACCCAGCAAAGAAAGGTGGGCTGCTATGTTCCCATCCTGACCCATTGTCTTTCAATACCGTTGCACAGGTCTAAAAAGAGGCGAGAGAATTATAGTGAAAGATTGCTTATAGCATGTTTGTGTGTAGGGTCGGTTTACCGACCAAAGTCATATATCATTATTATGTGGTCGGTGAACCGACCCTACTCTTCTTCATTATTAATAACAGACCACTCATCAAAAGGTAGGGCTTCAAAGTGTAGTTTTTCTATGTCATACTCATAGTTGTTTGTGACCGTGACAATGGTGACCTTTTTAATGCCGTACTTTTTATAGAGGGTAAATTTATTTTGTGATTTAACCCAAAGGGACTCTTCACTCTCAAAAGGGGCAGGGATGATGAGTTCATTCTTTTCTGTAATGTAGCCATGTATGCCTAAGGTTTGCACGTTAATTTGGTGTTTCATAAGGGCTAGGGCTATCATAGTGTCAAACTGTAAGATGAAAGGTTGCCCCAGGGTGAGGTACTTCGCAAAAGCAAAGTCAAAAAGAAGCATCTTTTTGCCAGACTTTTGGTAACGGTCATCTATAAAGAGCAGCAGCCGCTCTTCTGTAAAGTCTTTAATGGTTTTGTAGAGCCAGTCTTTAGAGACTTTGAATTTCTCTTTGGCAAAAGTGTAAATTTGGTGGGTGGTGAGGTGTTTGGTATGATGTTGGGCAAGTAGGAGTAAGAGTTTTTGTTCCTGGCTTTCAAAGGCAGAGTAGAAAAAGGTTTTCATCTCCAAGGTGTTGGTTTTGGATGAGCGTGCAAGCAAAGGCAAGGTACCTGAGCGCAAGAAGTGTTTAAAGCTTCGGTTTTTCATATTGGCACTCTCAAAAGCCAAAAACTCTTCATAATCTAGAGGGAAAAGTTCAAGGGCTGTAATAAATGTGTCTTTTAAAGGTTTACGTGTAATGACGATGAGTTGTTCCACATTGGGGAAAGAGGGCAAGTAGGCTTCATAGTAATGGTCTAAGATAAGCAGGGTGATGAGCTGGGTATCAATATAATGTTGCAATTCAAGCAGTGTGAGACCCTCAAAAAGTAACTTAGGTTCATCAAAGTCTATATATAAGGTTTGTTCTTCTTCACTCTCTTCTATGTAGTCTAGGGCTATGGCACTTTTCCCCGCACCTCGTACACCAAAGAGATTAATGTCAATATTTTGGGGAATCATACACTTTCTTGGCACAAAATACTCATTTTGAGGACGCAAGTCATGATAATAATCAAGTAATTTCACAGTAAGTCCTTTGTATTATTCCTTATTAAAAGGAAATATTTTTAAGTATTGTAACACTTTTAGACTAAAAAGCATTGCAGGTATTAGAAAGTTTGGGTATAATTCGCGTTCCTAAATTTATGTTAGAGGGTTAAACCCTGTGTTTAGGCACCTTGGCGTTGCCATGCTAACGAGTTCTTTTAAAGGTAAAATATGGAAAAAATTAGATTAAAGCTTAAAGCTTACGATCACAGAGTGTTAGACAGATCAGTTGCTGCCATCGTAGATGCAGTTAAACGTACAGGTGCAGAGATTAGAGGGCCAATTCCAATGCCAACTAAAATCAAAAGCTATACTGTTATTAAATCGCCACACGTTAACAAAAAATCACGTGAGCAATTTGAAATCAGAATTCACGGAAGAATGATCGACATCGTTTCGGCTACTTCAGATACTATAGACTCTCTTATGAAGTTGGACTTAGCACCTGAAATCGAAGTTGAAATCAGATCAATGGATAAGTAGGAGTAGACATGGAATTTATTATTGAAAAAATTGGTATGAGCAGAACTGTTGATGTACCAAGTGTTCCAGTTACCCTTCTTAAAGTCATTGAAACGAAAGTTTGTGAAGTGAGAGAAGACGGTAAAGCACTTGTTGCGTACAACTCAAGTAAAAAACTTAACAAAAGCATTGAAGGTCAGCAGACTAAATTTAATGTTTCTAAAGAGTTTAACAAATTTATGACTATCGAAGTTGCTGAAGGTACTGAAGCTGGTGATTTAAGCACAGCGATACTTTCTGAAACTACATTGGTAAAAACATCTCTTAACACTAAGGGTAGAGGTTTTTCTGGTGGTATGAAACGTCACGGATTTAGCGGTGGACCTGCATCACACGGGCACAGATTTGGTAGACGTATTGGTTCTATCGGAAATGCTGAGTGGCCAGGACGTGTTCAAAAAGGTAAGAAAATGCCTGGACAATACGGAAACACTAAATCAACTGTAAAAAATGATGTAATCTCATTTGATGCTGAAAACGGCATCTTAGTACTTAAAGGTTCTATTCCAGGACACAACGGTGCTAGAGGATTAGTAAGGATAGTTAAATAATGAAAACAACAGTAATTAAAACAACAGACCTTCCAGCAGCATTCTTGGAAGTTCACCCACATAACCTTTACCTTTATTGTAAAGCGTATGCAGCGGGACTTAGAGCAAACACAGCACAGACTAAAACTAGATCTGATGTAAGTGGTGGTGGTAAAAAACCATGGGCTCAAAAAGGTGGAGGACGTGCAAGAGCAGGTTCAATAAGATCTCCTATATTCGTAGGTGGTGGTGTTGCATTTGGTCCAAGTACAAACAAAAACTATGATCAAAAAGTAAACAAAAAGCAAAAAAGATTGGCATTGATGCATGCACTTGCAGACATGGCAGCTAACGATAAACTTCTTGTTATCGATTCAATTGCAATTGAGTCTGGTAAAACAAAAGATGCTATCGCATTTGTTAACGGTTTAGAGCAAAGAGATGTATTGGTAGTAAAAGAGATGATTGATGATAAGACTTTCTTAGCATTCAGAAACCTCCAAAACGCATACCTAATTGAACCAAATGAGCTTAATGCTTACCTTGCTGCAGCATATCACTCAATTGTGATTGAAAAAGCAGTATTTGATAAATTGACAAAAGAGGCTTAATATGGCAGATATTACAGATATTAAAGCAATTATGTATACAGAGAAGAGTTTAGCTCTTCAAGAAGCTGGTGTTATCGTAGTTCAAACCACTCCTAGAATGACTAAAAATGGTCTTAAAGAAGTGTTTAGAGAATTCTTTGGCATTAACCCACTTAGAGTTAACTCAATGAGAGTAAACGGAAAAGTGAAAAGATTTAAAGGTATTGAAGGAAAAAGAGTAGACACTAAAAAGTTCTATGTAAAACTTCCAGAAGATGCAAAAATCGAAAGCTTAGCGGTATAAGGATAGAAGATGGCAATTAAAACATATAAACCAACCACACCTTCCCGTCGTTGGATGACTAACTTAGACAGTAGTGATATTACGTCTAAACCAACAGTAAGAGCACTACTTAAAAATCTTCCAAGATCAGCAGGTAGAAACTCAAATGGTAGAATCACTTCCCGTCACAGAGAAGCTGGTGCTAAAAAGCTATACAGAATCATTGACTTTAAAAGAAATAAATTTAACGTTGAAGGTACTGTTGCAACAATCGAATACGACCCGTACAGAAACTGTAGAATCTGTCTTGTTAAGTACACAGATGGTGACAGAAGATACATCCTTCAACCAAAAGGTTTAGAAGTAGGTACTAAAATCATGTCAGCAGATGCAGGACTTGATATCAAGACTGGTAACTGTATGAAACTTAAATCTATCCCGGTTGGTACTTTGGTACACAACATTGAGATGAGTCCAGGACATGGTGGTCAAATGGCCCGTTCAGCTGGTACTTATGCTCAAATCATGGGTAGAGATGGTAAATACGTTTCATTAAGACTTCCATCTTCAGAGATGAGATATGTGCTTAGTGAGTGTCTTGCAACAATCGGTACCATTGGTAACGAAGACATTGCAAACGAAGTTGTTGGTAAAGCTGGTAGATCTAGACATAGAGGTATCAGACCACAAACTAGAGGATCAGCGATGAACCCAATCGATCACCCACATGGTGGTGGTGAAGGTAAAACGAACTCTGGTAGACATCCAGTATCTCCATGGGGTACACCGGCTAAAGGGTTTAAAACTCGTAAGAAACAAGCTAGTGATAAGTTAATTATTTCTAAGCGTAAAAAAGGTAGGGGCTAAGATATGGCAAGATCGACAAAAAAAGGTCCATTTATCGATGGTCACCTAATGAAAAAAGTATTGGCAGCAAAAGAGTCTGGCGATAAAAAAGCAATCAAAACTTGGTCAAGAAGATCTGTGATCTTCCCTGAGTTTATTGGTTTAACAATTAACGTTCACAACGGTAGACAATTTGTACCAGTATTCGTTACAGAAAACCACGTAGGTTACAAACTTGGTGAATTCGCACCAACTAGAACATTTAAGGGCCATAAAGGTTCTGTTCAGAAGAAGGTAGGTTAATATGAGTAGAGCATTATTAAAATTTGTAAGAGTTTCTCCTATTAAAGCTAGACTTATCGCTAGAGAAGTTCAAGGTATGAATGCTGAACTTGCACTTGCATCACTAGAGTTTATGCCTAACAAAGCAGCGGGTATCATTTCTAAAGTTATTGCTTCTGCAGTAGCTAACGGTGACTTTGAACCTGAAGAAGTAACAATTACTTCTTGTAGAGTTGACAAAGCAGCGGTAATGAAAAGATGGAGACCAAGAGCTAGAGGTACTGCTTCTAGAATCATTAAACCAACGGCACACATTCTTGTAGAAGTTGGTGTAGCTGAAAAAACTGTGAAGGACGCGTAATGGGTCAGAAAGTAAATCCTATAGGTCTTAGACTTGGAATCAACAGAAACTGGGAATCAAGATGGTTTCCAGCAAAAGGTAGAACAGCTGATTTTATCGCTGAAGACTACAAAATCAGAAAATTCTTGAAAAAAGAACTTTTCTATGCGGGTGTTTCTAACATCATCATCGAAAGAACAGTTAAAAAATTAAGAATCAACATTGTTACTGCAAGACCTGGTATTATCATTGGTAAAAAAGGTGCAGACATTGAAAAATTGAAAGCAACACTTATCAAAATGCTTGGTAAAGATGTAGTAATCAACATTAAAGAAGAAAAACGTCCACAAGCTTCTGGTCAACTAGCAGCTGAAAACGTTGCAACTCAACTTGAAAGAAGAGTTGCCTTCAGACGTGCAATGAAAAAAGTAATCCAAGGCGCACTTAAATCAGGTGCAAAAGGGATTAAAGTTTCTGTATCTGGTAGACTTGGTGGAGCTGAAATGGCTAGAACTGAGTGGTACTTAGAGGGACGTGTTCCTTTGCATACACTTAGAGCAAAAATCGATTACGGTTTTGCTGAAGCACATACTACATACGGAATCATCGGTATTAAAGTATGGATCTTCAAAGGTGAAGTACTTGCTAAAGGTATCCAAGCTGAGCCAAAAGAAGAGAAAAAAGAAGGTCGTAGACCACGTCAAAAGAGAGGTGAATAATTATGTTAATGCCTAAAAGAACAAAATGGAGAAAGCAGATGAAAGGCCGTAATCGCGGTAAATCTTTCAATGGTAACAAAATTGAGTTTGGTGACATTGCTGTTAAAGCCATTACTGCAGGTAGAATTGACTCACGTCAAATCGAAGCTGCACGTATCTCAATGACTAGAAAAATCAACAGAACAGGTAAAACTTGGATTAGAGTTTTCCCTGATAAACCTCTTACTGCTAAACCACTTGAAACAAGAATGGGTAAAGGTAAAGGTCCTGTTGATAGATGGGTAATGAATATTAAGCCAGGAAGAATTATTTTCGAAATGGCTGGTGTTGAAGAAGAACTTGCAAGAGAAGCTCTCACACTTGCAATTCATAAAATGCCATTCAAATGTAAAATTATCGCATTAAAGGATAGTAATGAACTATACTGATTTAAAAGATAAAAGCGCTGCTGATTTAACAGCAATGCTTAAAGAGAAAAAACTTGAATTGTTCACATTAAATGCAAAGCAGAAAACTATGCAATTAACGAACACTTCTGAGTTAAGAGTTGCGAAGAAAGATCTCGCAAGAATTCAAACAGCAATTACTGCTGCTACGAAGTAAGGAGTCAAAATGCCAAAAAGACAAATAACTGGTACTGTGATTAAGACTGCTGGAGACAAAACATCAACTGTTTTAGTTGAAAGAAGAGTTCTTCACCCAAGATACCACAAGACAGTAAAAAGATTTAAAAAATATCTTATCCACGATGAGAAGAATGAAATTAATGTTGGAGATACAGTAACTGCAGTTGAATGTAGACCACTTTCTAAAACCAAAAGTTTTAGACTTCTTGAGATAGTAAAAAGAGGAGAAGTATAATGATCCAAGGTTTTACTAGATTAACTGTAGCAGATAACTCTGGTGCAAAAGAAATTATGTGTATTAAGGTCCTTGGTGGATCTAAAAGAAGATATGCATCTGTAGGTGACGTTATCGTAGCTTCTGTAAAGAAGGCTCTTCCAACTGGAAAAGTTAAAAAAGGTAAAGTTATTAAAGCGGTTGTTGTTAGAACGCACAAAGAGATCCAAAGAGAAAATGGTTCACTTATTCGTTTTGACGACAATGCAGCCGTAATTATTGACGACAAAAGAGAACCAATTGGTACACGTATCTTTGGTCCTGTTGCTCGTGAAACAAGATATGCAGGTTTTATGAAAATTGTATCACTTGCACCGGAGGTATGGTAGTATGGCGAAAACATATAAAATCAAAAAAGGTGATACTGTAATGGTTATCGCTGGTGATGATAAAGGTACAACTGGAGAAGTTCTTCAAGTACTTACTAAAAAAGACGCAGTAATTGTTGCAGGGTGTAAAACAGCTAAAAAAGCCGTTAAGCCAAGTGAACAAAACAAAGAGGGTGGGTTTGACACTGTTGAAATGCCAATCCACATCTCAAATGTAAAAAAAGTAGAGGCATAATCTTATGAGTAGAATGAAGCAAAAGTACAATGACATCGTTCCAGCACTCCGCGAAGAGTGTGGGATTCAAAACCCGATGCAGACTCCTAAGCTTGAAAAGATAGTCATTTCTGTCGGTGCTGGTGAAGAGGGTAAAGATAACAAACTCATCGCTAACATGGCAGACACTATCTCACTTATTGCTGGTCAAAAAGCAGTCGTGGTTAACGCTAAAAAATCTGTTGCAGGTTTTAAAGCTAGAGAAGGTGCAGCAACAGGTATCAGAGTTACACTTAGAGGTGACAATATGTATAACTTCTTTGACAAACTTGTATCGATTGCTCTTCCAAGAGTAAAAGACTTTAGAGGAACACCTAGAAAAGGTTTTGATGGACGTGGTAACTATAACTTCGGTCTTCAAGAGCAATTGATGTTCCCAGAAGTTGAGTTTGATAAAGTAATTAAGACACACGGTATGAATATTGTTATTGTAACAAGTACTGAATCTGACAAAGAGGGTTTCGCGCTTTTAGAACAGCTCGGAATGCCTTTTGCTAAAGGGAGAAACTAATGGCTAAGAAATCAATGATCGCTAAGCAGAAAAGAACACCTAAGTTCGCAGTTCAAGCTTATACAAGATGTAATATTTGTGGTAGACCTCACTCAGTATACAGAGACTTTGGTCTTTGCCGTATATGTTTAAGAAAAATGGCTAACGAGGGTTTAATCCCTGGTATGCGTAAAGCAAGTTGGTAAGGAAATAATAAGATGATGACAGATAATATTGCAGACTCTCTTACACGTATAAGAAATGCTGCGCAAAGAAAACTAGACGTTACTACACTTCTTCACTCTAAAACGATTGAAGCAACCGTATCTATATTAGTAGATAAAGGTTACCTTGAGTCTTTCAAAGTAAAAGAAGATGGAAACAAAAAAACAATTAAAGTGGTTCTTAAATATGACGAAAATGAAAAAAGCGTTATAAACGAACTTAAGAAAATCTCTAAGCCAGGGCGTCGTGTACACCAAGGTAAAGATGATATTAGAACATTTAAAAATGGTTACGGTACTTTGGTAGTTTCTACTTCCCAAGGTGTGATTGCTAATGATGAAGCGTTTAAACGTGGAATCGGTGGCGAAGTAATCTGTAGTATTTGGTAAGGAAATAAGATGTCAAGAATAGGAAAAAGACCAGTAACTGTGGCAAGTGGTATTGATGTATCACTAGACGGTACGACTCTCGTGGCTAAAAAAGGCAATCTTGAAAAAAGACTTGAAACTCATGGTAGAGTAGAAATCGCTATCGATGGTTCTGAAGTCACTTTTACTAGAGTAGGTGAAGAGAAACAAGATGCAGCATTCTGGGGAACATACAGAGCTTTATTTAACAATATTATTATTGGTTTAGATAAAGGGTATGAAAAATCTTTAGAAATCAACGGTGTTGGTTATAGAGCTGCAGTTGAAGGTAAAACACTTAAACTTCAACTTGGTTTCTCTCACCCTGTTGAGTATGTAATCCCTGAAGGACTTGATGTAACTGTTACAAAAAACATCATCAATATCAAGGGTTCAGACAAACAATCAGTTGGTCAAGCAGCAGCTGAAATTAGATCATTCAGACCACCAGAGCCGTACAAAGGCAAAGGTGTGAAGTACACAGATGAAGTTATCATCAGAAAAGCTGGTAAAGCAGCTGGTAAGTAAGGGGCGATAGTATGTTAAAAAGTATTCAAAAAAGAAAAAATAAACTTCGCGCTAAAAGAAAAGCTAGAGTAAGAGGTAAGATCTTCGGAACAGATACTCTTCCTAGATTATCTGTATTTAAGTCTAACAAATCTTTCTATGCACAAGCGATCAATGACACTACTGGTGTTACTTTGGCTTCTGTTGATGGTAGAAAACTTGGTTTAAAAGTAAACCAAGAAGACGTTAAAAAAGTAGCTGCAGAAATGGCTAAAAATCTTGCTTCTAAAAACATTGAAAATGTTGTATTTGACAGAAATGGTTACTTATACCATGGTGTTGTTGCTTCATTTGCTGATGCTCTTAGAGAAGCCGGAATTAAGTTTTAAGGACGCATGATGCAAAATAATTATAAAAACGAAGAAATCGAAAAAGAATTTGAAGAAGTAATCGTAAATATCGGTCGTGTTACTAAAGTTGTAAAGGGTGGTAGAAGATTTAGATTTACTGCACTTGTCGTTATTGGTGACAAAAAAGGTACAGTTGGATACGGATTTGGTAAAGCCAAAGAAGTTCCAGATGCGATTAAAAAAGCGGTAGATGATGCTCACAAAAACCTTGTGAAAGTAAACATCAAAGGTACAACAATTGCGCATGACATTGAACACAAATTCAATGCAAGTAGAATTGTACTTAGACCTGCATCTCCAGGTACAGGTGTTATCGCTGGTGGTGCTGCTAGACCAGTACTTGAGCTTGCAGGGATCCAAGATATCCTTACAAAATCAATCGGTTCTAACAACCCAAATAACCTAGTAAGAGCGACTATTCAAGCACTTACTAGAATCAAAGCGTAAGGAGTAGTTATGGGTTTACATAATTTACAACCTGCACCAGGTTCAACGAAAAATAGAAAAAGAGTTGGTCGTGGAGCAGGTTCAGGAACAGGTAAAACAGCTGGACGTGGTAACAAAGGTCAAAAGTCAAGATCTGGTTACAGCAAAAAAAGAGGTTTTGAAGGTGGGCAAATGCCACTTTACAAAAGATTACCTAAAGTTGGTTTCACATCTAGAGTTGTGAAGCCATACGTAATCAATGTAGAAAAAATCAAAGCAGTTGCAGAACTGTCTGAGATTACATTAGAATCTATCAAGTCTGTACATAGACTTGGTAAATCAGTAACAAAAGTGAAGTTGATTGGTGCTAGCGCAAAAGATCTTGCTGCTAAGATCAAAGACGAAGCTGTTACAACAAGCGGAAAATAATATGGGCAATGCTTTAACTCAAAAAATCCTAATTACTTTAGGATTCCTTTTTGCGTACAGAGTTTTAGCCTATATCCCAACTCCAGGTGTTGACTTGGGTGTTATCAAAGAGTTTTTTGATAACAACTCAAACAATGCTCTTGGGCTAATGAACATGTTCTCTGGTAATGCCGTTGAACGTTTAAGTATCATCTCCTTAGGTATTATGCCTTACATTACTGCTTCCATTGTTATGGAGCTTCTCTCAGCAACTTTCCCAGCACTTGGTCAAATGAAAAAAGAACGTGACGGTATGCAAAAATACATGCAAATCATTCGTTATTTCACTATATTTATTACTGTAGTTCAAGCTATTGGTGTATCTATGGGACTTCAAAGTATGGTAGGACGTGCAGGACAGAGTGCAGTGATGATTGATCCGATGACGTTTACAGTGTTAACAACATTCTCTATGTTGGCTGGTACGATGTTATTGATGTGGATTGGTGAACAGATTACACAAAAAGGTATTGGTAACGGTATCTCTTTAATTATCTTCGCGGGTATTGTATCTGGTCTTCCATCTGCTATTGGAAACACAGTAAGAGCAGTAAATGCTGGAGAAATGAGCTTCTTGGTTATACTAGCAATAGTCGCAATCATGTTGATCACGATCTTAGCAATTATTTATGTGGAGCTTGGTGAGAGACGGGTACCTATCTCTTATTCAAGAAAAACAATTATGCAGAACCAAACAAAAAGAGTGATGAACTACATCCCTGTGAAAGTAAACCTTTCGGGTGTTATTCCTCCTATTTTTGCTTCTGCTGTTTTGATGTTCCCTTTAACAATGCTTCAGTCTAGCACAAGCCCTTGGGCAATGGCTATTGCTGATTCATTATCACCAGGTGGTATGACATTTAATGTCGTGACTTTCTTGCTTGTTATGTTCTTTGCATTCTTTTATGCGTCCATCGCATTTAATGCGAAAGACATTTCAGACAACTTAAAAAGACAAGGTGGATTTATCCCTGGTGTAAGACCAGGTGAACACACCAAAGAATTTTTAAATGAAGTTGCAAGTAGATTGACGGGGTCAGGTGCAGTGTACTTGGCCATCGTTTCTACGGTGCCGTTTATGTTTATCTCAGGATTGGGTGCATCATTCTACTTCGGTGGGGTTGCTGTACTGATCATCGTTCAAGTTGCACTTGACACAATGAGAAAAATAGAAGCACACAGAACAATGAACCAATACGATACTTTAGGTAACGTAGGTCTATAATGGCTATCGCTATTAGAAAACCAGACGAAATCGCCAAGCTCAAAGCAGCTGGCGAGATTGTCGGAAACACACTCCAATATCTCCAAAATCTTGTAAAACCAGGTATGACACTCTCTGAAATCGATGCGCTCGGTGAAGCATTTATCCGTGAAGCAGGCGCAGTACCCTCTTTTAAAGGGCTGTACGGTTTTACAGGTTCTGTCTGTACTTCTCTTAACGAAGTTTGCATCCATGGTGTACCCGATGACACTGTCATCAAAGAGGGTGACATTTTGGGTTTAGACATCGGGACAAAGTTAGATGGTTATTTTGGAGATGCTGCAATTTCTATGGCAGTGGGAAAAATATCTAAAGAAGATGAAGCACTCATCGCTTGCTCAAAAGGTGCACTCTATCATGCGATAGAAAACATCAAAGAGGGTATGCGTTTTAAAGAGTTGACAAAACTTCTTGAAGACTATATTGTAAATGCAGGCTTTGTACCTCTTCGTGACTATTGTGGTCATGGGATAGGAACAAAACCACATGATGAACCAAACATTCCAAATTATTTGGAAGGCAAACCTAACCAAGGACCCAAAATTAAAAATGGAATGGTTTTTTGTCTGGAGCCAATGGTTTGTCAAAAAAGTGGACAACCTGTATTGTTGGAAGATGCGTGGTCTGTTATTTCAGACGACAAACTAAGAACTGCACACTATGAACATCAAGTGGCAGTCGTAAATGGTAAAGCAGTCATACTGACTGAACCGACAAAAGGATAACATATGGCAAAAACAGACGTCATCGAAATTGACGGTAAAGTGGTTGAAGCTTTACCAAACGCAACATTTAGAGTAGAACTTGAGAACAAGCACATTATCTTGTGTCACATCGCAGGTAAAATGCGTATGCACTACATTAAAATTCTTCCGGGAGATACTGTGAAAGTAGAACTTACTCCTTACAGTCTCGATAAGGGCCGTATCACTTTTAGATACAAATAGCATGTAGGGGTCGGGTAACCGACCTTTATATCTAGAAAGAATGGTCGATAAATCGACCCTACATAAAAAAATCCTCATAAAAAATATCCCACAAGTAAACATCAAGAAATATTTCGGTATAATCCTCCTCCCTATTACTATAGGTATAGGAAACTGCGCGAAGAATCTTTGATTAGTGCACACCGATTACTCAAGGGTTGGATAGTGAAAACTTCATCTATCCACGCAAAATAAAGGCAGAAATGTCTAGGTGCAGAACGCAAGTTCAACAATAACAACGTAGGAGTAACCAATGAAGGTTAGACCATCAGTAAAGAAAATGTGTGATGATTGTAAAATCATTAAACGCAAGGGTATCGTACGCGTGATTTGTAAAAATCCAAAACATAAACAAAGACAAGGATAAACATGGCTCGTATTGCAGGGGTTGATTTACCACAGAAAAAAAGAATGGAGTATGCACTTACTTACATTTTTGGAATCGGTTTGAAAACATCTAGAGATATTCTTACTAGAACAGGTATTGATTATAATACAAGAGCTCATGAACTTACAGATGCGCAAGCAGCGATTATCCGTAAAGATATTCAAGAGCATATTATGGTTGAAGGTGATCTTAGAAAAAAAGTAACTTTAGACATTAAAGCACTTATGGACTTAGGGTCATACAGAGGAATTAGACACAGAAGAGGGCTACCTTGTCGTGGTCAAAAAACAAAGACAAATGCGCGTACTCGTAAAGGTAAGCGTAAAACTGTCGGCGCGGCGTAAGGAGTAGTTAAATATGGCTAAGAAAAAAGCAAAAAAAAGTATTGCGAAAGCGGTTGTTTACGTAGCAGCAACTTTCAACAATACAGTAATCACAGTTACAGACGAAATGGGAAATGTAATCACTTGGAGCTCTGCTGGAGCACTAGGATTTAAAGGTTCTAAAAAATCTACACCATTTGCTGCAACTGAAGCAGTAGCGGACGCGATGAAAAAAGCGATGGAAAATGGCGTTAAAGAAGTAGGAATTAAAGTACAAGGTCCTGGTTCTGGTAGAGATACAGCTGTTAAAGCAATTGGTGCAACAGAAGGAATTAGAGTAACATCTTTAAAAGATATTACACCACTTCCCCACAATGGTTGTAGACCACCTAAGAAGAGAAGGGTATAAGCATGGCAAGATATAGAGGTCCAGTTGAAAGACTAGAAAGAAGACTTGGCGTTGATTTAGGATTAAAAGGTGAGCGTAGACTTGCTGGTAAATCTGCATTAGAAAAAAGACCATATGCTCCAGGGCAACACGGTCAAAGAAGAACAAAGATTTCAGAATATGGTCTTCAACTTCAAGAGAAGCAAAAAGCTAAATTTATGTACGGTATTTCTGAAAAACAATTTAGAGCACTTTACAAAGAAGCAAACTCAAAAGATGGTAACACAGGTTCAATCCTTATTCAACTTCTTGAGCAAAGACTTGACAACGTAGTTTATAGAATGGGTTTCGCAACGACAAGAGCGTGTGCTAGACAATTTACAAACCATGGTCACGTACTTGTTGACGGAAAAAGAGTAGATATTCCTTCATTTAGAGTAAAAGCGGGTCAAAAAATTGAAATCAGAGAGAAGTCTAAGACTAATCCACAGATTTTAAGAGCAATCGAATTAACTAAGCAAACTGGTATGGTTGAATGGGTTGACACGGATAAAGAGAAACTTTTTGGACTTTTCACAAGAATCCCAGAAAGAGATGAAATCTCAATCCCTGTTGAAGAGCGTCTAATCGTCGAGCTATACTCTAAATAATACATAAGTTAAAGGCCATTAATGAGAAAAATTAAAATTGCACCATTTATGCCAACTGAGGTAGAAGTGAATGAAGTTAGCGCTAACCGTGCTGAAATCATCGCTTATCCTTTCGAAAGTGGTTATGCTGTTACACTTGCGCATCCACTAAGAAGACTCATTTTAGGTTCTTCCATCGGGTATGCACCTATTTCGATTAAAATCGAAGGTGCTGCACATGAGTTTGATAATATCCGTGGTATGCATGAAGATGTTGCTGTGTTTATTATTAACCTTAAAAACATTCGTTTTAAAATTAAAGACGAAAGTGACAAGGTAGAGTTAAAATACTCTTTCTCTGGACATAAAGAAGTGACAGCACAAGATCTTAATAATGATCAAATTGAAGTAGTTAATGGTGATTTACCATTGGCAACACTCAATGAAGATGCAGAGTTAAACTTTACGGTTGTTATCTCAAAAGGTATTGGTTATGTACCATCTGAAGACCTTAGAGATGACGTTGCCACAGACGCAATTGCCTTAGATGCATTTTTTACACCAGTAAGAAAAGCAAACTATAAAATTGAGCCTGTGCTTGTAGAAGATAACCCTAACTTCGAAAAGATTATATTTGACATCGAAACAGATGGACAGATTGGTCCAGTTGAAGCATTTACAAATGCATTAGAAGTAATGAATAAACAACTTTCAGTGTTTAACACGGTACTTGATTTAGATATCAGCGTAACACCGGTTAAAAGAAGCCCTGATGAGAGTGAACTCAAACCTTTTATGCTAACTGTTGACAGTCTTGGATTGAGTGCTAGATCATTCAACTCACTAGACAGAGCAGGTATGAAATACTTGGCTGAATTGGTACTGATGAGTGAAAATGAGATTAAAAATATCAAAAATCTTGGTAAAAAATCTTTAGATGAAATCAATGAGTGTCTCCTAGAGCACGGATTTGGTCCAGAATTTGACCTCGCAGACAATACAAGAGTAAATCTTGTAAAGAAAATAGAACAACTTAAAGCATAGTTGTTACACTAAAGGAATATTATGAGACATAAGCACGGTTATCGTAAATTAAATAGAACCTCTTCTCACAGAGCAGCGCTTCTTAAAAACCTTTCTATTGCTTTGACAAAAGAAGGTAGAATTGAGACAACATTGCCAAAAGCTAAAGAGCTAAGATCTTACTATGAAAAGCTTATTACTAAAGCTTCTTCTGGTGACTTTAACGCACACAGAGCTATTTTTGCAATGTTACAACACAAAGAGATTACAAACACAATCGTGAATGAAATCGCTCCAAAATACGCTGATAGAAACGGTGGTTACACTCGTATTATCAAAACACGTATGAGAAAAGGTGATGCAGCACCTATGGCAATTATCGAACTTATCTAATTGCTCTGCACTTCCGTATTGTAAGGCTTTGCCTTGCGATACACATTTCCTCAAAAAATTACATTTACTTACTTAGGATACTATACGACTCTCGTATGAGCTTTCTGCTGAAGAAAACACAGCGTTAGCGTAGTAAAATGAACTTTGTTTATTTTGCGTTCTATAAATGAGTTGACAAAGAAACACTTTTAGTGTATAACTCATTTTAAGTCTATGAGTACACAAACATTACATGCTTTTAGCTATAATATAATGAATAAGATATCTTCAAAGTAAAGATATCATGTAAGGAGAAAAAATGATTCCATTTTCAGATGAAGAATTAAAGCCCGCAGTGGTTGGTGTGATAGAGAAGGTAAGACCTTCTATTAAACAAGATGGTGGTGATATTACCCTCCTTGACATTAAAGATGGTAAAGTCTACGTACAGCTTCAAGGTGCTTGTGTAGGCTGTGGTTCATCAGGTACTACTATTAAATTTGGTGTAGAGAGACAGATGCAAACATTGATTCACCCAGAAATTACTGTAGTGAATGTCCCACATGGCTTTGAAGACAAATTGGATCAATTGGTTTAACATGACAAAAATTAATCAAGACTTATTGCTAGAGCGAGCGGAAAATGCCTTTTTAAAAGGTGACTATGCGAATGCATTAAGATCGTATGGTTTAATTTTGAAAGATTATCCTGCTTTAGATGAGGCAAAGATTGGTGTCTATTTGAGTGATTTGGGTTCTGAGAGCGAAGAAGAAGCACAAGCACTCTTTGACTACTATCAAATCATTAAAAGTGAAAAAAAGAATGCTGTAGACATCATTGATGGGCTTATTAACTCTTTGGCAACCACAAAGAAACAGATACAAGAGTTATTGGTGGAACCTAAAGAAGAGCAAATTGAGTACAGTGATGGCATACGTTATAGTGATTTTATCGCGTTGGTAGAGAGCCGTGGTTCATTTAAACAAACCTTTGAAGACATTATGTTTTCAACCAAAGTGATTATTTCAAACAAAGATGAGTTTATTGATTTTGTGACAAAACTCTCTCAAGCTGGATTTGACGAAATGGCTTTAGCCTACCTTGATGCTTCAAGTAAAATTTTTGGAAATGACCAAGAAGTACTTGCACTTTACCATGTAGTCAATAGTAAATAACATGAAATTTGACTACAAACAAGATGGCTATCTTTTTATTACAGATAATACAGCCAAAATAGACAAAGAAACACTCTTTTTAAAAACAGCACAAAACAGTGTGTATTATGAAAAAATGGAGCCAAAACCTAAGTATATTAGTCCTTTAGAACTTCTCCAAACTTGGGGACTCTCCTCGATGAAAGTAGTGGGCGTTACAGGTACCAATGGTAAGACAACAGTCACAGCAGCGATTTACTCTTTTTTACTTGACTTAAATGAAAAACCTGCTTTGCAAGGTACACGTGGACTTTTTGCTGAAGAGAAGCGTATTGAAGCAAAAAGTATGACAACCCCTTCCATCCTTGAAACCTTACATAACATGAAACAAACGTCTGATCGTGGCTGTAATTACTTCATTATGGAAGTAAGTTCTCATGCCATTCATCAAAAGCGTATTGAAGGCTTAACTTTTGCCTTGAAAGTACATACCAATGTCACTTCTGACCATTTAGACTATCATGGCACGGTAGAAGAGTACAGACGTGTGAAGAGTCTCTTTTTTGCGGATGAAACACCTAAACTTTTAAACAAAGATGATATTAAAAACATACAATATAATCCTAGAGGGGCCCAAAGTTATGGGGTAGATGAACCGGCAACATTTAAAGTGCAAGCATTTTCACTGCTTCATGGGATTACTGCGGGTATCAAACACTTAAAAACGGAAGCAACTTTTCATTCTCCTATGGTCGGATTGTTTAACCTCTTTAATCTCATGGCCGCCATTGGTTCGGTACAAATGCTTACAGGTAGAAATATAGAAGAGATTTGTGAAGTGGTTGAAAACTTTGCTGGCGTGTCAGGACGTATGGAAGTAGTCTCGACGGATCCTTTGGTCATTGTTGACTTTGCACACACCGATGATGGCATGCATGCAGTTTTAGAGTCTATGAAAGACAGAGACATTTCTGTGGTCTTTGGTGCAGGCGGGAACCGTGACAAAGAAAAACGTCCTCGTATGGGGGCAGTCGCAGGACGATATGCCAATAAAATTTATGTGACGTCGGACAACCCACGTGATGAAGTCCCTGAAATGATACTTGAAGACATACTGCTTGGACTTCACGGCAAAGATGCTGTGACAGCCACACCAGATAGACGCTTAGCCATAAAAATGGCTTTAGAAGCTTTAGAAGAGAATGAGATTTTACTCATCCTTGGTAAAGGGGATGAAGATTACCAAGAAATCAAAGGGGTGAAACATCCTTTTGATGACAGGGAAGTAGTAAGAGAACTTCTTTCTCAAAGATAAGCAGATAAACTTAGGTAATTTATTTAGGCTTAAGTTAATCGGAGTAAAATACTCCCAATTTAAATCTAAAGGATTATTATGGTTCCAGGTATACCACAACCAGCGTTTTACATCTTCAAATGTCAGCAGTCAGCACCCCCAGGAATGCCAAAACCATCTTGTGTAAAAGCAGATGATCCAGAGTCAGCAAAACTTTTTCAGCACATGTCTATGCTATTGATGAAAAAAGGTATTATGAGTACAGTAACACCTATACAGACAGGTTGTCTAAATCGTTGTGCCAATGGTCCAGTGATGTTGGTTGAGCCAGGACACGTGATGTATGTGAACTTAACAAAAGAGAAGATAGAGAGAATCATTGATGAGCATATCATTGGTGGAAATGTTGTGTCTGAATATGTGATTCCAGATATCATGTGGGGTGATGCGGTTTCACCTGCTTCTTTAGTAAACTAGTCACTCTTTAGCCATATTTTCTTCAAATATGGCTTCCCAATCTCCCCAAAATTTTAGTATACTATAGATAAATGAGGATTTTGGTATAATTCCAAATAATTCAAATGCCACTTCGATAAAGTACACTGCTTTAAATCAGGATATCAGAAGAGGTAAAAGTAGGCTAGACCTATTTTAAGGAGGCGATACGATGAACATTACTATGCTTTATTCTAAACTTCATAGAGCTACTGTAACGGATGCAAATCTTAATTATGTAGGTTCCATTACTATTGATCAAGATCTTTTAGATGCCACAGACATGCTTGTGGGGCAAAAGATAGACATTGTAAACATCAATAATGGTGAACGTTTTTCAACCTATATTATCCCTGGAGAGAGAGGCAAAAAAGACATTTGTCTTAATGGTGCGGCAGCTAGAAAAGTACATAAAGGTGATAAAATTATCATTATTGCCTATGCAACGATGTCTAGAGAAGAGGCTGAAGCGCTTAAGCCTAAAATTGTTATTTTAGATGATGACAATACTATTGCGCAATCTTTTGAAGGTCTTCAGTAAGATGTTTGAAGGTTTTGATATGGGTAAAATGTCCGAAATGATGGGACAGATGCAAGAAAAAGCCCAAGAGATGCAAGAGCAAGCTAAAAATGTACGTTTTACTGCGAAATCTGGTGGAGGACTTGTAGAAGTGACCATCAATGGTGCGGGTGAAGTGGTTGATTTAAACATAGATGACTCCATCTTAGATGATAAAGCGTATTTGCAACTCTTACTCATTTCAGCGATCAATGATGCCAATAAAATGGTAGAAGACAATAAAAAATCACAAGCGATGGGAATGATGGGTGGGATGAACCCGTTTGCAGGGAACAGTTAATTCTTCCTCCTAGACCTTAGTAGTATCTACAAGATAAGAAAACTCTTTCGAGTCTTTTAGTTTTACAATAGCTTTTGCAACCAACGAGTGTTTTCCCTCTGTCTTGACTACTTTGTTAAGCATTTTACTTAGTTACATCTTTTCTCCCTTTTTATAAATTTCTCTTTCGAGATAAAACAATCATATTCTATAAATATAACAAAGTGGTAACTAAAGAATTCTTAATGTTCCTCCAACACTTTTAGATTTTGTCTGGATAGAAAAATTCTCTTATGAATATGACTTTAAATTAAAAGTCAAAGCAGGGAATATTTTGGATGAAGAGACAATATGGAAACAGGGGGATAGTGTGACAAGAAGATTTAAAAAAGGAAGGACTTTGGGAGCCAAAATTTCTGCCAAATTCTAAAGGTTACTTTTTGGTAACATTTATGTAATCATTTTTTTCTATACTTCCGTCCATAAAACGAATATAGGAAAAATAATGAAAAAAATTGTATTATCAATGGGCGCACTAGCGACAGTAGCAATGGCTGCTGGGGACATTAGCACACCACATGAACGAATAACAGAAAAAAAAGCAGATATGAACAGTACAACGCCAGTAACTGAAAAAAGCATCTACGATAGAATTCATTTAAAAGGTGACTTAAGACTAAGATATGAGAGCATCGAAAGAGATGACTATAAAGATACTCCGGGAGATGAAGATTCATATAAAAATAGATATCGTTTAAGAATAGGTGCAGAGCTTGACCTTACAGAAAAGCTTCACTTTGAAGTTGGTATGAGATCTGGTTTTTCAAACCCAACTTCAGGAAACCAAACATTCTTGGATGACGAGCCTTTGAGTGACTACTTTTTCCAGTCACTTAGATTCAATGTTTTAGGTTTATCATACAAGTCTGATAACTCAACTTACAAAGTAGGTAGACAACCATACATGATGTACAGACCTATTAAATCACAACTTGTTTGGGATAACGATGTTTCAATGAACGGGGCAAATTACCAGTATAAAGATGATACAAAGATAATCACTCTAGGTATAAACCAACCAACTTTGGAAGAAGCATCTAGGGCTGAGGACGATGTTAACCTCTTTGTAGCACAATATGTACATAAAACAAAATTAGAGTTTGCAAAACTTAATCTAGGTGCTGGTATCTATTATTATGATGGCTTAAAAGGAAACACAACGCTTTTTGGTAGCAATAAAGGTAACACCTTAGATGTAAATGGTTTGTATGCAAATGATTATCATATCGTAGAAGGATTTGGGGAACTACAGTTCAATGATGTATTTGGTCAACCACTTAAAGTCGCAGCAGGAGTTGTATATAACTTTGCTGCAGACAACAAAAACTTTGGGTATGATTTAGCAGTACAATTAGGTAAAGCTAAAGAAGTCGGTGACTGGCAAGTAAAATACTCATATACTGATCTTGAAGAAGATGCGACATATGGTGCATATTCTGACTCAGATAACTTTGGCGGTGGTACAGCTTCTAAAGGTCATGCAATCAGAGCAAAGTACAAAGCGGGTAAAAACCTCTATCTTGCTGGTAACTTCTTCTTTAATGAACTTTATGAAAGCAAAGCAAAGAATGATTATATAGGTGACCCAGGCTATGAGCGTGTACAGCTGGATATGATTTATAAATTTTAATCCAACTTTTTTATGATCTCCTAAAGATGGGCATTTAAGCCCATCTTGCTTCTCTTAATTTTCTTTTTCAAAAGTTCAAATTATTTGCTTGCATTTTGGTAACAAAAATGTAATACTTTTTTTCTATAATCTTAAAAATTTATCAATAGGGACAAAAATGAATAACACATTTAAAATGATTTTAGGTGCAGGATTTGCCGTAGCTGTAGCCTTTTATGCAAACAGCATTGCGGGACAATCCGCACATGGTGGCTTTTTAGTACTTGCAGCAGTATTTGGTGCCTACATGGCCATGAATATTGGGGCAAATGACGTTGCAAACAACGTTGGTCCTGCTGTTGGTTCTGGTGCACTTACCATTGCCGGTGCCGTAGTCATTGCTTCTATCTTTGAAGCAGCCGGTGCATTAATTGCTGGTGGAGATGTGGTTGGTACCATTAAAAAAGGCATCATTGATCCTGCGGCATTTGGGGATGATTCAATGATCTTTGTTTATGCTATGTCAGCAGCACTTTTGGCTGCTGCGCTTTGGCTCAACCTTGCTACATGGCTCAAAGCACCAGTGTCTACCACGCACTCTATTGTGGGTGGTGTACTTGGTGGTGGGGTTGCTGCGGGTGGTTTTGCCATCGTTTCATGGGGAACCATGGGTAAAATTGCTGCTTCATGGGTTATCTCTCCTGTACTTGGTGGTGTGATTGCTGCTATTTTCCTTTATATTATTAAATCTCAAATCCTTTACAGAGAAGACAAACTCTCTGCAGCTAAAAAAATTGTACCTATCTTGGTAGCAGTGATGGCGGCAGCATTTGTGACTTACTTAACCGTTAAAGGACTTAAAAAAGTATGGCCAGTGATTGTAGATGTCTTGTCCTTTTTGCCACAAACAAAAAAACCAAGTATCGTCGTAGCCTTACTCTTTGGTTTGATTGCTTCAGGGATTACTTTTGCCATTGTCAAGCCTCGTATAGCTAAAAAAGTCATAGGCATGGAAAACACAAGAGAAGCGATAAATGTTCTTTTCACTATTCCACTTATCTTTGCTGCGGCATTGCTCTCTTTTGCACACGGTGCGAACGATGTTGCCAATGCCGTTGGACCTTTGGCAGCAGTATATGATGCGCTTACTACACATGGTGTTTCTGTAAAAGCAGCGATTCCTTTATGGGTCATGGTTGTGGGTGGTTTAGGTATTTCTGTAGGGCTTGCATTGTTTGGTCCTAGACTCATTAAGACAGTCGGTTCAGAGATTACAGAACTGGACCAAATGAGAGCCTTTTCTATTATGATGGCTGCGTCTATTACCGTGGTCATTGCTTCTCAGCTAGGCTTACCAGTTTCTTCTACACACATTGCGGTAGGAGCCATCTTTGGTGTTGGTTTTTTACGTGAGTGGTTAGATTCTAAAGAGATGGGTGCCAAACAAGAGAAGTTAAAACTCGAAACAGATAAACATACAGCACTTAAAGCGGACCTTGCCACATGTAAAAGTGATGAGGACTATAAAAAACAAGTTGAACTTCTTGCGGCTGTAAAAACACAGAAGAAAAAATTAAAAAGTTTAAAGAGATCTTTACGTGAAAACTACGTAAAACGTGGTATGGTGAAGAAAATCATCGCGGCATGGATCATTACTGTACCTGCAGCAGCGGCACTCTCAGCAATCATCTTCTACATTTTAAAAGGTGTGGCTATCTAGTCATTGTTTGTTAGGCTAAAGGCTACTAGGCATATTTGAAAAAAAACTTTTTCAAATATACCCTTGTGAGAACCTTTAAAGATTAGTATACTCCACATCAGCAACCAAGAGTAGTAAGTATTTCCCTATATTTATTTTCCCAACAATCTTTTCCCTTTTTTGTTCTTGGTTGCTGACCTCCAACCTTATATATCTTGTTAAGATTATGCATTCTAATCTTGTGTGGGTTTTTCTTTTTAGAGGGAGAGTAGTGAACCGCCATAATACGAAATCCAAAAAAGATTAAAATTAAAACGAAGGTAAAACATGGGTGGAAAACTTTAACCGAGGGAACCTATTATCAGTGCTTCCCTTAAGTGCTTGTGTTATAATGCTGGCATGCAAAATGAAAATATTGAAATAGTCGTCATTGAAGATGAAGAAGATATCTTAGAACTTATAGAGTACCATTTAACAAAAGAGGGCTACTCAGTGACAGGTTTTTTGTCAACAGAAAATGTTGAACAGTTTCTAGAAGAAGAAACACCCGCACTTATGTTGGTCGATAGAAACTTACCGGGTATGGAAGGTGCAGCGTTTGTCGCTAAACTGCGTGAAATAGGCTATGATATTCCTGTTATTCTTCTTACAGCAAAAGCCCAAGAATTTGAACTTGAAGAGGGCTTTGACGCAGGGGCAGATGACTATATGTGTAAACCATTTTCTCCTAAAGAGTTGACACTTCGTGTCAAAGCTTTACTCAAACGTTCAGGGGCTTTACAAAAACAAGCACGCATGAAACACAAACTTTTAACCATAGACTTAAACAAAAAAGATCTTTTTATAGAGGGGAAGTCTGTCTCTTTAACCAATTTGGAATTTAACCTTTTACATACGTTTATGCAAAACATTGACAAAGCCCTTACCCGAGACTTTTTGCGTGATGAGGTATGGGGTACAGATGGAGAGGGTGTGAATGACAATGCAGTCAATGTCGCCATTAACAGACTTAAAAACAAAATAGACTCCGAAGGAAAAGAGAATTATTTTGAACCGGTTTGGGGTGTAGGCTACAAATTTAAGTAAACCTCTCATAGTATGTAACACCCACAATGGACTTTGCAAATGTGAGATTGTGCAAGATTACGTTTTCAAAGCCAACCCTACGGGCATTTCTAGCTTTCGTCTATGCGTCGTTACTCTTTTTCGACTTAGCTATGGCTAGGACTTCAAAAGAGTGCCTAGCCTAGACAAAAGCTAGAGATGTTGAGGGAATTACATACTATTAGAGATTTACTTGAGTAAAAACATGTCATTTTGACATATTTTTCTTCTTTTATACATTTTCACGTTACACTTGCACTATATTTAGATGGAGTCACTTTTGAATAAAATAGAAACCCTTAAACACTATTTCGGCCACGATACTTTTAGACCTCTACAAGAAGAAGTGGTAGATGCCATTGTTAACAAAGAAGATGTCTTGATGATACTTCCAACAGGGGGAGGAAAGTCACTCTGTTACCAACTCCCTTCATTACTCATGTCTGGGATTACTGTGGTGGTTTCACCGCTTTTAGCACTCATGCATGACCAGGTGGTTGCGCTGAAAGCTAACGACATCTCAGCGGCTATGCTTTCATCGATGCAAACACTTGAAGAGGC
>CAUZVG010000001.1:0-40240 GCA_963583215.1 Campylobacterales bacterium | reverse complement strand
TTCTGGTTAGATGAAAACAGAGCGCACGATGCTCAAATCAAAATCAAAGTAGATGCTTACCTTGCTGAGTTTGATACTGATGGTCTTGACATTCAATTTATGAATGTGACTGATGCTACTAGATTTACAAATGCTAGAGTAAGAAAAGGTGAAAATACTATCGCTGTTACAGGTAACGTTCTTAGAGATCACCTTACAGATATGTACCCAATCTTAGAGCTTGGAACATCTGCTAAAATGCTTTCTATTGTACCTTTACTTGCTGGTGGTGGTCTTTACGAAACTGGTGCTGGTGGTTCTGCTCCTAAGCACGTTGATCAATTTCTTAAAGAGGGTCACTTAAGATGGGATTCATTGGGTGAAATCTTGGCATTGGCTGAGTCACTTAGATTTATCGGTAACAAACATGACGATGCTGATCTTAAAGCATTGACTGAAGCACTTGATGCTGCAAACAATGCTTACCTTGACAACTCAAAAGAGCCAGGAAGAAAAGTTGGACAGCCAGATAACAAAGCGTCTCACTTCTTCGTAGCTCAGTACTGGGCAGATGCTCTTGCAAATGGTTCAAGTGCTAAACTTGCTGCTAAATTTGCACCAGTTGCTAAAGCACTACAAGACAATGAAGACAAAATCATTGAAGAGCTTTTAGCTGTTGAAGGTAAAGCACAAGACATTGGTGGTTACTTCCATCCAAATGATGCGTTGGCATCTAAGGCAATGAGACCTTCTGCTACACTTAATGCGATTATTGACGCTATATAATTAGCTTCTTTTCACTCATCTTGTATGACTTCATACAAGATGAGTAATACAAATGTAATAGACTTTCAGTATAGTACATTTGATGTTCGAACACTTCTTTGTATCTAGTGTAAAAGATACTATCGAGACGGATGTCTCACTCAACATAGGGTCGATGTAGCCTCTTTTGTCGCAAAGCATAATTGATAACAAAATTTATGATTTATGTTTTGCTTTCGAGGTCCCCTAGTAGATTACTTAAAAGGATAAAAATGAAAAAAGGTAAAAAAGTAGCCATTATTGGTGCTGGAAATGTAGGTGCAACTGTTGCATATGCACTCGCAATGAATGGCGTATGTCATGAAATTGTACTAAGAGATAGAAACACAGAGATTGCTAAAGGAAAAGCTTTAGACATGTCTCAAGCAGCTAATGCTGCAAGACAACACACCCTTGTTACTGTAGCAGAAGATGCATCAGGTTTAGCTGGTTCTGATGTGGTTGTCATTACTGCTGGTTCTCCAAGACTACCAGGTATGAGCAGAGATGATTTACTTATGATCAATGCTGAAATCACTAAAGAAGTGATACAAGATGTAAAAAAATATGCACCAGACTCTATTATCATCATGGTTTCAAATCCATTAGATGTAATGACCTATGTGGCGCTTAAAGAATCAGGTTTTCCTAAAGAGAGAGTCATCGGTATGGCTGGGATTTTAGATTCTGCAAGAATGGCACATTTTATCCATGAGAAAATTGGTTATGGTGCAGGTCAAATTAGAGCATCCGTAATGGGTGGACATGGTGATGACATGGTACCTCTTCCTAAGTTTTCAACGGTTGCAGGTGTACCTCTAACGGATGTCCTTGATGAAGAAGAAATTTTAGAGATTGTTGAACGTACTAAACATGGTGGAGCTGAAATTGTTGGTTATTTAAAAACAGGTTCAGCGTATTATGCACCGGCAAAATCTACAGCGATTATGGTAGAAGCTATCTTGAAAGATACGAAACAAATTCATCCTTGTGCCGTTTTCCTTGATGGACATTATGGACATTCTGATGTTGTCTCTGGTGTTCCTGTCGCATTGGGTGCAAATGGTGTTGAGAAATTGTTTGAAATGACACTTAACGAAAAACAAAAAGCGAAGTTTGCTGCGAGTGTTGACTCTGTTAGAACAATGATTAATGTCTTAAAAGACAAAAACTTTTTTAATTAAATAGAACGCCAATAGAGCTAAGCTCTATTTGGCTACGCTGACGCTGTGTCTTCTTCAGCAGAAAGCTCAAGCGACTAGTCGCTTTAAAAAGAAGAAATTTTTTAAATATGGAGTTGAAGATGGCATATAGAATAGAAAAAGACACTATGGGTGAAATGCAGGTTCCTGCAGATAAGTATTGGGCAGCACAAACACAAAGATCAATTCATAACTTTGTGATTGGTAATGAAACGATGCCTTTAGAAGTGGTTTACGGTTTTGCAAACTTGAAAAAAGCTTGTGCTTTAGTGAACTCTGATTTAGGACGTATGGACACAGACGTAAGTGCTGCCATTGCAAAAGCCTGTGATACTATTCTTTCTGGTGCACTTGATGACAACTTCCCATTGGTTGTATGGCAGACAGGTTCAGGTACGCAGTCCAACATGAACATGAATGAAGTCGTAGCAAACAAAGCCACTGAAATTCTTGGGGGAGACTTCACAAAAGAGAACCTTGTACACCCAAATGATGATGTGAACAAAGGACAAAGTTCAAACGATACTTTTCCAACAGGTATGCGTATTGCAGAAGTGATGGCTGTGACAGATAATCTTATCCCAGCACTTAATCAACTAAAGTCTACACTAAATGCTAAATCAAAAGCCTTTTCTGATGTGGTTAAAATTGGTAGAACGCATTTACAAGATGCAACACCCCTTACTTTAGGACAAGAGCTTTCTGGTTATGTAGCTATGTTAGAGACGAACCTCAAACAAATTAATGATGCTTTAGTTTACTGTAGAGAGCTTGCTATTGGTGGTACAGCTGTTGGTACAGGGCTTAATTCTCATCCAGAGTTTTCTGAAAAAGTTTCTGCAAAACTGAATGACTTTATGGCCAAAGATTATGCTTTTGTTTCTCAACCAAATAAGTTCCATGCTTTGACTGGTCATGATGCAGAAGTAGTCCTTTCAGGCGCACTTAAAGCACTTGCAGCAAACCTTATGAAAATTGCCAACGACATTAGATGGTTAGCATCAGGTCCAAGATGTGGACTCGGTGAGATTGAAATTCCTGCCAATGAGCCAGGTTCATCTATTATGCCAGGAAAAGTTAACCCTACACAAGCAGAAGCCATTACAATGGTTGCTGTACAAGTTATGGGTAATGATGCAGCCGTAGGCTTTGCCGCGTCTCAAGGTAACTTTGAACTGAACGTCTTTAAACCTGTAATTGCCTACAATGTACTTCAGTCTATAAAACTTCTTGCAGACTCTATGAATTCATTTGACAAAAACTGTGCAAGAGGTATTGAGCCAATCAGAGAAAACATAGATAAGTTTTTGAATGACTCACTCATGCTTGTCACAGCACTTAACCCACACATTGGGTATGAAAATGCTGCCAAAATTGCAAAGACTGCACATAAAAATGGTACAACACTTAAAGAAGAAGCAGTTGCACTTGGTTTTATGACTGCAGAAGAGTTTGACAAAAATGTGAAGCCCGAAGAGATGATTGCAGCCAAGGCTTAATTGTCAGTATATGAGAAAAACGAAGATCTAAATCATTTAAAATGACTTTCCTCCTTATGTGCTGTGTAGATACACAGCACATAGACCTAAAACTCCCCTAAAACCTTTTTAATTAATCATATTTTATTATCTAAAACAGTATAATAAGCGCATTATATAAAAAGGAGTACACGTGAATATTCATGAGTATCAAGCGAAACAAATATTCCAAAAGTATGGTGTTCCAACACCTAGAGGTATTATTGCTAACACACCTGACCAGGCTGTAACAAATGCACAAGAGCTAGGTGGAAAAATTTGGGTAGTAAAAGCACAGATCCACGCAGGTGGTAGAGGACTAGGTGGTGGTGTTAAACTTGCTAAGTCTATTGATGAAGTAAGAGAACTTGCTACTGAAATTTTAGGTATGACTTTGGTAACACACCAAACTGGACCTGAAGGTAAATTGGTTCAAAAAGTATACATCGAAGAGGGTGCAAACATTCAAGATGAGCTTTACCTTTCTGTCGTTCTTGACAGAGCAGCTGAAATGCCAATTATCATGGCTTCAACTGAAGGTGGTATGGACATTGAAACTGTGGCTGAAGAGACACCAGAAAAAATCATCAGAATAGCAATTGATCCTGCATTTGGTTTCCAAGGTTACCACGGTAGAGAGCTTGTATTTGGTCTTGGTATCACAGACAAAGCAGAGCAAAAGAAAATGATTGATTTTGCTGCTAAAGTGTACAAACTTTACATGGAAAATGATGCTGAAATGATCGAAATTAACCCACTTATCAAAACTACTGAAGGTGACTTCATGGCACTTGATGGAAAAATGGCCTTTGATGACTCTGCACTTGGACGTCACCCAGACATTGAAGATATGAGAGACATTTCTGAAGAAGATCCAGATGAAAGAGAAGCATCTCAGTATGGTCTTTCTTACATTGCGCTTGATGGTGAAATTGGTTGTATGGTAAACGGTGCAGGACTTGCAATGGGTACGATGGATACAATTAACTACATGGGTGGAACACCTGCAAACTTCCTAGATGTTGGTGGTTCAGCAAATGCTGAGACAGTGGCAAAAGGTTTTGAAATCATTCTTAAAAACCCTAAAGTAAAAGCAATTTTTGTAAACATCTTTGGTGGAATTGTTAGATGTGACAGAATTGCAAATGGTATTATTGAAGCGACTAAAATTACAGATGTAAATGTACCTGTTATTGTAAGACTTGATGGTACAAATGCTCCAGAAGCAGCAGAGATTTTGAAAAATGCAAATATTGCTAACCTTATTGTTGGTGATGATTTAGGTGATGGTGCAGCAAAAGCTGTAGCAGCTGCAAAAGGAGAAAAATAATGAGTATTCTAGTAAACAAAGATACTAAAGTAATTGTTCAAGGTTTCACAGGGAAAGAAGGTTCTTTCCACGCTGAACAGTGTATGGATTATGGTACAAAAATCGTAGGTGGTGTGACACCAGGTAAAGGTGGTCAAGTTCACCTCAATAAACCTGTATTTAACACAGTGGCAGAAGCAGTGAAAACTACAGGCGCTACCGTTTCTATGATTTTTGTTCCACCAGCATTTGTTGCTGACGCAGTAATGGAAGCAGCAGCAGCAGGAATTGAATTGGCAGTCATCATTACTGAAGGCGCACCGGTTCGTGACATGCAAGCAGCAAAAGCATGTGCAGTTAAAAATGGCATGATGACAATTGGACCAAACTGTCCAGGTGTGATTACTGCTGAAGAGTGTAAAATTGGAATTATGCCAGGTATGATTTTCAAAAAAGGTAATGTTGGACTTATCTCTAAGTCTGGTACACTTACTTATGAAGGTGCAAACCAAGTATGTAAGGAAGGTTTTGGTATTTCAACAGCAGTTGGTATTGGTGGAGACCCAATTATTGGTCTTTCTTATATCCAACTGCTTCAAATGTTCCAAGACGATGAAGAGACTGAAGCGATTGTAATGATCGGTGAAATTGGTGGAGATCTTGAAATTCAAGCCGCACGTTACATTAAAGAAAACATCACTAAACCAGTGGTTGCTTTCATCGCAGGTCAAACTGCACCAGCAGGTAAAAGAATGGGTCACGCAGGGGCTATCATTTCTGGTTCTGCAGGTACAGCTAAAGAAAAAATGGATGCACTAGAAGCAGCAGGTGTAAAAGTTGTTGTTTCACCAGCAGAAATTGGTAAAGCTGTTAAAGAAGTAATGGCCTAAAATAGATAATCTTTCTGATTATTTGCGCTCATCTTTAAAAGATGGGTGCGGTCATTTACTTGACGTAAACTCTCTTACCCAAACTTTCAAACCTAAGCACAACTAATCAAAAATCTTTATCTATTTCAAGAAGAATAAAAGATCCCTCTCTACACACACTCCCTCAGACCAAACCTAAAGCAAACTAAAAGATTACGTTTGTAAAAATTTCTAATTTCTAATTTCTAATTTCTAATTTCTAATTTCTAATTTCTAATTCTATTCTGCTATAATTCTGTTTAGGTGCAACAGGTAGTTGCTGGTGACATCTTTGTCACGAGAGGAAAGTCCGGGCTGCACGTGAGACAGGACTCCATCTAACGGATGGCCAGAGTAATCTGAGGGCAAGTGCAACAGAGAGAAAGTAGTCCATATATCTTTGATATATGGTCAATGTGAAAGGGTGGGGTAAGAGCCCACCGGTACTTATGGTAACATAGGTAGCCAGGTAAACCCTGTCCGCAGCAAGAAGTATATGGTATAAGTCTCACAAGCTGTTTACTCAGCACACATACTTCGCTTGAGCCTGTTGGCAACAACAGGCCTAGATAAATAACTACCCACGACAAAACCCGGCTTATCGTTGCACCTTAATTCTTTCATTCTACAGAATCTTAAATAATCTATGATTGACGTTTAAATAAATTAATTATTAAACTATACATAATGTATTATTATAATTTATGTTTATTTAAGATTTAGTATGTTAGACTTTTAACTGTAACTATTACAAACAAAAAAGGAAACGTTATGAAAAAAATTACATTATCAGCTGCATTAATTGCAGCAATGAGTACGCTTGCAATTGCAGGTGGAGACATCGCTCCTGTAGAGCCAGTAGTAGAGCCAATTGTTGAAGAATCAACAGGTGCATTTTACCTAGGTCTTGCGTACGGTTGGCAAACACTAGAAAGTGAAAATACATCATTTTTTGCAGACGGTAGTTTTGCTACAAGTGACGATGTTGATTATGGTTCAATCATGCTTCAAGCTGGTTACAAGTTTAACGACTATGTAGCAATCGAGGGTAGATACTGGATTGGTCTTGATGAAGATGAAATTTTCAATACTCAAAATGCTAACATCGAACTTGATTCTTGGGGAATTTATGTTAAACCAATGTACCCAGTAACTGAAGAATTTACTATTTATGGTCTTCTTGGTTATGCGGATACATCTGTTGATTACACATTAAATATTGGTGGTGGAGTATATACCCCATATAATGATGCTGGGAATGTTGATGGCTTCTCTTGGGGTATTGGTGCAGATTACGCATTCGGTGAAAACTGGTCTGTATTCTTAGACTACGTAGTACTTTATGATGATGATAACGATTATATATCTGTTGCTGGTATTGATAGCAACATTGATCATTCAATCGATTCTGTTAACTTCGGTGTAACTTACACATTTTAATCTTTCTCTGCCCCTCTTATGATGGGTAGAAAATAGTGTGCTTGGCAAGTACCTTTGGGTACTTCGCCTTGTACTTCTTTACTCTCTGTATAATTTACAAATATCACTTCTTTTACACCTCCCATTCTAAAAACCTTAACAGCATTACGCTATAATGAATAAAAAAAGAATTACTATGAAACTCTCTTCACTTTTTATGCTGCTCGTATGTTACTCTTCTCTTTTATTGGCAAAAGTACATTATGCTAAAGTTGAACCTTATGAATCTGTGATTTTAAAGTCTGCAGTTAGTGCTTTGGTAACGGATGTAGATCTTGAAGCGGAAGGAAGTCTAGTGGATCAAAAACGTATTATCTATTTGGATGACCGTTTAGATAAAATTAACTTGAGAACATCAAATGAAAATCTGCTTACACTTCATGAAACTTTAAAACGGCAAGAGTCATATTTTCAACGTATAGATAAGTTGAAAACAGCATCTACAAACCAAAAAGACAATGCTTATTACAGTTTTGCTTCTACAAAAACCCAGTATTTGGATATGCAGTATAAGATTGCTCAGCTTGAAGACAGTATTGAAAAAAAATCCATTGTCCTTAATCATATGTATCTGTATGAGATTATTGTACGTAAGGGAGATTATGTCGCTCCAGGATCTCCTTTAGCAAGGTTAGTTGATACAAGTAGAGCTAAGTTGGTACTTTTTTTAGACGCAGAGACTTTAGAAAATATAGAGAAAAAATCAGTTTATTTAGATGGTAAAAAAACAGAGTATAAAGTCAATAAAATCTGGAAAGTAGCAGATGAAAAGTTTATCTCTTCTTACAGGGCTGAGATTTACATCGCTGCACCCCAAGGCACTTTTTCTAAACTTCTAAAAGTAGAGATAAAGTAATAGTGCAAAAAAGTACAAAAAGATTTTTGTATCTATGTTTGTTCTTTTTACCTCTTTTCCTTTTTGCCCAAACACCAGCACTCATTCCTAAACCTCAAAAATTTACATCGGGGAAAGGTTTTTTCCTTTTAAATGAAAAAACAAATATTGTCACCGACAGTAAAAAAGCTTTTGCAGCCATAGACTACTTACAAGCACATTTACAACAGAGTGCTAGCTATACACTGCAAAGAAAAAAATCTAGACATTCAAAAAAAATTGACTTTCATTTTAACCCAAAAAAAGTGCAAAAGTCTGAAGCTTATAGCTTACACATAAGTAAAGATAAGATTCGCATAGAAGCCAGAGATCAAGCAGGGTTTTTTTATGCTACTGTCACTTTACTGCAGTTGATGGACCCTGCCATTTGGTCTAGGGTGAAACAGCGTAAAATGTCTTGGTCTCTTCCTGTGTGTAAGGTAGAAGATTACCCTCGTTTTAAATGGAGAGGCATGATGTTAGACTCTGCAAGAAACTTTTTTTCGGTGGACTATGTCAAGAAATTTATAGACCGTATGGCGCAACATAAACTCAACCGTTTTCACTGGCATTTGACAGATGATGAAGCGTGGCGAATAGAAATCAAAAAGTACCCAAAATTAACGTCTGTTTCTTCAAAACGTGGGCCAGGTACTACTTTGCCTTTTTCTCTTTTCCCTGCTATGCGTGGCCCTAAAGACAAAGTCCAATCAGGGTACTACTCTCAAAAAGAGATTAGGGAGATTGTTGCTTATGCCAAAGTACGTTCTGTGGAGATTATCCCAGAAATTGACACACCAGGGCATGCCAAAGCAGCGTTAATAGCCTACCCAAGACTTTTGACAGACCCTTACGATAAAAGTGCTTATATCTCTGTACAAAAAATAAAGAACAATACCCTAAACCCGGCACAAGAGAGTAGCTACATTTTTCTTGACAATGTATTTGCTGAAGTGGCAGCACTCTTTCCTTTTGAGTATATTCATGTAGGGGGTGATGAAATCCCAAAAGGGGCATGGAAACACTCCCCCTCAGTCAAAAAGTTGATGGTTCAAAAAAGGTTAAAAAATCTAAAAGAAGTTCAGGGCTACTTTTTCACACGTTTAGACAAAATACTTACCAAACATCAGCGTACAATGTTAAGTTGGCAAGAGGTAGGGAAGTATAGTAAGCACCTTAGAAAAAAGTCTCTGTTTATAGTTTGGAAAAGTAATAAAGATGCCAAAAAACTGCTCAAACAAAAATCTTATACCATACTCGCACCGGTGCAGTATCTGTATTTTGACCAGCGTTATAGCAAAGGGAAAAATGAGTTAGGACATACTTGGTCAAGCCCTGTGAATACACATAAAACCTATAGTTTTAACCCCAGCAATTCTTCTTATGTCAAAGGTGTAGAAGCTTGTCTTTGGTCTGAGACTTTGTTAAGTGAAAAGATAGCCGACTACATGACTTGGCCTAGGGCTTTGGCTTTGGCTGAACTTGCATGGACAAAGCAAAAAAATCGTGACTGGAAAGACTTTCACTCTCGTGCTTTTGGTTTAGGTCTTAAGCGTTTACAAGTACAAGGTGTTGCTTACCGAAAAGCTATCCCAAAACGCTAAGGGTAAATTAGATACTTTTTACGTATTTGCTTAAAGGTATTAAGATTTTTTTGCCAACTTTTACGTATCTGTTTTTCAGATAGACCTGCTTTTATTTGTTTACGTAGTTGGCTATTGCCTGACAGTGCATCAAAAAAGTTATTTTTGAGAAAGAAGTTTTTTTTGTCTGGATATTTAGCATACGCATCTTGAAGATAGGCAAGGGTAAACCTTTTTTTGTTAAATCTACTTCGACTCAAGTCTACACCATAACAACGTTGGTTTATAAATTTGGGATGTTTGGCACCTACTTTAGATTTTGGTACAAAAGAAAATGTTTTGTCTGCGTAACTAGGTGCACCATAAAGTTCAAAAGGTTTGTTGGTACCGCGTCCTGCTGAAATGACAGTACCTTCAAAAAATGCCAAAGAGGGGTAGAGGGTTATAGCTTGGTCTGTAGGAAGATTGGGGGAAGGTTTGATAGTTAAGGCATAATGACTCTGGTGTCTATAGTTTTTTACTTTGATGACTTTTAGTTCTACCTGTACACTATTTTTGAGCCATTTTTCACCATTAATCATTTGTGCATATTCACCGATGGTCATACCATACACCACAGGTACAGGATGAAGCCCCACAAAAGAGCGATGTTTTTTCTCTAAGACGGGACCATCAATGTATTGGCCATTGGGATTGGGTCTGTCTAAAAGAAGAAGAGGGATGTTTTGTTCTGCACCTGCTTCCATGATGTAGTGCAAGGTGGAAAGATAGGTGTAAAATCGTACACCCACATCTTGTATGTCAAAGAGTATGAGGTCAATACCTTGTAAATCTTTTTTTGTTGGTTTTTTATGTTTGCCATAGAGGGAGATGATAGGAAGCGCCGTTTTATTGTCAACACTGTTCTTAATGTGTGCCCCTGCATCTGCTTTTCCTCGAAAACCATGTTCTGGTGCAAAGATCTTTTTGACTTTAATGCCATGGCTTAAAAGTACATCAATCAGATGTCTTTCTCCCAACATTGAAGAGTGGTTTACGACCACTGCCACGTTTTTATTTTTAAGTAGAGGAAGGTACAGAGCTGTTTGCTCTGCTGCAGGGATGACTTTCCCTGAAAGAAGTGCAGATGAAAAAAGTAAGGCTGACAAAGTAGTTTTTATGATGATTTTAATAAAACCTAGCATTGCTACCCCTTTAAGATTTTTATTTATTGATAATTGATATACTTAGGCGCTTGTTTGATTCTGTTATTTCTGACAGGATCTATGCCTAAGATTTGTTTAGGTGTCATGATCCTAGGTTTGTCAACTTTAAAAAAGACTTTAAACCCTGCGGCAATTTTACTTGCAGAAATTTTTGTATAGAGACTGTTGTATATCTTTACTTTTAATTCTGGAGATCCATCTCCATCTAAATTCACGACCAATTTGATCTTTTCATAATTCTTAATGGGGGTACTCTCTCTTATCATACGTGATGTAAACATATGTATAAGAAGGATCTTTTTTTCTCTAATACCATTCTTTTCCAAATAAGCACTCATGGCAGCTTGTACTTGATTGATGTCCCGACCTGTGATATGACCGATGACCTTACCCGGACGAATATTTAAGCCATACACTTGAAACTCTGGATCAAGTGATATATGTACATTGTCATATTTAAGATACTTAAGCACGGGTTGCACTGCTTGGAGTGGCGTTCTTTTTCCTAATTGTAGATCTATAAAAACGGCAAAACCATGTTGATTTGCTGCATGGATGTATTGCATCAATTTTTTACTTGATAAATGAAGAATATAATCTTTGTTCGCTCCTGGCTCCCTCGTCGCCAAACCATATATGATATTAAATCCTGGAATAACGGTTTGCTTGGGAAGGAGTTTTTGATATTCTGCGGCTTTAGCTTTGATCATTGGGATGATCTTTTGAAGTGGATATTGCCCGAGAATCCCCAGAGATCTAACTCCGGGACGACCATAATAGGCCACGATCAGTGAATCTTTTACAGGAAGTTGGTCTGATTTGGCTACTACGTTCAACTTGTGTGATGCTTCAGCTGAAGTAGATCCTAATAATAAAATAACTACTGAGATCATTATGCCCATTAATACAGAACTCATCTTGAATTTTTTTGCTACTCTATGCAGATGTTTCATGGCTTACCTTTGTTATGATCATCATACCATCCATTTAGGTAGTCTATGTGTAAAGGGAACTTAATATTCTATGAAACTTCTAGCTTTGATGCTTAGCATAATAACACTTTGCTATAATAATACCAATAAATTAAAATGGAAACAAATATGACTTTAGAACAACAAGATAAACAATATGTATTGCAGACATACGCACGTAACTATACAAACTTTGTAAAAGGTGTGGGTTCAACACTCTATGATGAAAATGGAAAAGACTATATAGATTTTGCATCAGGAATCGGGGTTAACTCTGTTGGACACAGTAATGATGTGTTGGTAAAGGCCATCTCTGAACAGGCGCAAAAAATCATTCATATTTCAAACTTGCAGGTGATAGAGCCACAGGCGAAACTTGCGCAGAAGATAGTAGAGTTAAGTGGTTATGATATGGGTATATTTTTTGCAAACTCAGGAGCAGAGGCAAATGAGGGGGCTATAAAAATAGCACGTAAGTATGGCGAGACGAAGTTTGATAATAAGCGTTATAAGGTTATCACACTTGAACATTCATTTCACGGACGTACGATTACTACAGTGAAAGCCACAGGGCAAGAGAGTTTTCATACACCAAACTTTTCACCGTACCCGGATGGTTTTTCTTATGAGAAATCTATAGAAGATGTCTATAAAGCGATAGATGATGAAACAGTCGCAGTGCTTATAGAGCTTGTACAGGGTGAGGGTGGTGTCCAACCTTTTGAGAAAGAAGAGATACAAAAACTTGCAGCGCATTTGAAAAGTCAAAAGATCTTACTTATCGTGGATGAGGTGCAAACAGGTGTGTACAGAACAGGTGAGTTTTTAGCTTCTAATTTGTATGAGATTGAACCAGACATCATTACTCTGGCTAAAGGTTTAGGGGGTGGGGTGCCTATAGGTGCAGTCATGACCAAGCATAAAGAAATTTTGGTACCAGGAGAACATGGCAGTACTTTTGGTGGAAACTACTTGTCTTGTGCTGCTGGAAATGCTGTACTTGATGTACTCAAATCTTTGTATGATGCAGGTAGCATCGATGAAACTTTGTTGTATTTTTCTCAAAAACTCAAAGATGTAGTTGCACAACATGGAAACCTTTTTGAAAAAGAAGTAGGCTTAGGACTCATGAGAGGATTGCGTGCTAAAAGTGCAGAGATTCAAGCTGGGATTATAGAAAAATCGATGTTAGAGGGTTTGATTGTCTTAAAAGCAGGACGGAATACGGTACGTTTTTTACCAAGTATTACCATCTCTAAAAATGAAATAGATGAAGGGTTTAAGCGTTTTGAAAAAGTTATTTCTTCTTTGTAGTTTTCTAGCCTTTTGCACGCTCCAAGCAGATGACTTAGGCTCTATACTTTCAAGCAATAAATCTTTGCTTTTTGAGTACGACTTTGAAGCCAATGACTTAGAGAGTGACAAACTTTCAAAGTCTTGGGTGAACCCTATACTCTTGCAGTACCGTAAAAATTACACCACACAGTTTATTGGGGAGAAGGTAGGACTTGGGACGTACTCTGTCACTATTGACCAGCCTATTTTTAGGTCTGGAGGGATTTACTATGCCATACTCTACTCTGATGCTTTACGCCATGCAAATGCGGCAGATTTAACCCTGCAAAGACGAAAACTTATTGGGGATGCCGTCTCCATTCTGTTTAACTTGAAAAAAAATAAACTTGAACAAAAGAAGATGTCTCTGTTGATTAAAAATGATAAGATAGACATACGTCAAAAACGTGACTCTTATGAAGCAGGTCTTTTAGACAGTAGTTTTTTAGACCAAGCTATTTTGAACAAGAGTCAAGATGAAGCTTCTTTGCTGGAGTTGGAGCTTAATCTTTTAGAGTTAAAACAGCGTTTTGCACTTATCTCCGATAAAAATCCAGAAGCCTTGACGTTGCCGAAATTAAAATTGATGAACCGTGAAAATTACACGCGAGAAAACCTTGATTTAAAAACAGACAGGCTGCGTGCTGAAGTCTCAGACTACAATGAAAAAATCACTTGGGCAAAGTATTTACCTACCGTTTCTCTACAGGGGCAGTACATCAATGGCGACATCAATCCACTGTTTGTTGGACCAGGTTCTAGACTGCAGGAGGAGTATTATAACTATGGTTTTGCTGTCTCAATGCCTTTAGACATCAATGCTTTTGCAGATGTTGAAGCCTCTAAAGTAGAAAAGTTAAGAGCTGCTGTACAAGTCATAGACAGACAAGAGAAAGTCTTAGAAGAGTATCAGTGGATTGTCAATAGCTTAGATGTCTTAGATAGAAAAATCCTTTTGGCAAAAAAAGATGAAAGTATTTATAAGAGTCTTTATCGTGTGACTAAGAACTTGGCTGATGCTGGTGAAAAAACTTCGTTAGACACAGCCATCATGCACAATTCACTTAACATTAGAAAACTAGATCAAAAAATTTATACCATAGACAAACAAGTGCAGTTACTCAAACTTTACGTCAGGGTGGAAAATGTACTTTAGTAGCTACATGCATGAATGGCTCTATGGCGAAGAGGGGTATTATAAAGATTTTAAAGCCATTGGTAAAGGTGGGGATTTTTATACAGCTGTGAGTACCTCTTCATTTTTTGGAGCAAGTATTGCAAACCATTTTTATGACTTACTCAAATCTGGCAAAGCCGATAAAAATGGCTGGCTTATAGAGATTGGAGCCCACCAAGGGTACCTACTTTGTGACATGATACAGTGGTTGTATACCTGTGACCCTGACTTAGTGAAGACATTAAAGTTTGGCATAGTGGAGCGCCAAGTTGAAGTACAAAAAGCACAATTGGCTTACATAAAAGAGCGTTTTGGAGATGACATTCAAATCACACATTTTGATGACATTGCGGAAGTGGAAGTAGACTATGCTTTTGTGGTTGCCAATGAAATTTTCGATGCTTTTCCTTGTGAACTCTTAAAAGATGAAAAAATTGCCTTTGTAAAAGAAGATGAAATTATCTGGAAAGAAGCACCTAAAGAAATGCTCGAATGGGCTAAAAAACATCACTTAAAACAAGGTGAAGTGGCTGTAGGCTATGAAGACTTTGCCAAAGAGATGGCAAAAGGCATACAACACTGTGATTTTGTTACTTTCGACTATGGCGAGAAGTATGTGCGTAATGACTTCTCTATACGTATCTACAGAAAACATGAAACATTTCCTCTTTTTGATGAAGAGTTGGTGTTGGCGGAGAGCTTTAAAAAAGATGACATTACCTATGATGTGAACTTTGCCCATGTCTCTGAAGCTTTTGTAAAAGCAGGTTTTAAAGAAGAGGCCTATGAGACACAAGCACGTGCGCTGATACGTTTTGGACTTATTGACATCTTGGAGCAGTTTTCCAAACAGGCAAGTCAAGCACGTTATGCTTCAGAAGCAGACAAAATCAAAACGTTGATTGCTCCTACAATGATGGGTGATAGGTTTAAAATGATACATTTTAAGAAGTAAGAATGAAATTTCTTCTTCTTTTTAGTTTTTTTGCATGGCTTTCATCATGCTACAACGTTTAATGGAAGCTTCTTCACTGCCAAACATCTCTGAATACTTGTCAAACTTCTCTTGGCCTATCATGCTAATACAGGCTTCTTTTGTCATAGTCTCTGTGGCGGTGACTGAAGAAGTTTCTGTCTCTTGTTTGAGAGGATTTTTTTCTAGAGGATCTTTTTTGGCAGCAGAACCATCTTCCGGATACATGTAGTGCTCTTGGTAGTTGTTGTCTTCTACCTCTTTGTCTACATGTGTACTTGGCGGTGCGGGAGGCATAGCTAGAGCTTGTCTGGTAGGTGTTGTGCTGACAGGTTTTAGCGTGTTTTGTGTAGCTGCTTGTTTGTCTACACTAGGTGAGAAGGGTGAGGTACAACTGACAAGAAGTGCGGCACTAAGTGTTGTAAAGAGTAAAGATTTCATAAGTGGATCTCCTAAACTAAGATATTATTTTATGATGGCTGCAATGGCTATGGCAAAACCACCATCATGACTAATGGAAAGAGAACTCTCTTTAATGGCATGGGTTTTTTGGGCTTCTTTGGAGAGTATAAAGTGCGGCGCACCACGTGCATCTTTGCTGATATGTATATCGTGGAAAGCCAACTCTGCACCTATCCCACAGCCTAAAGCTTTGGATATAGCTTCTTTTGCTGCCCAAAGACCTGCAATGCTTTCTATTTTCTTTGCACGCCTAATCTCATCTTCATTTAAAAAGCGTTGTTTAAAGCTGTCTGGGTATTTTTCTAAGAGTTTTTCAATACGTTTAATTTGTATAATGTCTGTGCCTATTTTCATAGCTATAGTGTAGCGTAATTACATCCACTCAACAACTTTTGCCACTTCATCTGCCACAAAACATTTGATATTGGTTTTTTCCTGGGGTGTATTGGGGATGATTGCTTTAGAAAAACCTTGTGTTTCTAGCTCTTTGAGCCTTTGTGTGAGTCCTAAGACTTCCCTTATTTCACCTGTGAGTGAAACTTCACCCAAGAAGATACTGTCTGAAGAGAGTTCACGGTTTCTGTAAGAACTCAATATTGCTGCAATAATGGCCAAGTCAGCAGAGGGGTCATTGATTTTAATGCCACCAGAGATGTTAATAAAAACATCATAGGTTCCTAAAGGTAAGTCTAGTTTTTTTTCTAATAAAGCCAGTAACATTCCTAAACGGTTGTTGTCAAAACCAGTAGAAGAGCGTTTGGGATGTCCGTAAGACTCTGAGACGAGGGCTTGCACTTCGATGATGATAGGACGGCTTCCTTCCATAATGACTGTGAGCGCAGAACCTGACTGTAGTTTGTCTTTATCAAAAAATTTACCTGCCATAGACTTGGCATCGTTTAAACCCTCTTTGTTCATTTCAAAAATACCTACTTCATTTGTGGCACCAAAACGGTTTTTAAACCCTCTAAGAAGTCTTAAGTCTGAGTTTGTGTCCCCCTCAAAGTACAGTACGGTATCGACCATATGTTCAAGTACTCTTGGCCCTGCGATGGAGCCGTCTTTGGTGATATGACCAATGATGAAGATGGGGATGTGTAAAGATTTGGCTATACGCATGAGCTCAAAAGTAATGGTACGCACTTGTGTGACTGAGCCTGGTGCAGAAGGGGTGTCGTCTGAGTAGAGGGTTTGAATGGAGTCAATGACAATGAGTTCATACTTTTGATGGTTTATCTCTGCAATGACCGCGTTGAGGCTAATTTCAGGGAGTAGATAGAGGTTATCGTGGTTGGCGTCTAAACGGTTGGCGCGTAGTTTGATTTGTCCGGCAGACTCTTCCCCTGAGACATAGAGTACTTTTTTTGACTCTCTTGCTAAGTTACCAGCAATTTTGAGAAGTAAGGTAGACTTTCCAACCCCAGGACTTCCACCAATGAGTGTGAGTGAACCTGGCACAATGCCACCTCCAAGTACAAGGTCAAGTTCAATGCTTCCTGAAGTAAAACGGGTGATGTTGTCTTCACTTATTTGGGTGATGGGTTTGGCTTTGCTTATGCCAGTCGGCGAGGAAGCACTAGCCATTTCTTTAATAAATTTAATTTGATCGGTAGAGAGTTCTACCATACTTTCCCATTCGTTACATGAGGTACATTTTCCCATCCATCTTGGGGATTGAAATCCACATGCTTGACATTCAAATAGTGTTTTTTTCTTTGCCATTAAAAGACTCCTGTTTTGTATGGGAGTATTGTAAGCTAAATTTTTCTTTAGCTCGCATAATATGTCAAATTGACATATTTTTACGTTTTACACTATTTTTAATTTACTTCTTTTGGTTATAATTCGGCCACTAAGGAGTTTTTGTGACATTTAATGCAATTAAACAAACCATATATGGTTTATATTTGACCAACAGTTTTGGCTTCCGTTTACGTAAAATAGACGACCAAAGTGAAATTAAACGTTTACGTTTAGGGTATTCTGAAGCACAATTAAAAACTTTAAATATAACAGTGAACATAGAAAACGAAGAGAAACTACCCACTGAGGGTAAGTTTTTAGTGCTGATTAACCATAGAAGTATTATTGACCCACCTATTACAGAAGTGGCTTTAAAAAAGACAAATATTTTTGGTCCATGGATTTCTAAAAAAGAGCTCTATAACTCATTTTTCTTTGGACTTTTTGTACGAAATGCAGGTTCCATACTTTTAGACAGAGAAAAGAGTCAAATGTCTGGCTTTTTTTCAGATATTAAAGCTGCGGTTAAACGTGGAGAGTCGATTTTCATTTTTCCTGAAGGTACACGAAACAAAACAGGTAAAGCGTTAGCAAGTTTTAAAGAAGGTGCGAGGATTATTGCACTAAAAAACCGTTTACCCATTTTGCCATTGTATATTAAAACAGATGCCAATGACGTACTTTCAAAAGCTTTGGCAGACAAAAACCTCAAACAAGAAGTCACTTTGGTTGTGGGTGATTTGATAGACTATAAAGACAAAACAAACTTAGCGATAAGTTACCGTAAAGCTTTTGGCTTAAGTGAAGAAGAGTAGTAAATGAAGGGACTATTTTAGACGAAAATCTCATCTAAAATAGTGTTAATGTAGGCATTGGCCTTAAAGGTGATGAGGTCCTCAGGTTGCTCTCCTGTACCAATGTAAAAAATAGGCATTTGTAACTCATCTGCAATACTTAAGACAGAACCCCCTTTGGCTGTACCATCTAGTTTCGTAATAATAATCCCATCAATCCCAATCATTTCATTAAAGGCTTTGGCCTGGTTGATAGAAGAAGAACCTTGTGTGCCATCTAAAATAAGCATTTTTCTATGAGGTGCTCCCTCTTTGGCTTTTCCTGCGATACGGATCATTTTTTTAAGCTCTTCAGAGAGGTTGGTTTGGGTGTGTAGTCTTCCTGCGGTGTCTATGATGATGTGGTCATAGTTTTTTGCAATGGCTGACTCAATGGTGTCGTAGACCACTGCTGAAGGATCATGTCCTTGTTGTGTAGCAATAATGGGAATGTTCAGTCTATCTGCCCAGCGGCTTAATTGCTCAATGGCTGCGGCACGGAAGGTGTCACCTGCACCTAAGATGACAGATTTGCCTTCTTGTTTATAGCGGTAAGCAAGTTTTGCAATGGTGGTGGTTTTTCCTGCACCATTCACACCAATAACCATTTCTACAAAAGGTTTGTCATCTGAGTTTTTAAAGTCAGCTTTGTATTGAAAGACCGAGATGAGGGAGTTGAATGCTTGAATGCGGTTGATGTTCTCAGGCAGACCTTTTAAAAGTCTCTCCACTAAGTCATAATGTACATCTGCTTCGAGTAGTATCTCTTCAAACTCATCTTTTGGGATGCTTTTACGTTTTGTGGGAGCCACTTCTTTGATGGCTTTATTGGTTCTACCTAAAACTTTTTTAAATAAATTGAACATGTGTTTCCCTTTTTTTTTGGTATTTTATTTTAATGTTTGTATGGCTTGTCGTATATCGTACTCTAACATTTCCACAGGAACAGCACCTTCATAATGTGTAAAATACTTCCCATGGACATACAAAATGCTAAGAGGAATGCTGTAGTTCTCAGGCAAGCCTAATGTTTTGGTAAGTAAAGATGCAAAATGGTCGTTATCTAGACTATTTGAAACAAAGTATCTCATTTTATGTGTGTTTAAAAAGGCTTGGAAAAGTTCTGGCTTTATCCTATCATGAATTAAGACAGAAGAGATGAAGACTTTGTCATTGTATTTTTGTTCTAAGTCATTGAAGTAAGGGATGTTAGCCACACAAGGGGGACACCAAGTTGCAAAAAAGGTAAGGAGGGTGATAGGTCGTGTCTCTTTTTTAATTGCTATACTTTTTTGGAATACCTGAACAGTATACGAATGGTTTTTATCATCAGAGAGTGTGAAAATAGCTGTCTGAGAAGGACTCAGACAAAGCGTTTTATTTGATCTTTCTTCTTTGCTTTTTTTACTGGCTTCAAATACATTAGAATTGTTATGCTCAGAAGAAGACTTAAGTGCTATGGTACAGTTCTCAATAGGAATGGTTTTGTCTGTTTCTTTCTTTTCACAGCCATTTAGGCCTAAAAATAATAAAACAAGAAGTAGGACATGAAATTTGTGCACGCTGTACCTTTTAGATGTTGTATAATAGAACCAGAGAATACTTAGTTTATTCAGTGGTTATAATAGAACGCGATTATATCGAAACAGGATTAATATGACAAAAGAGATGACCAAAGAGATGACAAAAGATGCATTTAGAAAAGCATCCATAGCCTCTTTAAAAAAGGCTTCAAGACAAGGTGCTTATATTAAAGATAAGTTTGTCTTAGCGAGGCTGTATCATGAAATTGTACAAGCCAATGCACAAAGTATTATGCTCTATATCCCCCTTGGCATGGAAGTAAACCTTTTTCCGCTTATTTTAAAACTACGCAAAGAAAAGAGAAAACTCTATGTGCCATTTATGGAAGGTGCAAGTTTTAGGTTGGTAAAATATAGGTTACCATTGCAGAGTAAACGCTTTGGTATTAAAGAACCAAAAGATTCAAAACAAGTTAGAAATAAACAAATAGATATGGCCATTGTTCCTATTGTGGGTGTAGACTTGACACATAGACGTGTGGGGTTTGGCAAAGGAATGTATGACCGATTTTTTGAAAAGAACCATAAAAATATAAAAGAAGTCGTTTTTGTAGCGCGTAAACTTTGTTATACACATACCCTCGTTACAAACCATTATGATGTAAAAGCAGATAAAATTATAGCGCCTGCATAAACGTCCAAAAAGGACCCATTATGTTAGGAACGATAGGCATTTCAAGCCTTGCTGGCCTTGTTTTAGGTGTCGCATTAAGTTATGTTTGGCTCAAAAGAAGTGCCAAAAATAGATTTAACCACTTAGAACTTGAAGCCAAAGCAAAAGCCAAAGTGATGGCACAAGAAGCAGAACACTTACTCAAATCAGCCGCAGTGAAAGTGAAAGAAAAAGAGTTAGAACAAGAAAGAGAATTTCAAGAACGTGTACACAAAGTAGACGAACGTAACCGCACACTCATTTTACAAAACAAAGAACTAGAACTGAGCAAAGAGAACATTTCACGTTTAGAAACAAAACTCTTAACAGAGGAAAAAAAGCTAGAAAGTTTAGAGAGACAAAAGCAAGAAGAGATTGCTAAGTCGATTGACGTGATGCAAAATGTGTCTGGCTTTACTAAAGAAGAGGCCAAAGCATACATTTTAGAAAAAGTAGAAACGCAAAGCCGTGCAGATGTGGCTGCTATTGTGCGTAAGTATGTACAAGAAGCAAAAGTGGAGGGGGAGAAAAAAGCCAATTACATTTTGGCTCAAGCCACCACAAGGTATGCGGGTGATTTTGCAGGTGAAAGACTGATTAATCTGATTAACCTTCCTAGTGATGAGCATAAAGGGCGTATCATTGGAAAAGAAGGGCGAAACATTAAAAGCCTTGAAATGCTTTTAGGGGTAGACATTGTGGTTGATGAAACCCCAGGGGTTATTTTGGTCTCCTCTTTTAACCTCTATAGAAGGGCCATTGCCACAAGGGTCATAGAAATACTCATTGAAGATGGGCGTATTCACCCTGGACGTATTGAAGAGGTGCATGAAAAAGTGTTGGCAGAGTTTGAGCAAAAAACCTATGAAGAGGGTGAAAACATTATCATAGAGTTAGGATTGTTTCCTATGGCAGAAGAGTTGGTACGTTTACTTGGACGAATGAAGTATCGGGCATCTTATGGACAAAATGCTTTGGCACATACCTTAGAAGTAGCCAAACTGGCACGTGTTATGGCAGCAGAGATGGGTGGAGATGAAAAGTTAGCACTTCGTGCAGGACTTTTACATGACATAGGCAAAGCCTTAACCCAGGATTTGGGTGGTTCACACGTAGACATAGGTGCAGACCTTTGTCGGAAACATGGGGAACACCCTACAGTCATTAACGCTATTTACGCACACCATGGCTATGAAGAACCTGACTCTGTGGAGTCTGCAGCTGTTTGTGCCGCAGACACACTCTCTGCAGCTAGACCAGGTGCAAGGCGTGAAGTGATGGAAACGTTTACCAAACGTGTCAAAGAGGTAGAAGATATTGCCACGTCAAAGCCTTATGTCACCCAAGCTTATGCCATTAATGCAGGCCGTGAAATACGTGTCTTTGTTAATGCCCAAAAAATGTCTGACAATGAAGCTGTACTTCTTAGTAAAGAGATTGCCAACGAGATACAAAGTAAGGTACAGTACCCTGGTGAGATCAAGGTGAATGTTATACGTGAGCTGAGAGCTACAAGTTACGCAAAATAGCAATAAATTGCGTGAGCCTTTCGCTGAGAAAAACATAGCGTTAGCGTAAGTGTCGGAAGCTTTTGCTTTTGATACGGTCCATTAATAGTAACAATAAGTTATGCTAAATAAATGAAAAAATCGTTATAATCCCTAACGATTCAAAAAAAGGATAAAGAGATGATAAAAAAATTAGTAATGGCAGTACTTTTTGTATCTGTGAGTGTGTTTGCTCAGGCAGAAGACAAAGCACCTATAGTTGTATTAGAAACAAATATAGGAAAAATAGAATTAAAACTTTACCCTAAAGTTGCACCACTTGCAGTAGAAAACTTTACGACACATGTGAAAAATGGTTATTACAACGGTTTGATCTTTCACAGAATCATTAAAGACTTTATGATCCAAGGTGGTGACCCTCGTGGTACGGGTACTGGTGGTAAATCAATTTGGGGAAAACCATTTAAAGATGAATTTACAGCCAATGTCGTGTTCGATAGACCGTATCTTTTGGCTATGGCAAACTCCGGTCCTAAAACCAATGGAAGCCAATTTTTCATTACCTTGGTACCAACACCTCACTTGAATGGTAAACATACCATCTTTGGTGAAGTCATCAAAGGTAAAGATGTGGTTCGTAAATTGGAAAATGTTTCTGTAGGTGCAGGGTCTAAACCTATGTTTGACCAAAAAATAAAAAGAGCGTATATTAAAAAATAGATGAATTTAGATGTATTAAGAGAAGAACGAAAAAAATGGCTGACGTGGAAGAACATTGTGCCTTATCAAGAGGCCATCAAAGATTTACCTGAATGTACAAACGTTGAGGTAACTTTAGGTGACAAAGTCACTGTGCAGATAGAGAACCTCTCTCCTGCCCTTGCCCAGCAAATCAAAGAAACCGCGATACTGATGAAGCCTTGGCGCAAAGGACCTTTCCAAATAAATGACTTGTTTATAGACTCTGAGTGGCAAAGCCAAATCAAATACAACCTATTAGCCCCACATTTTGACTTAAAAGATAAAATTGTAGGAGACATTGGCTGTAACAATGGGTATTACCTTTTTCGTATGCTCGAAGATAAACCTAAAAAACTTATAGGTTTTGACCCTTCTGCGATTTATTATTCGCAATTTCAATTTATGAACCACTTTATAAAGTCTGACATTGTCTATGAACTGTTGGGGGTAGAACATGTAGAGTTTTATGAACACAAGTTTGACACACTCTTTTGTTTAGGAGTACTTTACCACCGTTCAGACCCCGTGGCAATGTTAAAGTCACTTTTTAAAGGGCTTAACAAAGGCGGAGAACTCATTTTAGACACCTTTATGATAGATGGTGAGGGTGAAATGTGCCTGACGCCTAGAGACCGTTATTCTAAAATACCTAATATTTATTTTGTACCCACGGTGAATGCGCTTAAAAATTGGTGTACCAGAGCAGGGTTTGAAAGTGTAGAAGTACTTGAAACCATGGTCACAGAACACAATGAACAGAGAAAAACAGAGTGGATTGATACCCAAAGTCTTGAAGACTTCTTGGACCCTGACGATGAAAGTAAAACAGTAGAAGGTTACCCTGCACCTAAAAGAGTGTATATTAAGGCATTAAAAGCCCTTTAATATTTTTTAATTTTCTTGCCATTTTCTTCTCGTTTTATTTTTAAATAAGCTTCTTTTGGGTATAAATACACTAATAAATGCAAAAAGCAGAGAAACTTTAAGTTTCAGTTTACTTTTTGGAAATGGATAAACATGAGAATATTAACTGTTGGGTTTAGTGACGAATACGTTAAAGAGTTAGAAAAAGAGTTAGAAGATTATTTTATTTGTATTGTTGACAATGCAAAAGATATGTATGATGCAACCAATTTTACAGATTTTAGACATTATGAATTGGTCATTATTGTTGACGAAGGTATAAAGTTCTCTTTAGAGCGTTATGTCAATGAAGTTAAAAAGAAAAAAAGTGAAACAAAAATCATCATCTTAACGTCAAACATCCAAGCACAGTCTTCGTTTTTTGACCTTGGTGTAGACGATGTTGTGTATAATCACTGTGACCACCCAGATCTTATTGCTGCGCGTGTACTCTCAAACATGAGACACCTTTTTGGTACCCAAGTAAACATTGAAAAATTGGTGATTGATATTGCCAATAAAAAGATAGAATATGATGACAAAATTGTTTCTCTAAATGGAAAAACATTTGACATCTTGGCGTATCTTGCTTTACGTAAACAAAGAGTGTTTTCAAAAGATGAAATCATCAACGCCCTTTGGGAAGAACCTGAGTATGTTTCTGACAACACTGTAGAAGTTGCCATTAACCAAATTCGTAAACGTCTGAAAAGCATCCTTGGTTTCCAAGTGATTCACACCGTGCGTAGACGTGGATATAAATTCTCTTACTAATCTAAACTTATACTTTAAATAGATGATTGTACATGACGAAGCACAGATTCATAAACTAGCATTACATGTTAAAGGTATTGTAAAAGATGTCTTTAACTATAGTGAGTCTGAAAAAGCTGTTGTGGTGTATGATAAAAACTCTACACTTTCTAAAATGTTGTATTCGGCATACAAAGAAGCACTTCCTGAAGCAACTTTTATTCATTTTGATGAAACGGAAGCTTCTGTCATCCTTGAAACTCTCTCCTCTTTACAATCCTCAGACTTTGTAGCACTCATACAATCTAAAAATTTCCGTTTAGATGCATTTAGAATCCGTGTAGAACTTTTTAAACGTAAAATTAAAGTCATAGAACATCCTCACTTAAGCCGTATGGCAGAAGAAGAGGTTACTTGTTACATTGAGAGCCTAAACTATGATTTAGCCTATTATAGAGGTGTTGGACCTGCTTTAAAGCTTAAAATTGATGCTGCAAGTTCAGGTGTTGTACATAGTGGAGACGAAGCACTTTACTATGAGTCAGGATTTGAGTCTGCAAAGTTAAACATTGGCGACTACAGTGAAATGCCAAATACCGGTGGACAGTTTCCCATTGGTGAAGTTTTTACAGAAGCAAAAGATTTAGAGTCTGTAAATGGCTCTGTCAATATTTTTATTTTCTCCGATACAACGTATCAGATAAATAAACCTACAAATCCTATTACGTTAATTATTGAAAAAGGTGTGGTGGTGGCTACTGAAAACTCTACTCCTGCGTTTGATGAAGTTTTGGCACTCATACGTGAGGGTGAAGAAAAAGTATGGGTAAGAGAACTGGGCTTTGGACTCAACCGTGCTTTTACTAAAACAGATACAGTCAGTGACACGGGTACCTATGAACGTATGTGTGGTGTGCATCTCTCCTTAGGAAGGAAGCACGGCATGTATGGTAAACCAGGCTTTAAACGTGGAGACGGAAAGTTCCACATTGACGTTTTTGTCGATACCAAAACGGTTACCCTTGACAATGAAATCATTTTTAAAGACGAAGCCTGGGTTGTTTAATCGTAAATTAAACAGTAATTTTTTGCTATAATTCTTCAAATTATATTTAAGGTTATGTTATGAAAAAATTTTTACTTTCTATTTTGGCAGTGCTTGCTGTACTTGCAGCAATTTTTACTTATGTTCTTTACTCAGAAGGCTTTTTCGATAAAGCTGAAGCAGCACCCAAGTCTGACTTAAAACCATTTATGAAATGTGAGTCTGGGAAATGTGAGTCTGGGAAATGTGCAAGCGGTAACTAGGTGGAAGTAAAGACACATTTAGAGATAGACAATGCTCTCTGTGGAAAAGTCACTCGCTTAGAAGAGGGCTATGCAGAAGTTTTACTCCATACAACAACTCAGATGAAAGCAGATACACAAGGCTTGGTACACGGTAGCTTTGTCTTTGGCGCAGCAGACTATGCAGCTATGGTGGCAGTCAATGACCCTTATGTAGTACTTGGTTCTTCCAGTTCTAAGTTTTTGGCTCCTGTTAAAGTGGGAGATGCAGTGTTATGTAAAGCGAGCATCGTAAGTGAAAAAGGGAAGAAAAAAGTAGTTGAGGTAGAAGCTTATGTGTCAGGCAGACTTATCTTTGAAGGAAGTTTTACTACTTTTGTTTTAGCTAACCATGTTTTAGGCTAGCAAGACTTACCCCAATACTATCAAACCTAGTTCCCATCGTCCCCGATGGGAACCCATACTTCAATACAAATAAAAAGAAAATTCAACTCGTTTCCCATCCGTCCTCGGTGGGAATGCATAAGACACTCTACATGCTAACTATAGAGTATTTTGAACCTGTTGTATCCAGTAAGGGATGACTTGCTGCTCTTCTTTGAGGGTGGTGGCTGAACCATGTCCTGGGTAGATTCTATAGTCACTTTCTATTGTGAGGGCTTTTTCTAAACTTTTTACCATATCTTCACCTGAAGAGAATGGGAAGTCCCATCTTCCTATGCTTTGTTGAAAAAGGAAATCTCCCGAGAACCAAGCATCTTCTATTTGTATGATACTACATCCGGGGGTGTGTCCTGGGAAGTGACGGTACTGTATTTTGACACCTGCAATTTCTAAGAGTTCATCACCTAGAACTTCATAGTCCGCCTCACTTGGTGGTACAGACTGTCCAAGAGGACATTCTGTAAGCATGAAAACATCATCTTTAGGACAGTAAATAGGAACTTTGAGTGCATCTTGCACCGCTTGGTTAGACCATACATGGTCAAAGTGTGCATGTGTGTTGAGAATGGCTACAGGGTTTTTAGCATTGTGTATTACCCATTGGGTGGCACCCATACCAGGGTCAATAATGAAGTCTTTTCCTCCAACCGTGACTATGTAACAATTGGTTTGTGTGGCTCCCATAGCTTGGATTTTAATTTCCATTGGTTATAATCCTTATATGAATATGTATGAACTTTTAGAGCAAGCCATTAGTAGTGAAGATATCTTAATCAAAGAAAAGCTGACTGCTCAATGTCTGGAGTATTGTAGCCAAAATGAGGTTAGTGTGCCTAGTGACTTCTCCCCCATAGAATTTGCTCAGCCTTCCTATGTTAATCGTTGTGAGATTGTACTTCCTAAAGACTTAAGACATCGTAAAGATTTTGACACCAAAGAAGGTTTGGCTACTTTGGTACACTCCATTGCACACATAGAATTCTCTGCTATTGACTTGGCTTTAGATGCCGTCTACCGTTACCCCGAAATGTCTATGTCCTACAAAATAGACTGGTTAGAAGTGGCAGCAGATGAGATACGTCATTTTCAAATGTTAGCCGAACTTTTAGCTGAGCTTGGTTTTAAACATGGTGACTTCCCTGTACACTCTGGTCTTTTTGATGCGGCAAAGAACACGGCCCATAACATTTTAGACCGTATGGCCATAGTGCCACGATACTTTGAAGCTTCAGGGCTTGATGTCAGTCCTCAAGTCATTAAAAGACTGCAAAATAAACGTAAAATCCCAACTGTGGGTAAACTCATAGCCATACTTCATGTGATCCAAGATGAAGAGATTGTGCATGTACTTAAAGGGGATAAGTGGTTTAAGTACCTGTGTGAAAAAGAGGGTAAAAGTGAAGAGGTGTATTTTGAAATACTCGAACGTTATGACTTGATGGATAAACATAGACCGCATGTCAATGTCGAGGCTAGAAAAGAAGCAGGTTTCTCTTGTGTTGAAATCAAAAAACTGGGTGCTAAGGATTGTTCATGATTGCTTTTTTTGAAAAAATGTTTTTTAACCCCTCTTGGTACCATTATTTTCTTATAGTTTTACTGTTACCCTTTTCTTTACTTTATGGCACTCTGATGTTTTTACGTAGAGTGTTTACTACAAGGCAACATTTCTCTCTACCTATCATCTCTGTAGGAAACTTAGTTGTGGGTGGTGCAGGAAAAACGCCTTTTGTCATTGCTTTGGCTAAGAAGTACTCTGATGTCACTGTGATTTCACGAGGCTATGGTAGAAAAAGCCAAGGACTTGTGGAAGTGAGTGCAAGAGGGCAGGTACTTAGCGTTGTAGAAGAGAGTGGGGATGAAGCGATGCTTATGGCATGTTCTTTGCCAAATGCTTCTGTGATCGTCTCAGAAGAAAGAGAGTTAGCCATAGAACTTGCCATGCGTAAAGGAGCCAAAGTCATCATTTTAGATGATGGTTTTAACAGGGTGAACATTCAAAAGTTTGAAATTCTTTTAGAACCAGCCAAAATTAAAAACTATTTCCCTTTTCCTTCTGGGGCTTTTAGAGAATTTTTCTGGACAAAAGTCTATGCTGACCTTGTTGTGAAAGAAAATCGAGATTTTAAACGGTTAGTACATTTTGAAAACCTGAGTGAAAAGATGTTACTGGTCACTGCAATTTCTCAGCCAGAGAGGTTAGATGCCTTTTTGCCTGAAGACGTAGTGGCTAAAGTTTATAGGGAAGATCATGCGTATTTTGATGAAAAAACTTTAGTCAAAGAGATGAAAACCTATGGAGCAGATAGACTTTTGGTGACAGAAAAAGACTTAGTAAAAATGCAAGACTTTGACTTGCCTCTTGCTGTCATGAAGTTAGAATTAGAGATCGATGACTCTGTTTTTGACGCCATAGACGCATATGTTAAGGCATTTTAAAGCTAAATTCATAAATTTGTTTTATAATAAGAATAATAGATATTAATTAAAAAGAGGGTTCCGCGTGAAAGATAACATAGAAGTCGTAAAGACACTGCTTGATGCATTACCATACATTAAACGTTTTTCCAATGAAAAGATAGTCATTAAGTATGGTGGGGCAGCACAAACCTCAGATACACTCAAAGAGCAATTTGCACAAGACATTGTACTTTTACACCTTGTAGGAATGAAACCCATAGTTGTACATGGTGGAGGTAAAAGCATTACTGATTTACTCACACAACTAGGCGTTGAGACGAAGTTTGTAGATGGACAGCGAGTGACCACAAAAGAAGTGATGCGTATTGCAGAGATGGTACTCTCAGGACAAATCAATAAAGAGATTGTCTCTTTACTAGACAACCATGGTTCTAAAGCCATTGGTATTTCTGGAAAAGATGGGGGTTTCTTAAAAGGAAAGCCTAAAGACTTTAAAAACTTTGGTTACACTGGTCTAATTGAAACAGTCAATCCTGAGATTGTCAATAACATTATTGAAGATGGTGCGGTACCTGTAATTGCACCTATTGCCGGCTCTTCAACCATGGGACATCCTGGTTTTAACATCAATGCGGACTTGGCAGCCTCTAAAATAGCCGTGGCCATGCAAGCAAGAAAAGTACTGTTTTTAACAGACACACCAGGTGTTTTAGACAAAGAGATGAAACTCATTACCAACCTTAGCATAGAAAAAACAGAAGCACTCAAGCGTGACGGCACCATTCACGGGGGCATGGTACCTAAAGTAGATGCCTGTATAGAAGCACTGCGTGGTGGGGTAAAAAAAGCCCACATCATTGATGGTAGGGTAGAGCACTCTTTACTCTTAGAGATTTTAACAAGTTCTGGGGTAGGGACATGTATAGAACTGTAAAGAAAAAGGTTTAATGTCATGAAAAGCTTGTACATTTGTGTAAGGACTTTGTTCCCGACACAAAAAGTACATAGATGCACACCAAGGGGCAGTCATGCCTAAGCATAGTAAAAAAAGAAGCAGAGTAGATGCGGTCATAGTACTTTTGCTTTTTTTCGTTGTCTTACTTCTTTTGCTTTTTGTCTATTACCAAAATTTAGAGACTAAAATAAAAAGCTATTATGACTATAAAAATGCGGTGCTAAAACTCCACAGTCATAATCAAGATTATGACAATACCCTTCTACGCTCTTTTGCCTACCTTAAACAAGAAAAGGTAAAACAACTCTCAACAAAGTTTGAAGAAGAGCTAGACTTACTCTATAGCAATGAACTTACAGATGATTTTACAGAAGTGGTAAGGAATAAACTGCGACTCATAGAAAGAAAATACCATGAAAAAACAAAACTCATTGAACAATTTATCTTACTCAATCGAAATGTTACACATTCAGTGTATGCCCTCCATGAGCTACAAAAGCGCATAGAAAACAATGCTTATGAAAACATACAATTGGAAAATTTACTCAGAGAGATATTGTTTAAAGTTGGAAAGGTATTTTTAGACAGTAAGCTTGATATTCACTCTTTTAAAGCAGATTTAAGAAGTTTAAAACTGCATATAGATCTGGACAGTGATATCTATTATTTTCATTTACAAACGGAGTCATTTTTAGGTTCTGTGCAACAATTACATCAAGTACTTAGAAAAAATGAAACCCTAAACCTTGACCAAACGATAGAAGAATTAAATACACTCATAGATAAAGAGTATCTCAAGACTAAAAAGCAAGAAAGTTCTCTTGGTACTTTTTTCTTTCTTTTTACGTTCATCATCTTAGTGGTCCTGATTGTCACGTACTTTAATGTACTTAGACATAGACGAGATGTGTATTATTTGGCCTATCATGACATTTTAACCAAGCTTCCAAACAGAACAGAGTTTGAACGTTATGCTAGCGCACTCATAGCTTCAGGAAAGACTTCAGTAGATAAGCCAGTCTTTCTTGTTCTGTTTATTGATTTAGATCGTTTTAAAGCAATCAATGATAATTATGGACATGATATAGGGGACAGTTTACTAATAACTGTTTCTAAACGTATTTCAAAGGTTATTGGAGAGGAAAATTTTCTTGCACGTATAGGTGGAGATGAATTTGTAGCTATCATTGAGGAAGAAGAAAAAATAGAAAATATAGAAATTCTTGTTCCTGAAATTATGAGAGCTGTACGTAAACCAATGCAGATTAATACATACATCTTACAGTCAACAGTAAGTATTGGTATTGCTAGATATCCTCATGATGGTCTAGATAAAAATACTTTACTTAAACATGCAGATATGGCCATGTATTGTGCCAAACAAAAAGGGAGAGATAGATACTACTTTTATAAAGATAAACATATTTATGAAAAATAAGTAAAGATTTAAGTTAAGTGGTGTAGGATATTTTCATACGGTTAAACGTATTGAAAAAGCCAAGTTCATCGCGAGGTGGGTACGGAAAGTCCATGGATCTCTAGTAGATAGCCAGACTACCAATAGCAGAGTTTAACTTCTATCTTTTAGATAGTTTTCCAACTCCTATTAAATTAAGTATTTAATGTTCTGTCTGTTCTTATTCGTTTGTAATAGTTGACATTCTTTTCCCTAATTACACTCTTCTGCTCTTATGGATGTAGTACAGGTAGACATTAGATGCTTATTTATACAATTTTTATTTTCCCCTTTTACCCTCACTTTGAAACATAATAGTCTTAGCTTCTTTGGCTATAATTATATTTATATTAAACATAGGAATTTAGATGCAATTTATAGAGACACGGGGAAATGACGGACAAAAACCATTATCTGTGCCATTTTCAGAAGCGATATTGAGTCCAAGTGCCAGTTTTGGTGGGCTTTATGTGCCTGAAAAATTACCAAACTTAGATACAGCCTTTTTAGAAGGTCATCTCTCTTCACACTACAAAACATTGGCCTTAGACTTTTTAACAAACTTCGGCATTGATATTGAAAAAGAGGTACTCGAAGCAGCATTAAGCAGATACGATGCTTTTGATGACCCTAGTAATCCTGTACCACTGACTCAAGTGGAAGAAGATTGTTTTGTAGCAGAACTTTACCATGGTCCAACACGTGCCTTTAAAGATATGGCTTTACAACCTTTTGGTTACGTGCTTTCCAAATTGGCTCAAAAACGTGGGGAACATTACCTCATTATGGCAGCCACTTCTGGAGATACAGGACCTGCTACTTTAGAAACGTTTAAAAACCAAGAGGGTGTACAAGTTGCCTGTCTCTACCCTGATGGTAAAACGTCAGATGTACAAAGACTGCAAATGGTCACAGAAGATGCTTCAAACCTTAAAGTTATAGGTGTTGAAGGTAACTTTGATGACACACAACATGCGATAAAAGAGCTACTGGTTTCTGATGACTTTAAAGCAGAACTTGCCACACGTAACATTAAACTCTCAGCGGCCAACTCTGTAAACTTTGGACGTATTATTTTCCAAATCATTTACCATATTCACTCCTACCTAGAACTCGTAAGAAAAAACGAGATTAGCATAGGAGAGAAGATTTACCTTGTCGTGCCATCAGGAAATTTTGGTAATGCTTTGGGTGCGTATTATGCTAAAAAAGCAGGGCTTCCTATAGAAAAAATCCTTATTTCATCAAATGTAAACAACATTTTAACAGACTGGATCAAGACAGGTGTGTATGATTTAACATCAAGAGAATTGGTACACACAGAATCTCCAGCAATGGACATCTTAAAATCTTCCAATATTGAGCGTATCATGTTTGACAAATTTGGCGCAACACGTACCAAAGAACTTATGGATGCTTTGGCAACAGAAGGTAAGTTTCGATTAACAGAAGCAGAACTTGCTTCCCTGCGTGAAGACTTTGCTGCTTCTTTCTCTGATGATGCAGAGTGTGAAGCCGTGGTGGGTGCTTATGCTAAAAAAGGTTATATTATGGACCCTCACACTGCAACGTGTATGAAGGCGTATGAGACCTTAAGAGGGAAGAAGTTAAAAACAGTGGTTTATTCAACGGCTGAATGGACAAAGTTTTCGCCTTCTGTGGCCAAAGCTTTAGGTCATGAAGTCAAAGATGACACCCACGCACTTAAATGGGTAAGTGAAAACACTAATGTAAGTGTACCTGCTATGATTAAAGGCCTTTTCGCTAAACCTGTGATACACACAGCTGTTGTTCAAAAAGAGGATATAGAAGGAGAGATGTTACGCTTTTTATAGTGTGACATATCGTATGTCTGGAAATTATATAAAATACCTTCTTTTAGCCCTTATTACTGTTAGCTCCATTGAAGCTCAAGCTCTGATTGACTGTCGTGTAGTAACTGGGGGTATTTCTGAATGTAACCCATATGGTAAACGCTTACACCACGTAAAAAAAGTCTCTTACGAATTAGACAGACAAAAACTCATTATTGTAAAAAATCTTCCTGTCCCTAAAAAAGCTTTTGTGAAAGTCATCTCTGTAGAAGATATGATAGAAAAATATGTGCACATTGAAGCACCTATACGTTTTGTTGGGTCTGATTCTGATACTTTACAGGTTGAAGTGTTAAATGAAACCGTAGAAAAAAAGATAGATATCACGGGACTTTCTCCTAAGATTCCTGCACTTCCTATAGAAATAGAGGATGAACCTAACTATGGAAACTATTGTGTGGCTTCTGGTGATGTGCTGTCAAAATTGGCAAAGAAGTTTGGACTCTCTGTCAAAGACTTAGCTCAAATGAATGAGATGACGCCTAAGTCAACCTTACGTATAGGAAAGAAGTTAAAACTCCCTTTAGAACAGGCACGCATCGATGTACTTGCCTCAGGCTGTTACACCGTACAAGAAAGAGATACGCTTATTTCCATTGCACATAAGTTTGGACTTTCAGCCAAAGCCATTGTGAAGTTTAACAACATAAAAGATGCAACCAGGGTACGTACAGGTAAAGTGTTAAAACTCCCTTTCCCTTATGTTTTGGCTGAGCTAGAATACAAAAGAAAACGCCTTGAAAAAGAAGCCAGACGTGCCAAGTTAGACATCAAAGCTTTTGGTAAACATAGCCTACGTGTGACTGCCACAGCATATACATCTCACAGAGCCCAAACCGATGCTACACCATTTTTAGCAGCATGGAACAACCGTTTAAGACCTGGGGTAAAAAGCATCGCAGTTTCTCGTGATATGTTAACACGCTATGGTATGAGAAATGGTACAAAGGTACGTATCGCAGGACTTCGTGGCTACTACAGAGTACGTGATAAAATGAATAAACGCTACAAAAAACGTATCGATATTTATATGGGACTTGACAGAAGAAGAGCACTTCGTTGGGGTAGACGCTCTGTCGTGATTTATTGGTAAAAGCTTAAGCTTTTACCAATACTTTAGCCTAAAGTTTTTTCTTAGTTTAGAGATTCAAAAATCTCAAGTACTTCCAAATACGTATCTGTTTTTTCTTCATACTCAGCTTCTAGTGTTGCAAGCTCTTCTGTAAGGTTTGTAAGCCCTTGTTCTTCATAACATTTGGGGTCATACAAACAGACATTAATCTGGGCTATTTTACTTTCAAGTGCTTCTATTTCATCAGGTAAATTGTCATAGGCTTGTTGTTCTTTGTAAGAGAGTTTTGTCTGTTTCTTCTCTTTCATCACTTCTACTTTTTTAGCAGATGTTTTGACTTCTTTTTCTAAGTTGTCTAACTCTTTCATCTCTTTTTCTATTTCCAAGTACTCTGTATAGGTTTGGTAAGACTCTTCTACCACACCTTCACCTTTAAAAATAAAAAGTTTAGAGGCTATTTTGTCTATAAAGTAGCGGTCATGGGAGACAAAGAGAATGGCTCCAGGGAAGTTGATGAGTTTTTCTTCTAAAATGTTAATGGTTTGGATGTCCAAATCATTGGTAGGCTCATCAAGTATGAGACAGTCTACTTTTTTAGATAGAAGCAGAGCAAGGGCCACACGGTTTTTTTCTCCACCAGAGAGCATGCCTACTTTTTTGTTCAAAAACTCTTTAGGAAAAAGAAAAGATTTAAGGTAGCCAAAGACATGAAAGTTCACACCTTGTACGTCTATTTGATCTCCACCATCAGGACAAAAGGTTTCTATGAGGGTTTTGTTATCATCCAACATTTCTCTATGCTGATCAAAATACCCTAAAGCAAAGTCACCTTGTTTTATGACACCAGAGTCAGGTTTAATACGTCCCAACATGAGTTTAAGAAGGGTAGATTTCCCCGCACCATTGATGCCTACAATGGCTATTTTGTCTTTTTGTAAGATGCGTGTTGTGAAGTTTTCTATAAGCTTTTTTCCAGGGACGGAGTAAGACATGTTTTCTAACTCAAAAAGCATTTTTTTACGAGAGACACCTTCATCACGGTTGAAGTGTTGTTTCTCACGTTCCAGTTCCACCATCATTTTACGGATGAGTGTAGGGTTCTTTTTGGCTTCATCACGCAATTCAAATACACGTTTTTTACGCCCTTGGTTACGTTTTTCTCTGGCTTTTACACCTTTTGAGAGCCATGCTTCTTCTTGTTTAAGCATCCGCAAGAGGTTGTCATGACCTTTTTTAAGTGCATGCATACGGGCTTCTTTTTGTTCAAGGTAGGCCATATACCCACCAGTGTAAGAGACAAGCTCTTGGTTATCTACTTCAACCACACGTGTGGCAATGGTATCAATGAAGTGCCTGTCATGTGAAATGAAAAGTAGGGTAAAGTTCTCTTTGAGCAAGATCTCTTCTAAAAACTCAACCATGTAAACATCAAGGTGGTTGGTTGGCTCATCGAGTAAAAGAACATCAGGTTTTTTGAGTATGAGTGAGGCCAAAGCAACACGTCTTTGTTCCCCTCCTGAGAGTGAAACTACTGGTCTGTCTTCATACGCTTTAAGATGAAACTCTTGCATCGCACGTTCAATTTTGTCATCTAAACTCCAAGCATTATGGTGGTCAAGAAAGGTAGAAACTTTTTCTAACCGAGAGAGTAAGGCTTCATTTTCATAATCCTCAGCAACAGCAAGGCTCAGTTTATCATACTCATCTTTAGCCGTTTTTAGTTCGGTCAGTTCATTGAGTATGGCATCACGTACAGTAAGTGTAGGGTCAAAGTGTGGTTGTTGTGAAAGCATTTCAATATGTATGTTTGAATTAATGACACGTTTACCCTCTGTAGGTTCTTCTTCTCCCATTATGATTTTCATTAAGGTCGATTTTCCACTGCCATTTTGCCCAACAATCGTGACACGTTCTCCTTCATTAAGATGAAAGTTCACATCATTGAGAAGAAGTTTTATGTCGTATTGTTTTTTGATGTTAAAGAGGTCTACAAGTGCCACTAAAATTCCTTAGTACTTATTAGTATATATTGTCGCAATTATAGCAATTTAAGCCTTGTGAAGTATCTAGGTTCATCAGAGGGTTCAATAATTTATTATGAGTCACGTCTCAGCAATAAATTTAAATCCGATTCATACCCCATACTATTGGTTCCAAGTTGTTGATTCCATGAAGATACAAAATAAAATTTATGTTATACTATAAGTATAAACCTGAAGGGTTTAATTAAAAGTATAAAAGGATTGTCATGGAGTTTGTTTATATAGGTATAGGTATTGTAATTGGGGTTGCTGGTACACTTCTTATTGATGTAGATATGTTTTCAAAGAAAGTTGCAGATGCAGAAGAAAAAATTGATGACCATAACGAGAAGAACTCATAAGGTCAGATACTTTAGTTGAACTCTGTACAGTTCCTGCCATTATTTTTCGCAATATAAAGAGCATTATCGGCTCTTTGTATAATAGAATCAATCGTATCATCTTTACTGTAGAGTGTCAGTCCAAAACTTGCTGTAATTGTACTTGAGATGGGAAAAAGATGTTCCTCTATATGTAGACGCAGTTCTTCAATACGTTTCAATACTTCTTTCTGGTTTTTTACTAGGTAAATAAGTAAGAACTCTTCTCCACCCCAACGAATTACTTTATCTGTTGAATGTAGTGTTTCAGTGATAATCTTTCCGATCTCTTTTAAGATCGTATCTCCAACTTGATGTCCATAGGTATCATTAATCTTTTTAAAGTTGTCTAAATCCATAATCGCCAATCCGAATGTATGATGAAATTGCTTTGAACGATTTAATTCATCTTGCAGTAATTCATCCAGTTTCGCACGGTTATATAACCCTGTCAGTGTATCGGTCATGGCCAATTGTGTGAGTTGCTCATGGGTAGAAAATACTTCTTTGTAGGATTTCTCTAAAAGATATGCAGCTAAAAATCCAAAAGAGAATGCTGCAAGCATCCAGAAGCAGTGCATGACAAAAGATTCTAATGAAAGAGAAAAGAAAAAGTAGGTGACAGAAAAAATAACGACAACAGTAGTCATAGCAGAGAGTGTAGCCTGCCATAAACGTAGTCCAGATACCGTAAATATCCAGAAGATAATCAGATAGAGCTCTGTCATATAAAGCGCGGGGTCTTCCAGTTTTGAAGTGATGAGCAAGTTTCCTATCGTTGCTACTACAGGTGATAACATCAGTAAGAAGATGAAGAGTCTGTAGAGATCTTTCTTAAATGTCATAAGAGAGATCAAAAAGAGAAAGGGAGGCATGACATAGAGGTGTATGGTTATCATTATGGCTAATATATCACCTGATACGACCAGGCTGTTTATGAGTGCAGAAATCATATATAGTAAGCCAGTGAGTGCAGAAACAAGTCGTATCTGTAGTAAATTTGACTTAATCATCCAGAGGTCAAATTTTTCTTTTTTAGCTTTATCTTGAAAATCAATAGCAGGAGGGTTGATGACACTGTCTTGTTTATCATACAACATCTTCCATCCACTCCTTATGTCTAAATGCTAATGTAAGTTAAGTCTCTGAAAAACCCAAAGAATTCATCCTCTTTTAAATATTATAGCAATTTAAGCCTTGATTTGGTATATTTCTTCTAGAAAATCACACAAGGCACCGTATGTTACAAACCCTTATTATTTTATATACCCTTTATACCTTTATGAAAATTTATATCTCTTTTATGCAAATTGCTTACATCAATGAAGAGAAACGTAAAACACCCGTACTCATGTCTGCGGAGAAATACCTCATAGCAGGAAATTATGCCGTGGCTAATGGCAAAGTAGAACTTGTGTCTACTTTTGTGGACTACCTCATGTTTATTTGGTGGGTGACTGCAGGTTTTGCTTGGCTAAATACACAGATATACCTTGAATCTACCCTTATGCAAGCCGTTGCCTTTCTTTTTGGTTTTATTGCTGTTAATTTTGTCGTGGGACTTCCTTTTGAGCTCTATCAGAAGTTTAAGATAGATGAAGATTTTGGTTTTAATAAAATGACGTTCAAAATGTATCTTGTAGATAGCCTAAAATCCATACTCTTGTTTGTTATTTTAGGTGGGGCTATATTTGCTTTACTAGCGTGGATTATAGACTCTTACACCTCTTGGTGGCTCTGGGGTTTTGTAATGATGTTTACCGTGGCTGTCCTAGCCAATGTACTCGCACCTACTTTTATGGCACTGTTTAACAAGTTTTCCCCTTTAGAAGAGGGAGAACTTAAAGAGAAAATCTCAGCCATGATGCAAGAAGTAGGACTCAAAAATGATGGTATTTTTGTCATGGATGCCTCAAAACGTGACAGCCGTTTAAATGCATTTTTTGGAGGTTTAGGAAAGACAAAAAGGGTGGTGCTTTTTGACACACTTTTAGAAAAACTCAATACCAAAGAATTACTTGCCGTACTTGGGCATGAACTAGGACACTTTAGCCATGGAGATATTTGGAAAAATATTGGGCTTATGGGACTATTACTTTTTATTGCTTTTTATCTTTTCGGACATTTACCTATGGAACTCTTTACCCAAATGGGTGTCTTAGCAGAGGCAGGGGTACAAATAGCCATGTTGATGCTTCTCTTGCCTCTATTGTCTTTTGTTTTTACACCTTTTATGTCAGCGGTAAGTCGTCACAATGAGTACGCGGCAGATGAGTTTGGTTCAGCTCTGGGTGGCAAAGAAAACTTGGTTTCAGCGTTGATGAAATTGGTGACAGAAAACAAGGCATTTCCAAAGTCTCACCCTTTGGTCATTTTCTTTTACTATACACATCCACCAGTACTGGAGAGGTTAAAAGAGTTAGGTTTTGATGCGTCCAATACTGTAGTGGGGGAAGAAGCGACATTGCCTAAAGAAGGCATATTTGCAGAGATGGAGACTAAGTAAAATCTAGACTAAGAAGTCTTGGTCTCCAAAGAAGTTTATTTTGCGAGCAATAAGGTACGGCACTTGCTGCGCCCTAAAAACCAACCACTTTTGTAATCTTTGTTCTGTTTAAACAGTGTATGATTTTTTTGATAAGAACCTTTTGCTGTGGTACATCCATCAATAATTCCTTCTTGAGAATTAAGTGAAAAAGTATCACCAAAGTAGACACCATTGTAAGTATAAACCTGTGTATGATTTGTATTGGGAGCGGCATTTAAGCTCAGTAGAGAAGTGCTTAGTAATAAGAATATTATTGTTTTGACTTTCATCATCTTCCTTCCTTTATTGGCATATGATAAAAAAAGTATAACACAATTTTCACCAATTTGGGTATAATCACGCAATTTCAAGTAAGTAATAGTAAGTTTAAAGGTGTATATATGTTTGTAGATAGTGTTGATTTAATGATTTCGTCAGGAAAAGGTGGACCAGGTTCCATCTCTTTTTGGACAGAAAAGTTTGTTGCTAATGGTGGTCCAGATGGTGGTGATGGTGGACGTGGTGGTTCTGTCTTTTTTAAAGTAGATAACAATACCGATACACTCTCCGGACTTAGAGGTCGTGTACATATTAAAGCAGAAAATGGTCGTCCAGGTGAGGGCCGTAAATGTTATGGTCGTAAGGGTGTAGACACTATTATTACTGTACCTCCAGGCACAACAGTGGTAGATCAAGAGACAGGTGAAGAACTTTTTGACTTGGTCAATGAAGGGGATGTCATTATGTTTTTAGAAGGTGGTAAAGGTGGTTTAGGAAACATGCACTTTAAGTCTTCTTCTAACCAAAGACCTACGTATGCACAACCTGGACTTCCTGGTATCACAAAAGAAATACGTTTAGAGATGAAACTCATCGCTGACGTTGGACTTGTAGGTTACCCTAATGTAGGAAAATCAACGCTCATTGCGACACTTTCTAATGCAAGACCTCAAGTGGCAAACTATGAGTTTACTACACTTACACCAAAACTTGGTGTGGTGCACATGGGCGATTATGAGTCATTTATGATGGCAGATATCCCTGGTATTATTGAAGGTGCTTCAGATGGTAAAGGTTTAGGTTTAGAGTTTTTAAGACACATTGAAAGAACCAAAACACTTTTACTTATGATTGATGCAGCTAACTATAGAGAAATGAAGTACCAATATGAAACACTCTTGATTGAGTTACAGCGTTATTCAAAAACATTGGCCACACGTAAATTTGCCATTGCCATCACTAAAATTGACTCATTTTCAGTGGAAGAAGTGAATGTCTTAACCCAAACTTTTTTAGATGACATTGGTAT